>CAYFKL010000015.1:0-15674 GCA_964343565.1 uncultured Actinomycetes bacterium
AGAGCAGCTGCACCATCTGAAAGTTGAGACGAATTTCCGGCAGTCAAGATTCCATCAGCTGCAAATGCAGGTCTTAATTTAGATAGGGATTCAGCAGTTGTCTCTGCTCGAATTCCTTCATCCCGATTCATCGAAGTGGTTACGCCTTTGCTTTTGATGTTTATGGGGGCGATTTCACTTGCAAGTTGTCCAGATTCGCTTGCTTGATGTGCTCGAGAGTGTGATCGCTCGGCGAACTCATCAACTTGGGTCCTCGAAAAATTGAAGGATCGTTGATGTCTCTCGGTGGCGGCACCCATAATCTCTGCTTCGATGCCACAAAGTAAGCCGTCAAAGTTGAGCGCATCGTCTAAAGTTGCAGAGCCATATTTGTACCCAAGCCGAGCTCCCCGCGCTAAGTAAGGCGCGTTGGTCATAGATTCCATCCCACCAGCGACAGCAGATGTTAAGTAGCCAAGCTGTATCTGTTGATCCGCCAAAGCAATAGCTGTTAATCCAGAAAGGCATAACTTATTTATTGTCGTAGCGGGAATAGTTAACGGAAGACCCGCTTTGTGACCAGCTTGTCGTGCCGGACCCGCCCCAACGCCTGCTTGTACGACGTTTCCAAAGAAAATGGCATCAACTTCTGAAATATTGGCTCGCTCGAGTGCAGATTGAATGGCGTGCCCGCCTAGAGCGGGAGCGCTCCATTCTTTGAGTGATCCGGCTAATTTGCCAATTGGGGTGCGAGCGCCAGAGACGATCACGGTACTTTCCATTAGAACTCCCTCAGCGAGCAGTTTTTGATCTGCCAGCAGCGTACAGGCCTGCCCTCACCTCGACTACGATTGTCAATAATTGACAAAGGCATTGGCAAAATTTGACAACAGCAATTGCGGCAAAAATTTGCTGACTCAGCGCTAATTAGATAGGTAGAGGGGGATGTATGGGAATCCGCATTGGAATTGATACGGGTGGAACCTTTACTGATGTCGTTGCCTTAGATGAACTCACCGGGCGGGTAGTCACCACGAAAACTCCATCCACGCCCTCAGACCCAGCCAATGGCTTTATGAATGGAATTGAAAAGGTGCTCGACCTGATTGGCGCGTCGTCATCTGATATTTCAGCGGTAAGTCATGGAACAACTGTGGCAACAAATCAATTGTTAGAGGACAAAATTGAGTCGCTTGGTTTCATAACTACTCATGGCTATGAATTTATGTTGGAAATTGCCCGACAGTCAGTCCCTGATGGTTATGGAAATTCTTACTTTTGGGTTAAGCCAGATCGCATCGTTCCAGTTGATCTTGTTAAAACGGTGAGAGGAAGGTTTTCGGTTAGAGGCGAAGAGATACATCCCTTTGATGAAAATGAAGCCCGAACGGTCGCCCGATACTTTAGAGATCGACAAGTCAAGAGCGTTGCCATTTGCTTCTTACATTCGTATGTGGATGCAACTCACGAAGAACGCATGCGCGAAATACTTCGTGAGGAATATCCGGAAGTAGTCATATCTATCTCGAGCCAGGTTCTCAAAGAGTATCGAGAGTATGAACGATCAATGACAACTTTGGTAGACGCAGCGGTAAAGCCAAAAGTTTCTAGATACGTGACGAATATTAAAAATCGACTAGATCGGTATACGAGAGGTCAAAACTCCGAACGCCGGGTGCCGTTCTATGTAATGAAAAGTAACGGAGGCGTCCTTTCCGCGGACGAAGTAGTGCACCAACCCATAACGACAGTTTTATCCGGCCCAGCAGCAGGAGCGCTTGGTGCCGCTATGGTTTCAGCCAAGGCAGGATTTTCTCGAGTGCTCACTCTTGACGGTGGGGGAACATCAACAGATGTCAGCGTGGTTGTGAATTCTGAACCAACTACGACTACTGAGGGAAGTGTTGGTCGATTCCCAAGCAAAATCCCAATGATCGATGTTGTCACTGTTGGTGCAGGTGGCGGATCTATCGCTTGGATTACTCCCGAAGGAACCTTAAAAGTTGGACCTCATTCTGCTGGTGCTGATCCCGGTCCTATGTGTTACGACAAAGGTGGATTGCAACCAACTATCACTGATGCACATCTGCTCTTAGGGCGCATTCCTCCACATCTTCTTGGAGGCGAGATTCCTCTCAATAGGGAAAAAAGTGAATCGGGTATATCGCGAATCGCTGCAGAATTAAGACTTACTCCGATTGAGTGCGCCCAGGGAATTTTAGAAATTTCGGCCTGGAACCAAGCAAATGCATTGCGACAAATCACAGTAAAGCGTGGATTAGATGTAAGAGACTTTTATCTGACTACGTTTGGTGGTTCGGGTTCTCTCCTGCTGTGCCGTCTCATTGATATTTTAGGTTTAGCAGGTGTGATAGTTCCGCAAAACCCAGGAAACGTTTCCGCCTTTGGATTACTAACGGTAGATGTTCGCAATGATTATGTACAAACGATGGTGATGAAAGACAAGGAGTTCAACGCCAAACTTGTTGGGGACGCGTTTCAGCAACTGATGGCGGAAGCACGAAACGCTCTCAGGAAGGAAGGGTTTTCAGATTCTGAACATATTTTTCGGATGAGTGCAGACCTTAGGTATTTTGGGCAAGCGTTTGAAGTTCGGGTGGATGCGCCGGATGGCGAAATTGATCGTAAATTTGCTGATGAGGTTGTATCAAGATTCCACAATTCCCATAAATCTCTTTACGGATACGATTTCGCGGGGGATGACCGTCAACCAGTTGAATGGGTCAATTTACGTGTGTCAGGAATAGGCCCCATAGCTAGACCACAATTAAAGGCAGTCGACGAAGAAGAGAATTACCCTCAACCTTCGGGAACTCGTGATGTCATTTTTGAATCACTCCAAGTGAATACGCCAATTTATTGGCGGCCCGATTTATCGCCGGGGTTTCGGATAACTGGACCAGCTGTGATTGAAGAGTTTGGTAGCACTGTTCCGTTGCACCCAGATTTCGAATTGGTTGTTGATCAGTATTTGAATTTGATAATTAAGAAGGTGCAGGCATGATGCTTGATCCAATTTTGGTTGAAATTGTTGAAGGCACCCTAGCCTCGGTGGAACAAGAAGTTGAGACTGCGATAGGCAGAACTTCAAGATCGCCGATGATTCGAGATGCGCACGACTTTAGAGTTGGGATTCATGATCGAAAGTTGAGAAAATTAACAGGTCGATCTTATTCAGCATTAGTGCATCCGGTAGTTCGAGATTATCCCTTGGAAACGATGAACCCGGGCGATGTCTACTTTCATAATGACGTGTACCTCTCAGAAGGCGGAATTGGACACCTCCCCGATCTTTGCGTGACCGTTCCAGTCTTTTTTGACGGCGAAGTAGTTTGCTTCGTGCAAGCGTTTGGTCATCACGATGATATTGGTGGTGCGGTTCCCGGCTCAATGCCATCCGGAGCAACTAGCGTCTATGAAGAGGGGTTGATGGTTCCACCGATCAAACTTTGGGATCGTGGTGTACCAAATGAATCTGCGCTCAAAATAATGACTCGTAACTCGAGAATGCCAGACTCCCTTTCAGCAGATTTAGACGCCGAGTGTTCTGCGTGTTTGATGGGCGCGAGAAGAATGTCTGAACTTTTTGAAAGATATGGTCGGGAGACAATCGAAGCTTGTTTTGAGTCGATCATCTCAAAGAGTACCGAAACCTATAGAAGAGAAATTTTATCGAAAATTCCCGATGGTGAGTATGTTTGGGAAGATTATGCTGAACACGATGGAGTCGATGAACCGAAACTCCACACTCAAAGAATCACTTTGATAAAGACGCCTGAAAAAATTGTTTTGGATTTCAATGGGACTTCTCCTCAGGCGAAAGGTCCAATTAATCATTGTGCCGATTATGCAGACGGGAATTTTCTAAAGAAATGGTTGGCTCCAATTCTTCGAAACTTGGCAGATTCTCCGGAAAGAATGGCGCAGTTAGACGTAAACGAGGGCGTGGTGCCGCTAATTGAAATGCGTTTTCCCCCCAAAGGAACGCTGTTGACTCCCATATTTCCGGCTCCTACTAATGCGAGAACTTTTGTCATCCTTCGTTTACTTGGTGTCTTTGCTGGCGTATTAGCTAAAGCTGTTGATGGCAAGATGCCGGCTGATCAAGAAACAATCCGATATACGGGTGTTTATGGTGATGACCTAGAGGGGAATCCGTACCTGATGCGAGAGGTGTTAGGTGGAGGCTCTGGAGGTCGTTATTACGCTGACGGGGAAGACACAATTCACGTAGTTCCAGATTCAAGAAACTTACCAACTGAATTCACTGAAAGCCGTTTTCCTTTCATCGTTGAAAGGCTCGGTTTAGCATGTGATTCGGGTGGAGCTGGAAGATTCCGTGGGGGGCTTGGATACGAAAAAGAAATTCGTATGCTTCGGGATGCGAAATTTATGAGCATCGCAGATAGATCTATCTTGAGCTGCTGGGGTGTCAAAGGTGGTAAAGCTGGTGCCCCATTTAGCGTTGTGATCGAACCGGGCACGAGTAACCAACGTGAGGTTGACGCACTATCCGATGCCGTTGAAGTCAGAGCTGGTGAATTAATACGTATACGTACAACAGGAGGCGGAGGATGGGGAGACCCGTTGGAGAGGCCAATTGAAGAAGTTCGTCGCGATCTCGAATGGGGAAAAATTTCGCTAGAAGGCGCCCGGAAAGATTACGGAGTGATCGCTACCCGAGGTAATGAATCGATTTTGATAGATGAGGCGGGTTCGCTGGCATTAAGACAAGAAATGAAATCATTGCGACCAATGAAGGAAGCTTTCTTTGATCGTGGGCCGGGATATGCCTTACTTGCAAATGGTGAAACAAGTGCGGAAGTGGATTTCTTATGAGTAATTTCGATCAAGGCCCGCTCTCAGACATCCTTGTAGTGGATCTATCTCGAGCGTTAGCAGGTCCACACGCAACCATGATGTTGGGGGATATGGGTGCCAGAGTAATAAAAGTTGAAAATCCAGATGGAGGAGATGACACTCGAGGCTGGGGTCCTCCATTTGTATCGGGAGTCAGTACCTATTTTTTATCTTGTAATAGGAATAAAGAGTCGATCTCTCTCGATCTGAAATTGGATGCTGATAAAGAAGTTTTACGAGAGTTGATTAAAAGGGCAGATGTACTTGTGGAAAATTTCCGTCCAGGTGTGATGGATCGGTTGGGATTCACGGCAGAAGAATTAGATCGAATTAATCCTGGGTTAGTCATGCTCTCAATCAGTGGTTTTGGACATGATGGACCAGAGGGCGGACGCGCTGGATACGACCAGATTGCTCAAGGCGAAGCAGGTTTAATGTCTCTTACTGGTCATAGTGATGATCAACCAACTCGAGTAGGTGTTCCAATCGCAGATTTGCTCGCGGGAATGTATGGCGCCTTTGGAGTTGTTTCTGCTTTGAATGAAAGAACAAAGACCGGACGGGGACGCCATGTACGAACCTCACTTCTAGCATCTGTTGTAGGAGTGCATGCGTTCCAAGGAACGCGTTACACCGTCGCAGGAGAAGTAGGCGGTGTAGCAGGAAATGATCATCCCTCTATCGTGCCTTATGGTCTATTTAACTGTGAGGATGGAACAATTCAGATTGCAGTTGGTTCGGAGAATTTATGGAAGTCATTCTCCAAGAATTTTGGATTAGATCGAGAAGAATATGACTCAAATCCCAAGAGAGTCGCTCTAAAAAGTAAACTTAAAGAAGAAATTGAATCGATTTTCAAACATTGGAAACGAGATGCTTTACTCGAAGAGTTATCTCGAATAGGGGTTCCTGCTGGAAATGTTAGAAAATTGGATAGTGTGTACAACTGGGAACAGACTAAATCTCAAGGTTTGATCATGGAAGTGAACCATTCAACTTTAGGCCCCATCTCAATTCCCGGTCCTGTGCTGCGAATGATGGGTTTAGGGGATATTGGACATAGACCCGATCCACTTGCGCCACCCGTTCTCGGAGAACAATCTGAAGAAATTCGACGGTGGTTGGAAAACGATGAGTAGTTCTCGCCTCTCTGCTGCTGAACTTATTGAACTCGTACTCGATTCCGATTCATTTGTTTCTTGGGATGAACCGATCTCGAATTCTCAACATTTCTCTTCGGAGTATTGCGATGAACTCGAGAGGGCTCGAACTCGCACTGGTTTAAGCGAGTCGATCGTTACTGGCGCTGGCCGAATTGGCGATTTTGACGTAGCGCTCATAGTGGGTGAATTTGATTTCCTGGCAGGTTCTATTGGTGTGGGTGCAGCTAAGCGAATAATTGCAGCTTTTGAACGTGCAACTTTGCTTGGCTTACCAGTGCTCGCTGCGCCAGTTTCTGGTGGAACTCGAATGCAGGAAGGGACGTTGGCGTTCTTGCAAATGGTTGGTATCACTGGCGCTGTTATGGCTCACAAGAATGCAGGTTTGCCTTACTTGGTTTATTTGCGAAATCCAACGACAGGTGGCGTTTTTGCATCTTGGGGCTCATTGGGGCATGTAACGGTTGCCGAGCCCGGTGCATTGATCGGATTTCTAGGTCCTCGGGTATACGAGGCTCTTCATGGCACCAAATTTCCAGAAGGGGTTCAACAGGCTGAGAATTTATATCGCCATGGTTTATTGGATGCTGTACTTGCTCCCGAAAAGTTGTCGGATATCGCTTCACGTGCGCTTCGAGTTTTAATGGCTCCAAAACCTAAACCTAAATATTTGTCAGAAAATTTTTCTGCAACATCAATTTCAAATGCCTGGGACTCAATCGTAATCACTCGTAAACCAGAAAGACCGGGTGCGCGCTCTCTGTTGCGATATGGTGCTAGTGATGTGGTTTTACTTCACGGAACTAGTGAAGGTGAAAGTGAACCAGGTCTACTACTTGCATTGGCAAAATTTGGCGATGCAGCCGCAGTTGTCCTCGCGCAAGATCGTGCGGAAAGGAGTACTGCTTTAGGGCCGGGGGCATTAAGGCAAGCTCGCCGGGGAATGCACTTAGCCGAAGAACTAGGTTTGCCATTGGTGACTGTTGTGGATACTGCCGGTGCGGCGCTATCGAAAGAATCGGAAGAGAAAGGGTTGGCAGGGGAGATCGCTCGATCGCTTGCTGATCAATTGCTACTTCGTTCACCCGTTATTTGCGTATTGCTGGGGCAAGGTTCAGGAGGAGGCGCGTTAGCACTACTTCCTGCCGATCGGGTGGTCGCTGCCGAACATGCTTGGTTATCTCCGCTGCCTCCCGAGGGGGCGGCGGTCATCGTACATCGAGACATAAATAGAGCAGCAGAGATGGCGGAAGCACAAGGAGTGAAGGCATCTGTTTTGCTGCAAAATCAAATTGTTGATTGGGTGGTACCTGAAAATCCAGATGCTGCCGATGAGGCCGCAGCTTTTTGTCGAAGAATGGCAAACGTCATCGAAAGTGAAATTTCAAAACTTTATGAAATTCCAACTAGTGATCTTGTTAGTGATCGGATGAAGAAATACCGAAATTTAGGATCACAAATATGAGAATTTTGATTGCGCTTGGCGGAAATGCTATGACTTCTCCTGAGGGGCACGCCAGACCGGAAGATCAACGTAAAGCCATTTCAGTGGCCATGGAAAAAGTTGCCAAAGTTGTCAGCCAAGGGCATGAAGTTATTCTCACTCACGGAAATGGTCCCCAAGTTGGCAACTTATTGGTCAAGAATGAGTTAGCAGCACAGGTTGTTCCACCGGTTTCCCTCGATTGGTGTGGTGCGCAAACTCAAGGAACTATCGGATTCATGATTATAAATGCTCTTGAACATTCCTTGCATTCACTTGGGATAGAAAGAAAGTGTGCTGCGATCATCACACGAACTCAGGTCGATCCACTTGATTCACGATTCCAAAATCCAACAAAGCCAATCGGAAGGTACGTCGATGAGCACCAAGCTCAACTCATGATTGAGCACGGACAAATTTGGCAAGATCGTGGGGAAAAGGGTTGGCGAAGAATGGTTGCTTCGCCTGAGCCATTGCACATTTTGGAACGTGACATCATTGATTTGCTTCTGAAACAGCAGGTGATCGTTGTTGCCGCTGGCGGTGGTGGCATTCCCGTGGCGGTTGATGAAAATCAAAAAGTGAATGGCGTTGAGGCGGTAATCGATAAAGATCTCACGGCATCATTACTGGCCGCGCAATTGCGTTGTGAACTGCTCGTGATTGCAACAGATGTCAGTCATGCCATGGTGCACTGGGGTAGTAAAAACGAGAGAGCAATAGGTCTAATTGAAGTTAGTGAAATGCGAGCACTCGCACCTGAATTTGGTTCTGGAAGTATGTCGCCAAAAGTGGAGGCTGCTTGCAGATTTGCAGAATCTGGGGGAACTTCAATAGTTACTTCATTAGAAAATATCGATGAATCGATCGATGCAATTGTCAGCGGCAAGGATCCGAGCAAATTTGCTACGGTAGTCAATTCAATCAATAAGGAGAAGAAATGAGCACACCTCAACCTATCGAAGTTCGCAAGGTTGCTATCAAGCATGTCAGTGATGCGTCTGGTCTAGAGGAGCTCATAGATCAGGGAATAATGGAGGCAGATCGCGTCATCGCGGTGATTGGCAAGACTGAAGGAAACGGTGGAGTTAATGACTACACCAGAATCATCGCTGATCGTGCATTCAGAGAAGTGTTGGTCTCGAAGGGGACCAGACCAATGTCTGAAGTAAAGCAGATTCCCATCGTGTGGTCAGGTGGAACTGATGGAGTAATAAGTCCCCATGCCACCATTTTCGCCACTACAGATCCAAGTAAAGCTCCAAAAACTGATGAACCGAGAATATCTGTTGGCTTTGCAATGAGTGAGCATATTCTTCCTGAAGAAATTGGCTACATGGGGATGGTTAATAAAGTGGCAGCGGGTGTAAAAGAGGCAATGGCAAAAGCTGGCATAACCGATCCCAAGGATGTGCACTATGTGCAAACAAAAACACCTTTATTAACCATTCACACTATCAGGGACGCACATTCGCGAGGCAAAGAAGTGTGGACTGAGCACACTCATGAATCCATGGATCTTTCAAATGGAACTACCGGACTAGGTATTGCGCTTGCACTCGGTGAAATATCTAAGGTTACGGATGAAGACATAATGAAAACTCGAAACTTATATTCAAGTGTTGCGTCTTGCTCTTCCGGTGTTGAACTTGATCAAGCACAAATTGTTGTTGTTGGAAATGTTCGAGGAGTTGGTGGCCGGTATCGAATCGGGCATTCGGTGATGAGGGATGCTTTAGACCAAGACGGGATTTGGGCAGCGATCAAGGATGCTGGTTTAAATCTTCCAGATCGACCGCATTACTCCGACCTCAAAGGACGATTAGTCAACGTGTTTTTAAAGTGTGAAGTTTCACCGGATGGCATGGTTCGGGGTAGACGAAATGCAATGTTGGATGATTCAGATGTTCATTGGCACAGGCAGATAAAGGCCACCGTTGGCGGTGTCACTTCGGCAGTTACTGGTGACCCAGCAGTTTTTGTATCCGTGTCAGCTGTGCATCAAGGGCCAGCGGGAGGCGGGCCAGTTGCCGCGATCGTGGATATGGGCGATTAGTTGCACATTCCGGAACTATCCGAATCTGAAAAGCACGATGATGGGTTTACTCGTGGCGAGGTTGCAGGATTTCTCGCCACGAGTGATCAATATGGTCTAACCAATGCTCTTGCTAACGATCGATGTTTCGTTGCTCTGAAAGCTCAACTCATTTCCAGGGATGGCTTGTCAGAGCAAGAGAGCGAAATGCATTTGGCGTGGATGAATGTAAATGAACATCGCTTTCTCCCTATCTTTACTGGAGTGCCTGAATTATTGGAGTGGGATTCAACCGCTCGACCGATGAGAGCCGATCCTCGCGAAGTAGCCACGATGGTGTTGGCTGAAGGGGCTGACGCGCTCTTGGTTAATGCTCACCTGTTGTTAAATCGAGCTGCTCTTCACTCTCTGGCATTGGGAAAGCAGTACCTGCCGCTGCATCAAAATCAAGAATTCTTGACCTTTCTGCAAGCTCATTTGCCGAAATCGGTACAGATCACTCTTGAGCCTGCAGCTGATTTAGATGGGTTACTGACTTTGCGCTCCGCTGAATTTTCCCCACCTCAACTGGCGGCTTTGGGTCAGGAACTCTTCCGCAGGATCGCTGCCGATGCCTATTGGTCAGTCCAAGTGGAACGAGGGCTCGACATCCAGGTCTGAACCGCGGCTTTTGGCAGGGATGTCCATCTGGGGGTACCCTTTGAGGACGCAAGTGGAGATTTCTCCCACCTCTCACGTTTCGGCGGGACGGGGTAAGCGGCCTAAAGCGGCCGAGGGTGGACTCTTTGCGCGCGTTGCGAAGGGTCCATATTTAATTTAGGAGCAGATATCAGCACAGAACCGCGAGTCAATGACCGAATTCGAGTTCCAGAGGTCCGCCTCATAGGGATGGAAGGTGAGCAGGTCGGAGTTGTAGATATCGACACTGCCTTGCGAATGGCATTTGAAGTTGACCTCGATTTAGTCGAAGTCGCTCCCGATGCGCAGCCACCGGTCTGCAAGATCATGGATTTTGGTAAGTACAAGTACGAAGCAGCCCAAAAGGCTCGCGAGGCTCGTAAGAACCAAACTCACATTGTGGTGAAAGAGATGAAACTTCGCCCGAAGATCGACTTGCATGATTACGAAACGAAGAAGAGCCACGTTGTTAGATTTTTGAAAGCTGGAGATAAGGTCAAGATCACGATCATGTTCCGTGGACGTGAACAATCTCGACCAGAACTTGGCTACAAATTACTTCAACGTTTGGCGGAAGATGTTTCTGATATCGCACTTGTTGAGTTTGCGCCGAAGCAAGATGGACGAAACATGGTGATGGTTTTAGGACCATCACGTGGAAGCAAGAGTGGCTCCGCCAAGAGTGCTTTTGCCGCAACGAGCACAGAAACTGAAAACGTCCCAGCAGTTGAAGAGGTTGGCTAACTTTTAGCCGGCCTTAAGAATGGAGTAACCGATGCCAAAGATGAAGACACACAGTGGAGCGAAGAAACGCTTCAAAGTCACTGGCAGTGGAAAGATCATGCACGAGCGAACCAACAAGCGCCATCTGCTTGAAGGTAAATCTTCCCGCCGCACCCGTCGCCTCTCTGTTGACACCGAGATGAGCGTTCCCAATGCAGAGACCGCCAAGCGCTTGCTTGGTCTGAAGTAGGAGTTATCAATGGCACGTGTAAAGCGCGCAGTCAATGCGCAGAAGAAGCGTCGTACAACACTTGAAAGAGCAAGTGGATATCGTGGCCAGCGCTCGCGTCTGTATCGCAAAGCTAAAGAGCAAGTAACTCATTCGCTTGTCTATTCTTTCAACGATCGCAAAGATAAAAAAGGTGACTTTCGGTCCCTTTGGATTCAGAGAATCAATGCGGCCGCTCGTGCAAACAACATGACTTACAGTCGATTTATTCAAGGGCTGAAAAATGCCGGTGTAGAAGTCGATCGTCGTGTGCTTGCCGATCTAGCTGTAAACGATCCCGCTGCTTTTACTGCTTTAGTTGAAATCTCACGCAAAGCAGTCGTCGTAGCATAAATGCCTAAGATTGAACCGCCGACATCTGTGCGATCTGCCCGGGTGTCGGCGGTTCGACAATTGAACGACAAATCCAGAAGAACAAAATCGGGTCTTGCTTTAGTTGAAGGCAAGGGACCGGTGAAAGAATTGCTTGAATTCTCTCCTAAATCAGTTCAAGATTTTTTTGTTTCACAAAATTTCTTAGATGCGCATGCTGAAGAAATATGGTTACGTGATGCGGTTGTAGTTAGTGATCAGATTTTAAGATCTATGAGTGATACATCCAATCCGCAAGGCGTGATCGCGACAGCTCAAATTCCTAGCCAGGAATTAAGTGACCTCAATTCACCCAAGAAGGTCGTAATTCTCAGTAACGTTCGAGATCCCGGTAATGCTGGAACTATTTTACGTAGTGCTGATGCGTTTAATTTTAATGCTGTGATTTTTGCCGATGATTCTGTGGACGCTTGGTCGCCAAAGGTTATCCGGTCTGCCGTAGGTTCCCACTGGCATCTGCCAATCATCAGTGGCATTTCAACTGTGGATGCGGTCGCATGGGCTCACCAAAATTCATTGCATGTAGTAGCAACTGATCTTTCAGGTGGAGAAATCACGAATATTAAAAATATAAGTGGAGTCGCGTGGATCCTTGGAAATGAAGCTTGGGGTTTACCAAAGGAGTTAGCAGACCTCGCCGATTCCCGAATTCGACTGAAGATGTCCGGCCGAGCAGAGAGTCTTAATGTCGCATCTGCCGCCACATTGGCTTTTTACCTCACGGATCAACTGCTTTAACAACTAGAATGCTTTGTTATGTCGGCTCCTAATAAAGACTTTGACCCGGTTGAGGTTGCCATTTTGAAACCTGAGGCGATCGCGCAAGCCGTAGAGAGTGCTGTCGTAGCGTTCTCCACGTGTCAAACTTTCGATGAGCTTAAGTTAGCGAAGAATGCACATCTGGGGGATAAGTCACCTATTTCATTAGCCAACCGTGAGATCGGCGCGCTACCTCCAGCAGCGAAGGCTGACGCTGGAAAACGAATTTCCGCGGCAAAAAATCAGATTTCAACTGCGTTTGCTCAAGCACAGGATCGAGTCGAGCAGTTGGCAAATGAAGAAGTTATTTCCAAAGAGCGAGTCGATGTCACGTTGCCCACTGAATTTCGACCAGTAGGCGCTAGGCATCCGCTCACGACTTTGAGAGAGCGAATCTGTGATCTATTCATCGGCATGGGTTACGACATCGCCGAAGGTCCGGAATTGGATTCCGAATGGTTTAATTTCGATGCGCTGAACATTTCAAAAGATCATCCAGCACGGACAACTGCAGACACTTTCTATATTGCCCCCGAAGGTTCTGGATTGGTGATGCGAACCCACACGTCCCCGGTTCAAGCTAGGACAATGCTCACTAAGGAACCACCCATCTACATTATTTGTCCCGGTCGCACCTATCGAACTGATGAGTTAGACGCCACTCATACTCCAGTATTTGGACAGATTGAAGGACTTGTTATCGATAAAGGCATCACGATGGCACATTTAAAAGGCACTTTGGATTACTTTGCCTCATCTATGTTTGGCGAAGGTATAACCACAAGGTTGCGTCCCAGTTTCTTCCCTTTCACTGAGCCAAGTGCAGAAGTTGATCTCAAATGTTTTCGTTGCAAAGGAGTTTCAACTGAGTGTCGAACTTGTGGAGGCCAGGGTTGGATTGAGTGGGGCGGATGCGGAATGGTTAATCCAAAAGTTTTGGTTGCATGCGGGGTTGATCGATCTGTCTATTCGGGTTTTGCATTTGGCATGGGACTTGAAAGAACATTGATGTTTAGGCACGGTGTCACGGATATGCGAGATATTGTTGAAGGAGATATCCGCTTCACAACAGCTTTCGGAATGGAAGTTTAATGAAGTTTCCGATTTCGTGGCTCAAAGAATTTATTGAACTTCCCGACCACATCACTGCGTCTGATATTTCGAATGCTCTGCTCAAACAAGGTTTAGAAATTGAATCCGTTGAGATGTTTGGCCAAGATATCCAAGGTCCGATAGTTGTAGCGCGGGTGTTGAGTATTGAAGTTTTATCTGAATTCAAGAAACCTATTAGATGGTGCAGCGTCGATGCAGGCGAAGGCGAACCTAGATGGTTGATTTGCGGTGCACAAAATTTTCAAATAGGTGATTTTGTGATTGTGGTGAAACCAGGAGCAGTCTTGCCTGGTGGATTCCAGATCACAGCTCGAGAAACTTATGGAAAGACCAGTAATGGCATGATCTGTTCCGCTAAAGAACTTGGTCTCGGTGATGATCATTCTGGAATCATCGTGCTACCTGCCGATACTGCATCTGTTGGCGATGACGCGATACAACTGCTGGGTCTCAAGGAAAGCGTTATTGATATCGCGGTAACACCCGATCGTGGATACGCGCTTTCCATGCGAGGGGTTGCGCGAGAAGTCGCCATTGCATTTGGAATTCCGTTTAGGGACCCAATTGATTCGTACCAACAGTTAGTTCTGTCGAAATCTTTAACTTGTAACATAGACGATGTAACGGGAGCTGACCGACTTGTTGTAAGCACTCTTGAAAATTGGAATCCGTCATCTCAATCTCCAATTTGGATGCAGAATCGATTAGTGAGATGCGGAATGCGCTCCGTCTCCCTTGCCGTAGATGTGACTAACTATGTCATGTTAGAGCTGGGTCAACCTTTACACGCTTTTGATCAGGAGCAAGTCTCTGGTCCACTCAGAGTTAGACGAGCGCGCTCCGGTGAACAATTAACGACATTAGATCACGTTGAACGAAATCTTTCGAAGGATGACCTGGTCATCGCTGATGAAACCGGTCCATTGGCTTTGGCTGGAATCATGGGTGGATTGCAGAGTGAAATCACGAATCAAACTAAAAATATCCTTCTAGAGGCTGCGCATTTCACCGCAACCGCGATTGCAAGTGGAGTAAGGCGCCATAAGAAAGGCAGTGAGGCGTCTAGAAGATTTGAACGTGGGGTTGATCCATGTTTACAAGAGTTCGCCTCTATGCGAGCGATTCAACTCTTGCAAGAAAACGGTGGCGGTACTTATTCGGGTTCGTGTCTTGCAGACCACTTTGATCCCGTTCAGAAAGCAATTCTTTTGCCAAAAGATTTCATAACCAACCTCATCGGTTATCAATATGAAGCAACGGTCATCACCACGAGATTGGAAGAGATTGGTTGTCGTGTAATCGATTCAAAATCAGGTTGGGAGGTGACACCACCTTCGTGGCGTCCTGATTTATCAATTCCGGAGGATCTTGCAGAAGAGGTTGCCAGATTAGAAGGGTATGAACTCATACCTTCAGTTCTAGCTACTCCTAATGCGAGTAAGGGATTGACTGAAAGTCAAAGGTTGAAAAGATTGCTCGGCAGAAGTTTGGCAAGTAGTGATTTAGTTGAAGTGCTTACCTATCCCTTCATCTCATCAAATTCACTTGACAACATGTTGGTGCCGCAGTCAGATTCAAGGCGAAGTCTGATTGAATTAGTGAATCCGATCAGCGAGACCGCGCCATATTTGAGAACAACGCTGCTGCCAGGATTGTTTGAAGTTGCGTTGAGAAATATTGGTAGAGGTCAGAGGCAAATTGCTCTGTTCGAAGTTGGGTCCCTATTTTTTGCCAAGTCTAAGAGTAAGTCTGTTCCTGAACTGGGAGTTGAAAAATCTCCAACAGTCGCTGAGTTGAATCTGCTTTTGGAGTCAATCCCGGAGCAACCTTGGTCTGTTGCTGGGTTGCTTGCAGGGGAGAGAAGTGCACAAAGTTGGCGTGGACCAGGCATCCTCGCTGACTGGAGCGATGCAATTGCTATTGCAAAATATGCAATCTCTTCAGCTGGAATTGCTGTTGAAGTTGAAAGCACTGAATTTGCTCCATTTCATCCCGGTCGAACGGCAGCATTACTCGTTGATCGAAAGATCGTTGGCCATGCTGGGGAATTGCATCCCTCTGTCGTACGTTCTTTTAATCTTCCAAGCAGGACCGTGGCCTTCGAATTCAACATTGATGCACTGACGCTGACTTCCAAGTTCGCGCCTCAATTTTCAACAGCATCCGCAGCAATACAAGATATAGCTCTAATAGTTCCTGCCA
>CAYFKL010000016.1:0-6303 GCA_964343565.1 uncultured Actinomycetes bacterium
GGTTCCGAGCCGAGCGTTTGGCAACCGATCCTGCTTGGCAATAGAGAAGCGATTGCCGATTTCCTGGAACCTATCGGTAAAGAGTTAAATAGTTTTATAGATAAATTGAGAAAAGATCGATCATTTGAACCTGGAGAACTCATTGAACGAGGCGCCAAGGGCAGAGCTCGGCTTCCCGGAAAGCATGGCGAAAGAGCACGTCGTTACGACAAGATCGCAGTCCTGCTCCCAGATCGCCCAGGTCAACTTGGTGCGCTCTTTGCAACTTTTTCAACATTGCAAGTTAACGTTGAAGACATTTCCATGGAACACTCGCCGGGACTGCCATCTGGCTTAGTTGAGATAACAATTGCGCCTGGAACGGGCTCTGACCTGATCTCTTCCCTGAGTAAGTCTGGTTGGAGGGCATACGCCATTGCGCCAGACGCAAATTAGTTTAACTTTTTATTACTAAAATGATTTATCGATTTTTCGTACCTTATCCATCGCGTTCGTAGGCCTAGCAACAGGGCGTTAGGGTGGTGGCATGAGCAAAGTGGTGGCCATCGATGGACCAAGTGGCTCAGGAAAATCAACTTTAGCCAAGTCTTTAGCTCGGGAATTCGGTCTGCGCTATCTCGATACCGGGGCGCTTTACAGGGCGATTAGCTGGGCTTTAGTGGAAAGTGGTTTTTCGCAGACGCACCGCCCGGACCCAAGCGAGTTAGCGACAATGCTGCCTCAAATCGCGATTGATTTCTCAACCTCGCCAGATGATTCCCGGATTACAGTCAATGGCGAAGATGTTGAACGTGAAATCAGAGGTGATCAGATCACGCAAAACGTGAGTTGGGTTAGTGCTATTCCAGAGGTCAGGGCGCATCTATTGAAATTGCAAAGGGATGTCATCAGCAGTGGAGAAATCGTGGTCGAAGGCAGAGACATCGGTGCTGTGGTAGCGCCAGACGCAGAACTGAAGATCTTTTTAACGGCTGATTCCTCTGTAAGGGCTTCAAGACGGGCCAAAGAGAATCATGAGAACGCCCTGGGTGCGAGTGATGTTGATGATGTTGCACAGATGTTGCTGTCTCGGGATTTAATTGATTCGAACCGAACGACATCGCCCATGACAAAAGCCGATGATGCGATCGAACTCGATGCAAGTGAATTAGACCTTGAAGACGTAGTTGAGGCAGCAAGAATTCTGATGTTTGAGGCTGGGTTTCAAAAACAAATAGATTATGAAGTTACTGCAGAAACGACTCTGCCTGTTGTGGCAGTTTTGGGCCGTCCTAACGTTGGTAAATCCACATTAGTTAATCGAATTATTGGTAGACGTGAAGCTGTTGTTGAAGATCAACCTGGCGTGACTCGTGACCGAGTTATTCATGATGCAGAGTGGAATGGTAAAAAATTTCGAGTGATGGATACCGGTGGTTGGGAACCTAAAGGCACTGGAATGCAGAGCAAAGTTACCGCGCAAGCCGAGTTGGCTCTTCAGCATTGTGATGTTGCGATTTTTGTAGTGGATGTTCAAGTTGGCGCGTTAGATGAAGATGAACTCATTGTGAAGTTACTTCGGAAAAGTGGAAAACCTGTTGTCTTGATTGCCAATAAAGTTGATGGGCTCAAAGATGAATCGGATGCATCGGCACTCTGGAATTTGGGGTTGGGTGAGCCTCATCCCGTCTCGGCACTTCACGGCCGTGGTTCGGGAGATGCACTTGATTTCGTCGTTGAGTTGTTGCCGAAAATTGGTAATTCAAGGGTTCATAGTGGTTTACGCCGAATAGCGTTGGTGGGAAAACCAAATGTGGGTAAGTCTTCACTTCTTAACAAATTGGCAGAGTCCGAAAGAGTAGTTGTCGATGATCAAGCAGGAACTACTCGTGATCCGGTGGATGAAGTAGTGGAAATTGGTGGCAAGAATTGGCAATTTGTCGACACTGCAGGTATTCGAAGAAGGCCAAATCAACAAGATGGTGTTGATTTTTATGCAGCGCTTCGAACACAAGTAGCTATCGAACGATCTGAGGTCGCCGCCGCGCTGATTGACGCCTCCCAGCCACTGACTGAACAGGATTTACGAATACTTTCACTCATCGAAGAAAGTGGAAGAGCGCTAGTTCTCATTTTCAACAAATGGGATTTGGTTGACGAAGATCGCCGACTTGAATTGGAACGAGAGATAGATCGAGAGTTGATTCAATTTGGTTGGGCTGAGAGGGTGAATATTTCCGCTAAGACAGGTTGGCATAAGGATCGTTTGGTGCCGGCTCTGGAGCGAGCATTATCTAGTTGGGAAAACCGAATACCCACTGGAAAATTGAATGCGTTCCTTGGTCAGTTGGTTAGTGCGACACCGCCTCCTGTAAGAGGAGGTAAGCAACCGAGAATTTTGTATGCGTCCCAGATTGATAACAAGCCACCCAGATTCGTAATTTTTGCAACCGGTTTTTTGGAAGCTGGTTACAGGAGATTCATAGAACGGCGCTTGCGAGAAGAGTATGGATTTGCTGGCTCCCCAATTGAGATTTCTGTAAAAGTGCGGGAGCGGAATTAGGTAGGCTCCCACCAACGGGGCGTAGCGCAGCTTGGTAGCGCACCAGACTGGGGGTCTGGGGGCCGCAGGTTCAAATCCTGTCGTCCCGACGTGTTCACCATTCCAAATCTACTCAGTGCTATTCGTCTTCTTGGTGTCCCACTTTTCTTAGCGTTGATATTAAGTGGCGATTCAGATGCTTGGGCTATCACTCTTTTGATGTTCGCTGGGTTGACTGATTATTTGGACGGATTTTTGGCGCGAAAACTTAATCAGTATTCTCGAATCGGCGAACTCTTAGATCCACTGGCAGATCGCTTATACATAGCAGCGACATTAATCGGATTGACCTATCGTGAAATTACTCCGATTTGGTTGATTCTCACTCTGGTAGCCCGCGATCTTGTGCTTGCTGGAAGTGTTGCCCTACTTAAAGTTCGTGGTTTTGGTCCAATACCAGTAATTTTCCTTGGGAAAGCTGCAACTTTGAATTTACTTTATGCATTTCCTTTGTTGCTGTGGGCATCAGGATCAAATTCTGATTGGTTCAAAGCTCTCGCGATTGGCTTTGTCACTTGGGGAAGTGGGCTTTATTTAGTAACAGGATGGCTATATTTGCATCATTCGTGGAGGGTTATTCATGCCGCTAGATGATGTAAATTCAATTTTGGAAGAAATAACATCAACCGCCCTTGAGCCTGACTATCAAAACCACAGACCTCGTAAATTGAGTAATTCAATTAGACATCAAGTAGTGGCGGCTATCGGGTTGCTAGTGGTCGGGTTCTTGGTTTCTAACACGATCTCATTAGGACTACTTAACAAGGAATTTAATGCATCAGCGTCAAAAGGAACCAGAGAGAAATTGGTAGCACAGATTGAAAAGGCGTTGATTTATAACGATGATTTAACAGTACAGGTAAGAGATTTAACCAAATCTATTAATGGAAACGCTTCTAAAAAATTGGCTATGACGAAGCAAGGTAAAGATCTCAACGGCAAGATTGAATCACTTGCGCCGATTGCAGGAGAAATGTCGATCATTGGAAATGGCGTAAGGATTAGCATGTCTCAGAACAACAACGAGACTCCAATTATGGATTCCGATCTGCAGTTTGTAGTTAATGAATTGTGGGCTTCAGGGGCTGAAGCCATTTCAATTTCAAATATAAGACTCACCGCTACATCATCAATTAGGCATGCCGGCAACGCTGTTTTGGTCGATTATCGACCAGTGAGTTCTCCGTACGTTTTGGACGTGATTGGAGATCCGATAAGACTTCGTGGCCAGGTTGAAAATGGGTCTTTAAGAAAGTACCTGAATGATCTTAAAAAACGTTATGGAATCAATACTTCTATTGTGGCTAAGCCACGTATCACGATACCGGGTAGATCAGTTGGAGAATTGAGATTCAGCCAACCTACAATGGCTGCAGGAGATGGGAGTGTTTCGTGATTGCTGTAATAGGACTAGGGATCGGCATCGTCATTGGATTTCTAACCCAACCATCCGTACCAATATGGCTGCAGCCTTATCTTCCAATTATCATTGTGGCCGCTTTAGATGCCGTGTTTGGTGGAATTAGAGCTTTGCTCGAACGTTCATTTGACGACAAAGTTTTCGTGGTTTCTTTTCTCACAAATATTGTGATTGCTGGATTGATTGTTTATTTGGGGGATCAGCTCGGTGTCGGATCTCAACTTTCAACCGGCGTTGTTGTAGTTTTGGGAATACGAATATTCACAAATGCCTCATCTATTAGAAGATTTATATTTCGGTCATGAGGTTCGTCAAATTTCAAGTGTCGTCCAAACTAATGACTCTTTTGATTTGCGTTGGCCTTGGTTTTGCACTGGCGGTTCAAATTCATTCGAATGCATCGGTGAATCTACAAAGTTTGCCACAAGCTGACTTGGTTCGAATTCTCGATGATGTCACGTCAAAGAACTCCAGGCTTGAGATCGAAAGGTCATCGCTAGAATATTTGGATACGCAATTACAAAGCGGCAGTTCGGCATCTGAAACAGCGCTAAATGCAGCGGAAGATCGGGCAAATGCTTTAAGCATTCTTACTGGACAAATCGGTGCTGTGGGACCTGGAGTTTCCTTTACTTTTTTTGCACCGAAAGATGTTATTCCTGCCGAACTTCTAGTCGGTGTTCTAAATGAACTGAGAGACGCCGGCTCGGAAGTTATAGAAATTGTGGGACGAACTTCTTCTTCCTCAACATCTATCAGAATTGTGGCGAGTTCCTCGATAGTGAATGAAAATTCTAATGGTGGGTTCCGGATTGACGGTCGAGTGATTTCGGCACCAATCACGTTTCGGGCCATTGGTGACCCAACCACTCTCGCCGGTGCTCTGAGAATCGCCGGAGGGTCAGTCGATCAATTTGCAAAGTTTGGATCAGAAACCACCATCGTTACGGATGATAGGATCGAAATTAGGAGCCTCGCCAATTTGGTAGACCCGCGATACGCTCGACCACAACGTTAGAAAGGTTCCTCCATGAGTGAAGTACGTGACAACTTGGTTTACACCGCTGAGCATGAATGGGTAGAGCAAGCTGGAGGGTCGTGCAAAATTGGAATTACTGACTATGCCCAAGCCGCATTAGGCGACATCGTCTATGTCCAAATGCCAAAAATTGGAGATGCTGTAGAAGCCGGCAAAGCATGTGGCGAAGTGGAATCGACGAAATCGGTAAGCGATATATATTCACCGGTGACCGGCACCGTAAGCGCAATTAACCAACAACTTGATAGTGCTCCTGAACTTTTAAACTCTGACCCCTACGGAGCTGGGTGGATTTTTGAGGTTTCATCGGCTCAACTCGGCACCAACATGAGCGCTTCGGAGTATCGCCAACTTATTGGAGAGTAAGCCCGGTTGACCTCTCGACCGTGCGCTGACTAGTGTCAGCCTCAAGTTGAGGTCTATGGGGGAGAAGCGATGAACTGTCGGGTGTGTGGCGCCCCAGCTAGCCAACCTTGCGCTCATGTTTCAGACCTGACAACCACGCTCCACTTGTCGGGAGAGCCACAAGATCGACTTAGCGAATCTGAAAGGCAACTTGTTCACGCCCTTTCACCTCAGACTGCGTTACTTCTTATTCAACGAGGCCCCAGTTCTGGTGCCCGATTTCTTTTAGATAGTGAAGAGGAACGAGTCGGACGATCATCTGATTCCACGATTTTTTTAGACGATGTCAGTGTAAGTCGCAGGCACGCGCTCATACGTCGCAGCGAAACTGGTTTCACAGTTTCAGATCAAGGGTCGTTGAACGGAACTTATGTCAATGGTAAGCGGGTAGAGGTTGCTCTCTTGCATGATGGCGATGAAGTGCAAATTGGTAAATATCGAATGGTCTATTTCACGGGAGATTTCAAATGAGCATTCCAGCCCGCGCTTATCTCAGTATCGGCGAAGTACTCAATAAATTGCGTGGGGACTTTCCAGATGTGACCATTTCAAAGATTAGGTTTTTAGAGACTGAAGGCTTGGTGGAACCAGCGAGAACTCCCTCCGGATACCGCAAATTTACCAACCATGATGTAGATCGTTTGAGATATGTTTTAAGTGCACAAAGAGATCAATACTTGCCCTTGCGCGTGATTAAAGATCATCTCGAAGCGCTGGATAGAGGATTAGTTCCAACAGAAGGAAGTGGCGCTCCACGGGCTCCAAGATTAACTGCAGTTGATTCAGTGATTGCACCCGAATCTTTTGGTGAATCGAATGACCTGCGATTGAGCCGGGATGAATTGCTAGAGTCGAGCG
>CAYFKL010000016.1:6313-15672 GCA_964343565.1 uncultured Actinomycetes bacterium
GAATCATTTAATCTAGTTGTCTCGCGAAATCGTTACTACGACAACGATGCTCTCGCCGTAGCCAGAGTAGTTGCTGCCATGGCGCCTTTTGGAATCGAACCTCGGCATTTGAGATCCTTCAAGAGTGCGGCAGACAGAGAAATTGGTTTAGTTGAACAAGTGACCACTCCCTTGATGAGGCAACGAGGTTCGGATTCACGTGATCGAGCGCTCGAAGTTCAGAAGGAATTGGCTTCCTTATCAATTCGACTTCACGCAGCTCTAGTGAAGATGGGTCTCAACAGACCTAACTCCTGATCGCGATATTTTGGACAACTTCATTAGTATGTGACCATGAGTATTCGGGTCGAGGTCGTAGGCGTGAGAGTAGAAATGCCTTCGAACCAACCAATAGTGCTCTTGAAAGAGGAGTCTGGGCAGCGTTACTTGCCGATTTGGATAGGCGCCGTTGAAGCCACAGCAATTGCATTCGCCCAGCAAGGATTAAAACCTCAACGACCGTTGACGCATGACCTGCTCATGAATGTGTTAGCTGCCAGTGGGCATGAATTAGCCGAAGTTAATTTGACTGAGATTAAGGACGGAATCTTTTTCGCAGAGTTGACGCTGGCGGGTGGTATTCACATCTCGGCCAGGCCAAGCGATGCGATAGCGCTTGCACTGCGCGGCGAACGTCCGATATTTGTCTCGGAGCAGATGCTTGAGAGCGCCTCGATCGAATTAAATGATGAGGAAGTCAGCGCTTTAGCCCAGCTTCAATCGGGCCAGCCCGATGAGGCGGAGGTCGCCAAGTTCAGGGACTTTCTCGATCAAATATCGCCAGAAGATTTCTTAGGATAACCCTCAACCTTAACTTGAAGGTTACGCTGTGTCGGTGGTTGAAACCGTACTTTGCAGGCTTTAACCTTGGATTACCTTCTTGTAGTTACATGGCTGCAAGGCTCTTCCCCCAGGAGAAGGCATGAGCGATTCAATTAATTTTGAAATTGGCTATCGAGGGCCAACGGCTTGTACTGCGGCCGGAATCACCTACCGCCAACTCGATTACTGGGCCAGAACTGGTTTGGTCGAGCCAAGCGTTCGCTCCGCGGCAGGGTCGGGAAGTGCGCGGCTCTACGGATTCCGAGACATTCTGGTTTTAAAAATCGTCAAGCGATTGTTGGACACTGGAGTATCGCTGCAGAACATTCGCTCAGCAGTGGAGCATCTTCGCAACAGGGGAGCGCAGGACTTGGCCGGGATCACGCTTATGAGCGATGGCGCTTCGATCTACGAGTGCACTTCAAGCGATGAGGTTATCGATTTGTTAGCTGGGGGACAGGGCGTTTTTGGTATTGCTCTTGGCCGAGTTTGGGCAGAAGTTGAGGGATCTCTAGCGACCTTGCCAAGCGAGAATCCGACAGAGCATGCAATGACAGAATTTAACGACGAACTCTCTCTTCGACGTAGAGCGAAAGGCGCTTAAAGCGTTAGGCTTACCTCACCGATACGACACTGCGGGAGAGGACGTTGCCGGCCAGGTAACGGACGCCGAAGGAGCAACCGCCCGGAACCTCTCAGGCCCAAGGACCGCAGCGATCAGGTAACTCTGGAGAGGTGGGCAACCACGCCGAAGAAGTAAACGAAGAGATTCGTGAATCTTTCAGGTTTATCTCGCGATAAGAAGACAGAGGGCCGGAAGCTATCGCTTCCGAAACGTCTAACAACGGAGTAGCCCTATGTCTCGTTTGCCTTCAGATAGCACAGTTAATCCACAATCATCACTTTCACGATTCAGCGATCGCCACATTGGTCCAAATGCGGACAGCCAGCAAATTATGCTTACCTCTCTTGGCTTTTCCACCTTTGAAGATTTCCTAGGCGAAGTGGTACCGCACGGTATTCGCTTGACGAGCGATTTGGACTTACCTAAGGCGATTTCAGAAGATGAAGCCCTAGCTGAACTGAGACAGATTATTAATCAAAATGTATCTGTTCATTCGCTCATTGGTTGTGGCTACTACGGCACTCTCACTCCTGGAGTTATCAAACGTAACATCCTGGAGAATCCCGCGTGGTACACGGCCTATACACCGTACCAACCCGAAATAAGTCAGGGACGATTAGAGGCTTTGATCAATTTTCAAACCATGATCGCTGATTTGACCGGGACTGCCATGGCTAGCGCCTCTATGTTAGATGAAGCTACTGCAGCAGCCGAAGCGATGACGCTTGCACTTCGTAACTCAAAGTCTGATTCAAAGATTTTTTGGGTTCACGCTGATACCCACCCTCAAACGAAGGCAGTCATTGCGACCAGAGCTAAACCAATTGGAATCGAAATCAGAGAATGGAATCCGGGCGAAAAATTGAACGATGGATTTGGTCTTCTGATCTCAAATCCAACTTCGCGTGGTGGCTTGTTAGATATTTCGGGTTATGTGCAAGAAGCGCACGATAAGGGAATTTTTGTCATCGTTGCAACAGATTTGCTTGCTCTAACCCTGATTGAATCACCCGGTAGTTGTGGGGCAGACGTTGTCGTGGGATCTGCTCAACGATTTGGGGTTCCGATGGGATTCGGTGGGCCTCATGCAGGTTTTATGGGCGTTAGAGCTGGGTTGGAACGCAGTCTGCCAGGACGTCTGGTTGGAGTAAGCGTGGATGATGCAGGAACGCCAGCTATGAGGTTAGCGCTTCAAACACGAGAGCAACATATTCGCCGCGAGAAAGCCACGAGCAATATTTGTACTGCTCAAGTTTTGCTGGCTGTTATGGCATCGATGTACGCCGTTTATCATGGCCCTAAAGGATTGACTTCAATCGCGAAAAATATTTTTGATAAAGCACATGCTTTCGCGCAGATTGTCGAAAGGATCGAAGGGGAACTCCTCTTTGCTGATTTCTTTGACACTGTTGCATTTGCTTTGAAATCCAAGAAAGCCGATGAAGTCGTAAAGATTTTCTTAAAAGCTGGATTCAACATTAGAAAGATTGACGAACGATTCGTATCTATTTCTTTTGATGAAACAGTCAATACCGAAGTGTTTGAAAAGATTTGCTTATTGGTTTCACCTGAGGCCGTTTCAAATATTTCTCCTGTTAAAGTTCCGTTTATAAGAGAATCGGAATTCCTGACGCATTCGGTCTTCAATTCATTTCATAATGAAACAGCCATGCTTCGTTACATTCGTTCTTTATCTGATCGCGATTTAGCTTTAGACAGAACCATGATTCCCTTAGGTTCCTGCACGATGAAGCTGAACGCAACAAGCGAAATGGAACCGATAACTTGGTCAGAAATTGCTAATTTGCATCCATTTGCTCCATCAGATCAATCGCGCGGAATACGAATGATGATTAAGCAATTGGAGGATTGGTTAATTGAAATCACAGGTTATGACGCTATTTCGCTGCAACCAAACGCTGGAAGTCAGGGTGAATTTGCCGGTTTATTGGCAATAAATAATTATCACGCTTCTAGGGGCGATACACAGCGCAAAATTTGCCTAATCCCTTCTTCTGCACATGGCACGAATGCCGCTAGCGCTGTAATGGCTGGCATGGAGGTCGTTGTAGTTAATTGCGATGCAGAAGGTAACGTCGATCTCGTAGATCTGAAAAGTAAAGTATTCGATTATTCAGAAACTCTTGCAGCATTAATGGTCACGTACCCTTCGACGCACGGAGTTTTCGAAGAATCCATTTCAGATATTTGCGCGATGGTGCATGAAGCCGGTGGGCAGGTTTATGTTGATGGTGCGAATTTGAATGCACTTGTTGGGTTAGCAAAACCAGGAAAATTTGGAGCAGATGTTTCCCATTTGAATTTGCATAAAACTTTCTGCATTCCGCATGGCGGGGGAGGACCGGGTGTGGGACCGGTGGCCGTAAGGGCCCATTTATCTCCGTATCTGCCAAATCATCCATTGGACAGTGAATGCGGTCCCGCAAGTGGACCAGGTCCTGTCAGCGCAGCACCTTTTGGGTCGGCAGCCATTTTGCCTATTCCATGGATGTACATCCGCATGATGGGAGGACGGGGGCTGGTCGAAGCCACCAGTGTCGCAATACTTTCGGCAAATTACATAGCTCAAGAACTTTCAGACTCTTATCCAATTCTGTATACCGGCAAATCAGGAAAAGTGGCACATGAGTGCATTCTTGATCTACGGCCGCTTACGAAAGAGACTGGAGTTACCGTTGATGATGTTGCCAAGAGATTGATGGATTTTGGTTTTCATGCTCCAACCATGTCGTTCCCAGTTGCTGGAACTCTCATGATTGAACCAACTGAAAGTGAAGATTTGGCAGAAATTGAACGATTCATTCGAGCTATGAAAATTATTCGCGCAGAAGCAGCCGAAGTTGGTTCTGGAAACTTAGCTATTGAGGATTCACCGTTGCGACATGCACCTCACACGATTGCTTCAATCACAGGGGAGTGGAATCGATCTTATACTCGTGAGCAGGCTGCTTTCCCTGATGCTTCATCCACCATGGTCTTTTCCAGTCGAACCAAGTATTGGCCATCCGTTGGCCGTATTGATGGTGCCCATGGGGATCGCAATTTAGTCTGTTCGTGTCCAAGCGTGGAGAGTTACCAATGAAAGATCTCACTCAAGTAATTCACGAGAATTCGATTCGAACGATCCCGCTTGTTGCAACCTTAGGCATTGAAGTGCGGCAAGCTGTTGTGACGGATGCTGAAGTGGTGGCACAGACATATTTGCCTGACCGACCTGAACAACGCAATCACGTCGGCGGTCCACATGCGGGGGCCATGTTTACCGCAGCGGAGAGCGCTACCGGGGCCGTCATCCAGGCCGCATTCGCTGACCTCTTTGACCGGATGGTGCCACTGATCATGAATGGCAAGATTCGGTATCAGGCACTTGCCAAGGGCGACGTGCTAACAACCGCTCGGTTAAGCCTTGCTGAGGTTGAAAGAACTAGAGCTGAGCTGGCTGCCGGAAAAAGACCGGAATTCTTTATCAACGTTGAAATCGCTGCCTCAGGCGTGACAACCGGGATTCTCGAGACTCATTGGACGCTGAAGCCGATTTAATTAACTTTACATAATGTAGATTATCGGCGTTGGGCTATACGTTTGAACCAGCGGGAAATCCACCACATTGCCAATCTCGCCATGGCCTCTCGGACGATTGGCAGGCCCATCTTTGATCTTCCCGCTCGCCTTTCAATGAACTGAATTGGTATTTCAACAATATTGGCGTTGAGTTGCCAAGATCTTCGAACTAAATCAATCTGAAAGCCGTAGCCACTCAAAACCGGTTCGTTCTCCAACTCGGTCACCAAAGCTTTGAGCAAATCAATATGGAAACAGCGAAATCCCGAAGTGGAATCTTTAAAGGGCATCCCTGTGCTGACCCTGGCCATGAGGTTGCCAAAACGGCTCAAAAAACGGCGGTGCCAAGGCCAGTTCACCACAGAACCACCTTGGATCCAGCGAGCACCGATCACTAGGTCGGCCTTTTGGTCTAAAAACGCTTGAATACTCGCTATTTGATGTGACCCATCTCCATCCATTTCGATGATGCGTTCAAAATGCCCGTAATCTCCGTTGATGATTCGTTGAAAAGCGTCAAGATATGCCAGTCCAAGGCCTTGTTTCTCAGATCGGTGTAGAACTTGAGCACCAGCAGATAAAGCTACTGAGGCGGTGCCGTCAAGAGAATTGTCATCAACGACGAGGATTGAGAGGTTTGGATATGAATGCTTCAGGCTATCGACAATTTCACCGATACTTTCGACTTCGTTATATGTTGGAATTACTACAATGGTTTTCATCTAGTTCTTTGTCTAATCGCTAATGGTAGAAATGAAAGAACCATCACAATCCATTCCCAAGGTAATGTGTCAGCAAGCGTAGTTGAGTTTGATAAATAAACTAGTTTTGTTGCCGTACTTTGCTCAAATTTATTGCTTTTGAAAGTGATAGATCCCCTCTCGTCAATAAATGCTGAAGGACCGGTTGTTGAAACCGCGACGATTGGCCTGGCATGTTCTATTGCTCGGACTTTAATAATTTGAAGTTGTTGCTCTGCTTCTGCCGAATAGCCAAAGGTTGCGGTATTTGTTTGAGTTATCCATATATTGGAATGCAATTTCTCCTTTAGTAACCCATCATCGAGAATTTCAAAGCAAATAATTGGAGAAATGGTGGATTCGCCAACTTTGAAGGCTACTTCGTGGGTACCTGCTGTCATATCGTGAATTCGAGTCGCGTCGGATGAAATAAATTCAGCAATTTTCCTTAGTGGTAAATACTCCGCAAAGGGGGCGAGATGTCTTTTTACATAGACGGGATCGTGAATTCCATTAGGTCTAACGAGTAAAGAGATATTGAGAATCTTAGAATTTTGAGAAGAAACTCCCCCAATAAGAATTGGTGTTTCCATGCGGTAAGCCAGATCGACGAGATCGGATCGCACAGGATCAATTAATGGGTCTACGTCGGAGGCGTTTTCGGGCCAAACAATAAGATCGGTCTTACTGTCAACGGTTTCGGTCGCCTTCACATGATTGTTAAGGACCGCTTGTCGCTGTTTGTTAAAGTCCAATCCCATTCTAGGAACATTTCCTTGTACATAAGTTACCTTGATCGAATTAAGATTTTCATTTGTGGAGGTGTAGATCTTTGATGGGAGGTAGCCGAGAAGAAGTAAAAAGAGACTCAAAACGATCACCATCTTTTTTCTGCTTACTAATGCAAGAGCAAAAATCAACATTGTAAAAGAGAAAAGTTGCACTCCCCCAGCGGAATAGAGAGATATGGGACCAGACCCAATATATCCAAGTCGACCCCAGCCAAAACCTCCGTAAGGAAAATGAGTTAAGAGAAATTCTCCAATTAACCAACATGCAGGTAGTGAACTTATGGCATTCGATCTCCAAAATAAGAATGGGAGAGTCATTAATACTGCTTGGGACAAGGCTAAGAACACCGCAGGCAACATGCCTACATAGATACCGCTCCACCACAAGAGATGTAATTCGAAAGATAATTGAAAGGCGAAAATTAGAAGTATTCTGAGTTTTGCTAAGCCAAATCTTGTTATCAATGCAAAGAATGAAGCTAAGACAAGCGGAGCAACCCACCAAAATTGATACGGTGCGTAAGCATATCTGAGTAGAAATCCAAGAAGTGCAAAAAGAATGAAAGCGAAGGATCTATTTACCCAAGGCGGCAATGAGACGATCAACGCTTGCTCCTAGTCCAAACTCTTTTTTCATCGAGAGGATATGCTCGATATCAGATTCTTTTGGAATTTTACAATCCAATTTTGGAAGGGGAACATTTCTAGCGCACGACACAACAGGAAACGCTCGTTCCAGGTATTCCACTCCCGAAGACAGCTTTGCAATGATCGCCGGTTTGATATCTGCGTCGCCATCGCGACTGACCTTAATTAGATCGGACAAACTTTCACATTTATTCACCAGAATTGCTGCAGATTTTTCTCCAATTCCTTTAACTCCTGGCAGTCCGTCAGACGCGTCGCCTCTCAGTAAAGCAAAAAGGCCGTATCTTCGACCGGGAATTCCATATTTGTTTTGAATATAACTTTCATCAACTAGATCATGACTCGATACGCCTTTTGCTAAATAGGCGACACGAATCATAAGTTTGTCGTCAACCAATTGGAACAAATCTCGGTCACCGGTAACCACAATTGTGTCGTCGACGCATAAGGTTGCAATAACATCATCAGCTTCATAGTTTGCAGCACCAGTTATTGCGAAACCAAAAGCAGCTAAAATCTCTAAGAGTATTGGAATCTGTTCAGACATAGATTCTTCAACTAGCTCCTCGCCTTCACCGGTTTCCACTCTATGTTCTTTATAGGAGGGAATCAGTTCTACTCGCCAAGATGGACGCCAATCGCTATCCAAGCAGAAAACCAACTCGGTTGGCTGATAGTTGGTCATTAGTCTTGAGGTCATGTCCAGAACTCCACGAATCAAATGGACTGGCATTCCGGAAGGTGATCGTAACGAATCAGGCATTCCGAAATAGGCGCGATACCAGAGCGAGGCAGTATCAAGAAGCATTCTCATGAAATCACCACGTTGGCGACCACACCTCTTCGAATTCGACCAATAGCTACTTGCGCATTAGCCGATATAGGCAACTTTAGATCTGCTATTTGACCAAGAAGATCGATCACCTGGTTCACTCCCCTGACGAAATCACCTGGGCTCAAATCAGTCAATCTCAGAGATTTTTCCAAGGTTGCGCCATTTGCCCATTGGTACATGCTATCCATGAAACCTGCATCAAGTGCGCGTGATTGGAATATGTTAAAACGACGTTCTGATTCCGAAATATGGGATTGAACTTCTGCGATTTCCAGAGTTGTTCGCTTCAACCTTTCAGAGGGAATCTTAGGAATGATTCTGTCATCTTTTCGGTCCTCATAAGTAAACAACGTCAATATTGCAGCTAATTCGGAAGGATCTGAATCTGACAAGATGGAACTGCAAAGGATTTCCACCAACAAAAGATCAAAATCCGAATAGATTCTTCTTAGGATCTCACCAGAAGAAGTTGGTCTTCTATCGTTAAGGTGGCCTCTTTCGGTAAGGACTGAACTCACTTGGTCGAACTCTCTACTAATAACATTCGTGCTTTGTGAAATCTGTCTATGTATTTGTGCATTATCTCGAATCAAACGTTCTCTTCTTTCGGCCACCCTCGAATGTAATTCTCTGTCTGGGCATCCATGGCACGGATGGGATTTCATCTGAGTACGTATGGAGTCTAAATCTTGAAGATCATCTTGTATGGAGACTCGATTTTTCGGCACTTGCCAAGATTCTGAAATTAAGACTTTAGAAAGATATTTCCTCGATTTACTACTGCGCAGGTCAAAATCCTTTGGAAAATTTGTTCTGCCTACTCTGAAAGGAACGGTAGTTAAGTCGAAAGCATTTACTCTCATCGTCTTACGTTCGCTTGTGAAGATAAGTGGGTTGACAAAATCGCCAACCTTCTTGCAATCAATAACCACTGCGTGAACAGAACGCCTGGATCGTTCGATCCAAATGACATCCCCTGGTTGTGAAAGGTCAAATACTTCCTGAATGCGATTTCGTACTTCTACCTTTGCGTCTCTCTTTTGGCTTCTTTCTCGATCTCTAATTTGAATTCTTAAATCAAAATAAGAGTCGAAATTGCCCATATGACATTCGATCTCACTTGATAATTTGCGAATCTCTTTATCATTTCGACTCAAAGCCTTACTCAGAGATACAACTGACTCGTCGGCTTGCCATTGAGCGAATGATTGAGATACCGAGTCAAGGGCAGCGTCATAACCTAAACGTTCAATTAAGTTAGCCACCATGTTGTAGGT
>CAYFKL010000017.1:0-10438 GCA_964343565.1 uncultured Actinomycetes bacterium
ATCATTAGCCCGGCTCCTATCGAAGAAGTTCTTGAAACTTTGCGTGATAGCGGATATTCGCCAGCCGCTGAAAGCACGGATGGGGTCATCTCACTTATCTCGCCCACGGTCATGCGAGCTAGATCTAAATCACGACCGCCAAGAATCGTGGGCGACTTTCAAGCCCCTGATGAAAATTTGATTGCTGCTGCTGTCAAAGCACTTCGTTCCGGAGAGCATGCAACTTCAACGCAGCGAGCCTTACCCAAAATCGAAACTGCACCAAGAACGACTGCAAGCGAAACCCTTCGTGTACTTCGAGAGAATCTCCAAACTGGAGTATCGCTCTGGATCGGTTACGCAGATTCTGATGGTGGATTAACCAGCCGAATGATAGAACCAATATCAATCGTGGCAGGCTACTTAATGGCTTTTGATAAGACCAAAGGTGAAGTAAAACGTTTTGCGATTGCTCGAATTACTGGTGTTGCAAAACCTGAGAGTATTTAAACTGTACGTTTCGCAATCGTGATCTCTTCGATGAACTGGTGATCGATCTCGACACCAATCCCCGGTTCGGTCGGGACAGATATTTGTCCATTGTGCATTACAAACGGAGTCGTAATGTCTTTTTTATAGTATCGATCCGAAGCTGAAGTATCCCCCGGGAGGGTAAAACCTGGAAGAGCCGCTAGAGCTAAATTCACTGCTCTTCCAATTCCGGTCTCTAACATCCCACCACACCACACTGGTATACCTTGCTCCACACAATAATCATGAATGCGAATTGATTCTAAATATCCACCAACTCGACCCGGTTTTATATTTATGACACTAGTCGCCCCGAGTGCAATCGCATCCCTAGCATTCTGCAGAGAAGTGATCGACTCATCCAAGCAAACTGGTGTTTGAATTGCTTTCGATAAGAGGGCATGACCTAACACGTCGTGTTCATCAATTGGTTGTTCTATCAATAAGAGATTGAATTCATCAAGTCCGGATAGATGAGCAATATCGTCACGCGTGTAGGCCTGATTTGCATCAACTTGTAAAGGTATTTCTGGCCAGAGTTTTCGAATAACACCAACCGGTTCCATATCCCAACCCGGTTCGATTTTTAATTTAATCCGTCGATATCCCTGGGTGATGTATAACTTAACTTCTTCAACCAATTCATCTATGGAATTAGCAATCCCGACCGAAACACCACAATCAACAGCATCCTTGGTGGCACCGAAATATGACGCAAATGACCGCCCTTGGCCTTTCAATTGAGCATCGAGCAGAGCCGTTTCAATTGCGGCTTTAGCCATCTGATGCCCCAAAAAGGGCGCAAGAATTTCCCCAACCTCTTCAGCGTGCAAATCGTTTACTTTTCGAAGTGCCGGAATTAAGAACCTAACCAAGACATCTTCACAACCATGGGTATATTCCGGTGAATAAAGCGGAGAGTTCATCGCAACGCACTCTGACCATCCAGTTCCTACATCTGTCTCTACCTTCAACAATAAGAGATCGCGGCCATACTGAGTTGTGAAAGAGGTTCGGAATGGGCGTACGAGAGGAACTTCGATATGCCTGATTTCAATATCATGAATTTTCATGATTTGACCTTTCTAATATATATGTGCGTTCTTTTGTGAAACCGGTGATTGACCATCCGCTATTCATTTTTGGAGATAAAGCATCGCGGACTGCTTTTCTCCATCTTCGCGCTAAATCTAAATCTGTAAGTCTCAATTCAACAATATCTTCAGGTAGTGCTACTTGTATCTCCTTTAGTTCAGAGACTTCCACTTCAGTGATCACTGGGACATTATCTTTTTCACTCAGTGAGATGGGTGCAGACGATTCTGCATTTCTCCCACTCTCTAAAGCTTGATGACACTTTTCTGAATTAATCCACCAATACGCCATCACTCGATCTGTTGCGTCACCTGAATTTACCGAATCGCTCATAGTGCCATAAAAATCTATGAAATAATCTTTCACTTCGACACCAAGTTTGGTCAGATTCAAATTGGCATTTCGAGCAACAAGCGGATCGAAAGTCCACGTTATTAAATCGTATCCATTTTCTATTGCCCACTTTCGCTGATGAAATTTTAGTTGCATTCCAATATTTAGATTGCGATATTGCGTTAAAACACCTGCCATGTGCGAGTGAATGTGAAGATGTCCATCTTCACCCCGGGCTGGGAAACCGAATGCTCCCCCAATGCAACGATCCTGATGGAAGGCTCCTGAAAGATAGGCTCCACTATGTACCAGGGCTTGTAAAAGATTGGGCGGCAGTTGCGTCCCAGCCTCTGTCGGCCAAATCTCATCAAAGAGCACACGTGCGTATTCTTGGTCTGCAAGGGTTCCCAAAGTACGAATCTCCACCTCAGATAACCTCACCCGCTAACCATAGGGCAAGATAGAGCCGTGGATCCGGTTGGGTTAGTTAAGCGGTTGGTTGAAATTTCATCTCCCTCTGAGGACGTGTCTGCGAATTGGGACGTCATCAATGAAGCCAATGACATCATTAACGAACTCTTAGGTAGCCCTGGAGTTATCAGTGAAGTTAAAGGACGTCCAACTCTGCAATGGCGCGGTGGGCCAAATCCCAAAGTCTTACTTCTTTGCCATTTAGATACGGTCTGGCCGCACGGTTCATATCTGCCTATGTGGAGTCAAGAAGGTGATGTGCTTCGAGGTCCGGGCGTATTTGATATGAAAGCCGGATTTATCCAGGCAGTGATTGCCACATCTCAGTTGTCGAATACGGACGGCGTTGTAATTTTAGCAACGACAGATGAAGAGATTGGTAGTGAATGCAGCCGGGAACTTCTCGAATCAGTCGCCTTAGAATGCCAGGCAGTCTTCGTTTTTGAATCAGCGATCGACGGTAAGTTAAAAACTGGTCGCAAAGGTACTTCGATGTACCAAATTGAAGTTATCGGACGAGCTTCGCATGCTGGATTAGATCCCGAGAAAGGCATTAATGCCACTCTCGAAATAGCAACCGTTTACCCAAATATTATTTCCCTCAACAAACCGGAGATTGGCACAACAGTTACACCAACAACACTCAAGTCTGGAACTGTATTAAATACTGTCCCTGAAAGAGCGGTTCTTGATATTGATGTGAGAGCGTTAACGCGCGAAGAGCAAGAGCGAGTGCACAACGGGATGATGGCGTTAAACGGAATCTCGCCTGGAGGCGCAACTATTCGAGTTCAAGGCGATATTAATCGACCTGCATTAAATCCAGAGATGAGCGCCACGCTCTTTGCGTTAGCCCAAATTTCAGCTTTGGAATTGGGATTACCTCCACTTGAAGAAGCTCACGTTGGTGGAGCAAGTGATGGCAACTTCACCGCTGCCATTGGGGTGCCAACCATCGACGGTATTGGCGCAGTTGGAGCAGGTGCGCATGCGGCGCATGAATGGGCTAGTGCAAGTGCAATATCTGAGCGAGCAAATTTAGTAACGCGGATGTTAGAAAAGTTGCTTGCATGACAGATGGACCACTGATTGTTCAGTCCGATAAGACTCTCTTACTCGATACCGACCATGCGCTTTCCGATGAATGCCGAAAAGCGATTGCTCCATTTGCTGAATTAGAACGAGCACCAGAGCATATGCATACATACCGACTCACAAATCTGGGTCTCTGGAATGCACGCGCTGCTGGACACGACGCAGAGCAAGTTATTGATGTGCTCATTCGATTTTCTCGCTATGCAGTGCCGCATGCCTTACTTGTAGATATAGCCGACACTATGGCTCGCTATGGAAGATTGCGACTGGAATCTCATCCAGTACATGGGCTAATTCTCATCACTGCTGACGTTGCTGTCCTGGAAGAAGTTTTGAAATCCAAAAAGATCATTCCGCTGGTTGGTTCCAGAATAGATAGAGAGACCATTGCAGTTCACCCCAGTGAGCGCGGACATATCAAACAGGTCTTATTGCGTCTGGGCTGGCCAGCTGAAGATTTTGCTGGCTATGTTGATGGCGAAGCTCATCCAATTTCATTGGTAGAAAGTGAATGGAAATTACGGGAATACCAAAAGCATGCGGCAGAAGGTTTCTGGCATGGAGGAAGTGGAGTTGTCGTACTTCCTTGTGGTGCTGGCAAAACTATGGTTGGCGCAGCTGCGATGGCTCATGCTCAAGCCACCACGCTTATCTTGGTAACTAATACGGTTGCCGCGCGGCAATGGCGTGATGAGCTAATTAAAAGAACATCTTTAACTGCAGAAGAGATCGGTGAATATTCAGGAGCGCGCAAAGAGATCAGGCCAGTAACAATCGCTACCTATCAAGTGATGACCACGAAGAAAAAAGGCGTTTATGCCCATCTTGAATTATTTGACTCCAGGGATTGGGGTCTGATTATTTATGACGAAGTCCATCTGCTACCTGCTCCAATTTTTCGGTTCACCGCAGATATTCAAAGTCGACGACGCCTTGGCTTAACAGCAACATTGGTCCGAGAAGATGGCATGGAAGGCGATGTTTTCTCCCTAATCGGACCGAAACGGTATGACGCTCCATGGAAAGAGATTGAGGCACAGGGATATATTGCGCCTGCAGATTGTATTGAAGTTCGAGTCACTTTAACTGATGCCGAAAGATTGGCATACGCCACTGCAGAGCCAGAAGAGCGATATCGATATTGCGCAACAACTCAAACTAAGAGCAAACTTGTAGACGCACTGGTTCAACATCATTCAAATGATCAAACACTCGTTATCGCGCAATACATAGACCAAATTGATGAACTAGGTGATCGAATTGGTGCGCCAATCATCAAAGGTGAAACTCCAATTAAAGAACGTGAACGATTATTCGGACTCTTCCGGTCCGGTGAAATTAAATGTCTTATCGTTTCAAAAGTAGCGAATTTCTCTATTGACCTTCCGGAAGCATCAATTGCAATTCAGGTTTCTGGTTCTTTTGGATCAAGACAAGAAGAAGCCCAACGTCTTGGTCGGGTCTTACGCCCAAAGTCTGATGGACGAAGCGCACGCTTCTATTCAGTGGTTGCCAGAGACACGATCGATCAAGATTACGCCGCCCATCGACAACGTTTTCTGGCTGAACAGGGTTATGCATATCGAATTATTGATGCTGACGATATTTTCAGCGGCCAAGCAGAGATCTAGTTTTCTTCTTTCGCAACCCAGACGCTTGCAATCGTTGGAGTAACTCTCGCGCTGGAACAAACGACGCTCCCAATTCAATAGCGCGATCGACATATTCAGAAGGTATGTCGTAATGGTCTAGATCAAATCCTCGCTCTGGCACTCCCAAAGCAGCTGCAAATTGGTGCAACTCATCCAGTGACGAATCAGAAACCATATGCGCCCAAAGCCGGCCGTGTGCTGGCCATATTGCGGCATCAACCAATATCAAGGAGTAATGCCTTTCGAAATCGTTCTGGATCAACACGAAAAATATCGTGAACTTGATCATTGATTTTAATTACCGGAATTTCTTCAGAATACCTATTCTTTAACTCATCGTCTTCAAGTATTGAAAGTACTTCCCATTCGACATCAATGTGCGTTTGAGAAACAATTTCTTTCATCGTTGCAAGTGCATCATCACAAAGATGACAACCTGGCTTACCTATGAGAGTTATCTTCATAAGAAGGCTTCCCCGCGATCGGCCAACAATCGATCTATGGTGGTTTGTATTTCGGCTCTTACTATTTCTGAGAGTTCTAATTGATGAATGGGATCATCATCGTAACCAACAGTTTCAATAGGAGTTCCAAACTCGATAATCCATTTTGAAGGAAGGGGAACCATTCCGAATAAACCTAACCAAGGAAATGTAGGAGTTATAGGAAAATACGGAACTCCCAACAGTCTGGCAAGCAAAGTAGCGTTGTAAATCATTGGATATGTCTCTTCGGCGCCAACAATAGACACCGGAATAATAGGAACCTGAGATTTGATCGCAGAAGCCACAAAACCTCCGCGTCCAAATCTTTGCAATTTATATCGATCACGATATGGCTTGCCTATCCCTTTGAAACCTTCAGGCCAGACCCCGACCAACTCGCCATTTCTTAGCAGTCGATCGGCATCTTCTTGACAAGCCAAGGTAACCCCAGATTTGCGAGCTAGTTCTGATAGCCAAGGTTGTGAAAAAATTAAATCAGCACCGAGAGAACGCATATGTCTTTGTGTATGATCAAAAACGCTGACCTGAGTCATAAGAGAATCTAAGGGAAGCGTGCCAGAGTGATTACTTACCAGTAGGGCGGCTCCAGAAGTTGGAATATTTTCTGAGCCCTTTACTTCACCCCGAAACCATTTTTCAAATAGTGTTCGTAATATCGGCAAGAAAATTTCTTCGGTCAAAGCTGGGTCAAATCCAAATTCATCTACCGCGTAGTTACCGCTCATTCTTTCTGCAAAAAATTCTGCTTGTTTATCGAATCGATCACCGATAACCAATGCTAACTGTTCAAAAATATCCTTATTTCCTTGTTCAATAATGCTTGCAAGCGCAGGATTGAATGAAAGTGCCAACTTGCTCATAGCTGCAGATAATTCTCCTGCCGCCATAACTACATCAGAAATCTTTCCGCTCGTCATAGTGATACCAAAGGCCTAATCCGACTAGATGCAAAATTTTTGAAGGTATCAATTGAGGAATGCGTCGGTACAAAATTAAGTAAATCTCTAGCTCGGCTGGTATCAACTACTCGCCCATATTTCAGAAGCGAAAGTTGCTCCCGAGAAAGATCAACGATGCCCATACGCTTCAGCAAACCATTTGTACTTGAAAAAAGTTGAGGCGGAAATTTCGCAATAGGTCTTCCAGCAATCTTTGCCACTTGGCCCAATGTTGCCGCACCTTCTCCAGCAACGTTAAAAGTTCCTGCGACTGGATTTAATACACTCTGGTGGAGCGCCTTTACTAAGTCTTCCTCATGAATAAATTGCAATCGTGGGTCATATCCCAAGATTCCTGGCCAAATTGGTAATTCAAAGTAATTAGTTAAAGTTGTTGAAACGCGTGGACCTAAAACGTTTGCAAAACGCAAAGTCGTGACAGAAACGTCTGGTCGATGACGCGCGAAAGTGCGAACGTAACTTTCAACATCAGCAGAATCTTTAGCAAAACCCGATGATGGTAACCGCCCAGCAGGTGTGCTCTCAGTGAAGAATGCTGGATCTTTAGCACTGGCTCCATAAAGCGCAGTTGTCGATTTCACGACTAAATGTTTGATGCTCTCAACTTTTCTACAAGCGGCTAATAATTGCATCGAACCAATAACGTTGATCTCTTTCATCACACTTCGACCGCCTTGTTCAAGCGGGGTCGATAAGACTCCAGCGTGTACCACAGTGTTTATGCCATGGTCTTGCATGATTCGGGTTAACACAGGGTTGCGAATATCTGCCCGAACAAACTCACCAGATCCAATTGGATCCTTGGGTTGGGTAATGTCGACTGCGACCAAGTGTTCAACCATCGAGTCTTGGGCCAACGAAAAAGCCAACTGGTTGCCCAAGTGGCGCGCGGCTCCAGCCACAAGTACCCGAATCACCTTCCTATTCTCCCCGGTTATCCTGCTACCGTCATCTGGTGCGTCGGAATTCGCTCTTGCTACGGGCCTCGTTGCTCGTCTTCCCACTGATCCTGCAAATACTGCCGCCAGCAGCCAGCGCCGTAACTATTCAACAAATGCCCGCCAAGTGGGTTGAACTCGTTGGTACCGGAGAGAGCACTTCAGGCCAGATCGAACCACCAACTCCAAAAAGTGCTTTTGCGCTCACCAAACCCACGAACTTCCAAATCAAGTACACCAATTTCCCAGATCAAGCTAAGACCACGTTCGACGCTGCCGTATCGGTGTGGGCATCACTTTATGAGTCAAATGTTCCAATCACTATCGATGCGACTTGGATAAATCTTGGTCGAACTGTTTTAGGAAGTGCGAGGCCGGGTTCATATTTTTCAGGATTTAGCGGTGCTCCTGACAAAGATCTCTATTACCCTTCCGCACTTGCGAACGCACTTGCCGGAAAAGATCTTGATGAAAAGAATCCCGAGATTGTGGCAAGGTTCTCCTCTGCAAGTCCGTGGTATTTCGGTACTGATGGGAAAGTCCCTGCCGGTCGTTACGACTTTATGACTGCAGTAATTCATGAGTTGTGTCATGGTCTTGGTTTTCTTTCAACCGATGAATACGACGTCTTCTCTGGACAGGGAGGCTGGGGACAATTTGGCCCCACGGCTTTTGATGCATATTTAAGAAACGATTTAGATCAACGGTTAGCAGATTTTCTTGATCCAAATGATTTAGGAAAGAATCTCACAAAAAATCTCTACTGGGCTGGTTCGCTTGGAACTGCTGCAAATGGCGGCAAACGACCGAAAATGTATACCCCGAATCCTTATGATGACGGTAGTTCGATCTCTCATATGGATGAAAATACATTTGCATATGCGACTGGTAATGCTTTGATGTCTCCACAATTAGACTTTGGTGAAACTATTCATGATCCTGGACCTGTAGTTCTAGGCATGATGGATGATCTGCGAATTAAACCAACCACAGGGCTAGTGGCATCTCTGCCTAATCCCCCGACCAATCCCACTATTTTAGTAGGTGACAAATCTGCAATTATTTCTTTCAAACCAGCAATTGATTGGCGTCTAAATCAAGTTACGGGTTATTCAGTCACAGTAACTCCGGGAAATAGCGTAGTAACTGCAAATAGCACTCCAATCACAGTGACTGGTTTAAAACCAGGGCTTGACTACACCTTCGCGATTAGGGCGATCAATGATCTTGGAAAGAGCCAGCCACTTACAACAAGTGCCATCACAGCTCAGCAAGGATGGAAGAGTTCTGTACTCGATGCTTCAGCAGAACCAAGTTTTGTTTCTACAGTAACGTGGCGTGGTAGCACCGTCATCATTTATAACGATGTCAAGAGCGGAGTACTCAAACAAGCAACGTTAATCAAGAATAAATGGATTAACAATGTTATTGATGGCGAAATGACAACCAATGGAAGAACGACACATCGGTTAGATGGCGCGTTAAGCGCTTGCGTCACCGGTCCTATCAAGAATCAGATCTTGCATATCTTCTATTCAGATATGGTCGACTTTGATTTGCGTCACGCTCAATATGATGGCAAAAAATGGAGTTTTGACATTGTTGATGGAAATGGAACAAGTGAACAAGAAGTAGAGGATCCAATACGCCGAAGAGTCTCGAGCAAAGTAAATATTGGAAATGCTTGTGTTGCAACCAGCGAAGGCTTGGAAGTTTTCTACCGTGACGATACGAAGGGAATCCTGCTTGGGGCGGTACAAAAAGGTAGAGATTGGGCTTACGAGCTGGTAGATGGTGATCGTAAGAGCGATGGACGAACCATCGGAGATGTGGGCTTTCATATGGCTGCAACGAATGTTGGTAAATCAATTCATCTGGTTTACGACTCCGTTTTAGCTATCGACCGTGATCCGAAACGAAATCCAACTCAAGGCGATGTTCGCCATGCCCACAAGAATGGATTAAATCAAGATTGGTATTACGAAACTGTCGATGCAGCCGACGCTCGCTATCCAGTCGCCGGATACAACGTCGCAATAGGGGTTGCAGCCAATCGAGTCTATGCCACCTGGTTAGCTGCTTCGAGCAAAGGGGCGCTTACCCCGGTTCAAGACGGAATCTTCTACGGTGAACTGAATGGAAGTGGTTTGATCAATTCGCTAACAACCGGAAACCTCGGCACCCCTAGTTCACCTCTGGCGGTCGACGGAAGTGATATCGCATTCGGCTGTCAGGATCGAATCTGCAAAGCCACTTACTCCACCGGTAGTGTCAGTTTTGTCTCCAGTGAATCGGTATCAAATATCTCGCGAGCGCAATGGCTCACTATCAATAAGAAGAAGGGGCTATTGACCGGCTCAAGCAGAGGCTTGATCTGGTTATCGCCTTAATTACTTCTTATTTCGACGCTGGATGCGAGTCTTCTTGAGCAGCTTGCGATGCTTTTTCTTGGCCATTCGCTTGCGGCGCTTCTTAATAACTGAACCCACGTCTCGCTCCTTGCTAAGTAGGCGTTAAGAGTACCGCTTCAGGAGCCCAGCATCCGAATCGGTCAGCCAGTCCACTAAGACCTTGCCAGAACTCTGGGCGTAGACGCCGCTGCTACCCACCAAGTTCAAACCCGGCAGATTCACGGCTGAGATTAGCTTTCTAGTTGGGGAGAGCGTGATTGCCGTCGGGCCTGCTTTTAACCCCTTACTGATTGGTTTGCTGGAGTTGATAATTAAGAGTGAGCCGTACCGCTTAGGCACAATGCTTGTTCGTGAACCGTTGCTAGGAAAGCGTGCTGTTCCTATTACGTTTCCATTTTTTGCAAAAGATGTGGTGACTACTTCTTGGTTCGTACCTAATTCAGAGAATCCTGAAAGCACAATCTGTCC
>CAYFKL010000017.1:10538-15564 GCA_964343565.1 uncultured Actinomycetes bacterium
TGACTACTTCTTGGTTCGTACCTAATTCAGAGAATCCTGAAAGCACAATCTGTCCATTCAGTTGATATCCACTCTCCCATGAGCGGACCGCAGATTTATTACCACTTCTTTGAAAAAATATTTGTTTCCCAGTCGTTAGATCAAGCACCATGGCAAAGGCATCAACTTTTCCAATAGCCTTTTTGCCTGGCCAGATATCTTTAGTGCTGCCTGCCAGCAAAAGTTGATTCTTTTCCAGATGCGCAACTCGTACGTAAGTTGATTTCTTGCCAAGATACTTCGCCGTTTCACAGGTTTGGGCGCATAAAACATAGAAGGCATCACTATCACCAGTTTTTGGATCAGTTATATTTCCAACAAGAACAATCCGATTCTCAGCCAGAAGCAGATTGGTTGCTGCAACAATTCGCTGAGGTTTTACCGAAATAGTATTTGCATTAAGTAACTTCCCAGAGTTATCAACTGCTGCTAACCAAAGTGCATTTGTTGGAGTGGGTGCCGCAACCTGCGGTGAGGCAAGCGAGACGCCATCTGGATTTAGTGTTGGAACTCCTGGAGAAAGCGAACTTTGAGTTGGTTGCGCAGTATTAGTCTCACTCGGGTTCAAGGAGGTGGTAGCCAAAATCCAATAATTACCAGATTTATCAGCTACTAATGAATGAGCAAAGTCAGAATTTACTGTTCCAAATCTATGGCTCCATACAAGTTGAAACTTTGAATCTAGTTTCCTTAAATAGATATCACTACCCCCGATACCAGTATCGCCATAAAACACCGTGCTGGTATCGGAGTTGGAAAAGGTAGTTCCCAAAACTAAATATCCATCTGTTACCGGATAAATATTCGCAACCTCATCACCAGGGAAACTCGCGATTACTTCGGTTGCTTGAGAAGAAATTGGTGAAACCGCTAGAGCAAGCGCTGCGGAAATAAGAGCCACTCCTAAACGTCTCACGTGGCTAAGCCTATGCGAAGAATAGCGTTCGAATTCCAAAACCGATCAGCGCTACAGCGGTAACCCATGGAAGAATTCGGGTAACAGGCTTGGGGAGTTCGCGACCAAACACAAATATCAAAACCACAAAATAGCCCATACTTAAAGCGCCGTGAATGCCGGCTAATGCTCCAGTATTGATTAAGTAATCTGGACCCGGAGGCACAAATTGCGGCAATACTGACAAATAAAAAATTCCCACTTTTGGATTTAAGAGATTAGTGACTAACCCGGTGTAGAAATTTGGAGGCTTTATTATCCCGCTTCGTTGTGCCCGTAAAGATGTCAACCCTAAATAGATTAAATAGATTCCACCCAATACGGTAAGGGCTCTGTATAAAGATGGATAGGTTTGAATAAATACCGTCAAACCAACCGCAGTGACTGCTCCCCAAAACGCTAAGCCAGCGACGATGCCTAAAGATGTGAGAAGAGCCTGCTTTCTTGAAGTGGATGTTGCAGCGCGCAAGATGAGAGCAACATCTGCTCCAGGAGCGATAGTGAGCAATAAGGCGAAAACCGTGAAAGCCCAAACGCTAGATGTTGTCACTAGTTCTGTGAGAGTTCTCGAGATCTATCTCGAGCAGCTTCCATCGCCGTTAAAAATGCCGCGCGCACTTTATGGTCCTCTAACTCACGCAATGCAGCAGCTGTAGTACCGGCAGGGCTGGTGACATTTTCTCGAAGCACGCTTGGATGCTCGCCTGTTTCATCTAACATCGCTGCCGCACCAAGCACAGTTTGTAAAGTCAAAGTTGTTGCGGTCGCACGAGGTAGTCCGAGTAGAACTCCCGCTTCAATCATCGCTTCAACTACATAGAAAATGTATGCAGGACCAGATCCACTAATTGCAGTTACCGCATCTTGATGTTTTTCGGCTACTTGAATCACTTTGCCAAGTGAACTTAGCAACTGTTCTGCTTGTCTTAAATGCTCCCCATCACAATGTGAACCGGGAGAAATTGCTGACATCCCCTTATCCACCAGTGCTGGCGTATTTGGCATGACTCGTACGACGGGAGTGCCATTTGGGAGTCGTTGTTGAATTGATTCTGTTGTAGTTCCAGCTGCCATCGAGATGAATAAGGTTCCAGGTTGAATCGACTTTTTAATTTCATCTAAAAGCGAAGCCATATCTTGAGGCTTCACAACTGCAAAAACTATTTTGGCATGCAGCACTGCAGAAGAATTATCTGAGGACTTCACTCCAAATTTAGCGGTGAGTTCAGTTAAACGTTCGGAGCGGGGATCAGTGATCGTGATGCTGGCAGGATCTAACCCCGATCGCACCAGTCCTGAGAGCAATGCCTCTCCCATTACACCGGCGCCTAGAATCGCAATGCTCATGATCACCCCTTTGAAATTAATGAACGGAGAAAGAGTGCCAGATTTGCTGGCTTCTCCGCCATTCTTCGCATGAAGTAGCCATACCAGTCCGCACCGTAAGGCACGTAAACCCGTACTTTTTCTCCATTGGAGGCTAATCGGATTTGCTCATCTGGTCGAACGCCCAACAACATCTGGTATTCAAATGAACCCGATTTACGGTTTGCTCTCTCTGCCAACGCACCCGCAATCTCGATTAAACGTGGATCGTGAGTAGCAAGCATTGGATAACCTTGGCCCATCATCAGTATCCGCATGCATCGCACATATGATCGATCTATTTCAGCTTTGCTTTGGAACGCAACGCTTTCGGGTTCTTTGTACGCGCCTTTGCAGAGTCGCACTCTTGATCCCGTATAGGCCAGATCACGGCAATCAGATTCTGTTCGCAGAAGGTACGACTGCAAGACGGCACCTACAAATGGAAAGTCTTTGCGAAGTTCAGTCAAGACATTTAGCGTCGAATCAGTTGTGGTGTGATCTTCCATATCAAGAGTCATCGTGGTACCCATACGCGCTACCACCTCGGCAATAGCTCTCGCATTTTCTAGAGCAATTTTTTCACCATCTTGAGGTAGGGCTTGACCCATGGCAGAGAGTTTTAGTGATACTTCAACTCGGTCTGCTAATTGATGCTCAGCCACTAATTTAAGTAAAGAAAGGTATGCATCTTTTGATGAAGTAGCAGCACCTTCATCCATCACATCTTCACCCAGATGATCTACCGTTAGATAAAGATTATTAGCATGAAGATTATTTGCTGTTGCTATGACATCAACTGCAGATTCACCAGCAACATATCGATCAACTACAGAACGAGTAAGAGAAGATTCACTCACTGTGTGGCGCAATTTCTCATTTCGGCTGGCGGCAAGAATAGTGGTGCGAAGCACGGAAACCTTCCTTCGAAAAGTAGTTCAATTCTACTGGAGATACTGCCTAGCGAATTCCAGGGATCGATGTAGAGCCGCTCGCCTTGCATCACCATTCGGTACATGCCGAGTCATCACTTCTAGTGCCACTGATTTGACTGAACTTCCTGCCGAAATGCGCTGTAAAACTTGGTCACAAGGTTGAAATCCCTCACCTGGGATCAGATGCTCATCTCGATGACTCCCACGAGAATCGGCAAGGTGGAGATGAACCACATTCTCTCTCTCCAGCATTTCAAATGGATTTTCACCAGAGGATCCTGTGTGGGATAGATCAAGTGTCACGTGACGATATCCCTGACCTAAAACTGAGTAACTGGGCGCATAGCCAACGGTACGCGCACCCGCTACCTGCCAGGGAAACATATTTTCAATGGCAATTACGATCCCGGTCGCATCTTCTAACTCTCTGATTCGATCGGCAAAATTCGTCGCATATTTACGTTGCCAAATAAATGGCGGATGCAAAACCACAACTTGGCTACCAACTCGCTGGGCTAATTCAACCGACTTGACCACTTTAACCCATGGATCCAATCCCCAAACTCGCTGGCTAATTAATAGACAAGGAGCGTGGACTGAAGTGATAGGGACTTGGTGATGATCAATTAATGCCAAGAGTGAATTCAAACTTTGCGTAGATCGCTCAGCCGAAACCATGAGTTCGATTCCGTCGTATTTAAGATCTTTAGCTATTTCAAATGCGTCACCTAAAGTCTCTGGAAAACAAGATGCAGTTGAAAGCAAAATAGGAATCAATGAGAGATCCAATCAAGTCTGCGCAAAATAATTCCCTCGCGAAGTGCCCACGGGCAAATCTCTAAAGCTTCAATATCGAGTAAATCCATCACAGTATGCGCAACAATTGCACCCGCGACTAATTGCTGCGCTCTGCCAGCAGAAACTCCAGGTAGGGCAACTCTTTCTTCCGTCGTTGAGGTAAATAACTTCGGCAAGAGATCTTCAAGATCATCCCTCATGAGAAGCCGCGGAATGAATGGTCCAGACGTTGATGGAGCTGCGCCACAAATGCGAGCCAATGAACGAAATGTTTTACTGGTACCGACAGGGTGGTCTATCTCGCCACGCTCGAGCAAGTCAGGTACCCATTTCGCGATTTCGGTTCTAACGTGACGACGCAATGTTTTGATGCCACTTGAATCAAATGGATCACCCGTGAGAAATTCAGAAGTCAATCTACTTGCTCCAAGCGGAGCGCTAAATGCCACTTCAGGTTCTTCATCAATTCCAGAAGCGACCTCCAACGATCCGCCGCCGATATCAAGAACAACTAACCGGGCACTCGACCAGCCAAACCAACGTCGAACCGCCAAAAAAGTTAATCTCGCTTCTTCATCTCCACTTAGTACCTGCAGATCGATCTCACACTTTTCTGAAATTTCCTTCAGTACTTCATCACCATTCGACGCCTCACGCAAGGCAGACGTTGCAAACGCCAACAATTCATCCGGTTGATTATCTGCAACCGCTGCGATTGCATTATTTATCGCATGAACAAGTTGCTCACGTCCGGATCTACTAATCGCACCATTGGGTAGGAGATGTTCGGTCAGCCGCAACTCCTCTTTATGACTTTCTATTGGAAGCGGCCTGGCACCACGGTGAGCATCAACCACCAATAAATGCACGGTGTTGGAGCCCACATCCAAGACTCCAAGTCGTACTGGTGGCGCATCACCCACTGACATGCCTC
>CAYFKL010000018.1:0-15412 GCA_964343565.1 uncultured Actinomycetes bacterium
TCCTGATGAATCTTCGTCACTTACTATCCGGAGGCGATTTATCTCGAACCCAGGCTGTGGAAATTCTTGACACAGCGGAAGAAATGCTCAAGATTTCAAGTGGAACAGTGAAGAAATTACCCACGCTTCGTGGACGAACAATTGTCAATTTGTTTTATGAAGATTCGACTAGAACGCGAATATCATTTGAAGCTGCCGCTAAAAGGCTTTCGGCAGATGTCATTAATTTCAGCGCCAAAGGATCAAGTGTAAGCAAGGGCGAATCGCTCAAAGATACTGCTTTAACTTTAGCGGCCATGGGAGCCGATGCCGTCATCATCAGACATCCCTCATCGGGAGCAGCTCATCGTTTAGCGAATTCAAATTGGATAAATGGCTCTGTGGTCAATGCTGGAGATGGGACTCATGAGCATCCAACTCAAGCCTTATTAGATGCTTTTACCATGCGAAGGCATTTTGGTAGTTCGGGAGAAGATTTGAAAGGGGTGAAGGTATCAATTGTTGGGGACATTCTGCATAGTCGAGTTGCTCGAAGCAACGTACTCTTACTGCATACACTAGGCGCAAAAGTTACCGTAATCGCTCCACCAACATTGATGCCATTCGGGATTGATTCGTGGCCTTGTGAATATTCGTACCAATTCGATAAGCATATAAAGAACACAGATGCTCTCATGATGTTGAGAGTTCAAGCAGAACGTATGAATAACTCATTTTTTCCAACTCAGAGAGAGTATTCAAGAAGTTACGGCTTAGACGAAGATCGCCTGGCGATTCTTCCAGCTTCATCGATAGTGATGCATCCAGGACCAATGAACAGAGGACTAGAGATTACTTCTACAGCGGCAGATGAACCGCGATCAGTAATTGTGGAGCAAGTTTCCAATGGCGTAAATATACGTATGTCTGTTTTATTTCACTTGTTAGAAGGTGTTTCATAAATATGAGTTCCTATTTACTTCGCAATTTATCATTTGCTGACGAATCATCTGGCGATATGTTAATAAGCGGTGGAGTTATTTCCGAGATATCTCAAAAAGGTTTGTCTGTTACTGGAGTCGATGTCATCGATTGTGAAGGCATGATGGCTCTTCCAGGGTTTGTGGATCTGCATACACACCTAAGAGAACCTGGACGCGAAGATAGTGAAACTATAGAAACGGGAGCTCGCGCAGCAGCTTTGGGTGGTTTTACGGCTATCCACGCTATGGCCAACACTAATCCAGTTGCTGACACCGCTGGAGTCGTGGAACAAGTGTTTCGACTCGGACGAGAAGCCGGCTGGTGTGAAGTTCGACCTGTTGGCGCTGTCACTGTTGGGCTTGCGGGGGAGCGCCTAGCTGAACTTCGTGCAATGTCATCATCGGCTGCTTCGGTGAGACTGTTTAGCGATGACGGAAAATGTGTTTCGGATCCGTTATTAATGAGAAGAGCTCTTGAGTACGTCAAGGCCTTTGATGGGGTCATTGCTCAGCACGCTCAAGATCCAAGATTAACTATCGATTCACAAATGAATGAAAGCGCTGTTTCGTCTTTGCTTGGGTTAACTGGTTGGCCAGCGGTAGCAGAGGAATCAATTATCAGTCGCGATGTGCTTCTCGCCCAACATACGGATAGCCGATTGCATATCTGCCATGTTTCAACTGCTGGAAGCGTTGAAGTTATACGTTGGGCCAAGAGTAAAGGAATTAAAGTTACGGCCGAAGTAACCCCACATCATCTCCTGTTGACTGATGAGTTAGTCACGTCATATGACGCTCGTTACAAAGTTAATCCGCCGTTACGGACGAGAGAAGACGTTCAAGCTTTGCGCCTTGCCCTCGCAGACGGAACTATTGATGCAATTGCTACAGATCATGCACCGCATCCGAATGAGGATAAAGATTGCGAATGGAGTCAAGCTGCTTTTGGAATGATTGGATTGCAGTCAGCATTCTCGGTCATAACCACAGCACTCATTGATACTGGCCTTATGACTTGGGCACAGGTTAGCGATCGAATGTCTAAGAGACCGGCAAAAATCGCCGGGTTACGTGATCAAGGTCAAGATCTGGTAATCGGCTCTAAGGCAAATATCGCTGTTGTTAATCCGAATATTCGACTGGAATTTTCACTGATGAATAATGCATCTAAAAGTACGAATTCTCCCTTCTTGGAAATGGAATTGCGTGGCGCAGTAATGCATACGTTCTATCAGGGACGGTTGAAAGTAAGATCCGGTGAATTGTGCCGATAAATTTTGCGAACAGAGCAGAAGTTATATTTGAAGACGGAACAAAATTTGTTGGTTCATCATGGGGGGCCGAAGGTTATGCGTTCGGCGAAGGAGTTTTCACCACCGGAATGACTGGATATCAAGAAACTATTACAGATCCTTCATATGCCGGTCAGATTTTAACCTTTACTACACCACATATTGGTAATACAGGTCTGAATTTAGAAGATGACGAATCTGGAAGGATCTGGGTTTCTGGTTTGATTGTTAGGGATCCTAGTCTCGAATCTAGTAGTTGGAGAGCAACCACGAATCTTGAAGAACGATTGAAAATCGATTCGGTCGTAGGCATAAAAGATGTGGATACTCGTGCGATAACTCAGCACTTACGACATAAGGGTGCAATGCGTATCGGTATCTTCTCGGGAGAAAGTATGCTTTTGAGTGAAGAAGAGAAATTACGTAAGGTGCAATTATCGCCAAGTATGGTTGGCGCGAACCTCTCTGAAATAGTTTCAACAAAGAAACGCTACAACTATGGAAAGGGATTGCATAAGGTTGCTATCCTTGATTTAGGTGTAAAAGAAAACACTCTGAAAGAATTTGAAAGAGTCGGATTTCAATCCATAGTGTTTCCACATAACTCAAGTTTCGAAGAGATAATGCAAGATAGTCCTGATGCATTCTTTATTTCGAACGGTCCTGGAGATCCCGCTGCTGCAGATGGCGCAGTTGATTTATTACAAAGAGTATTATCGAAAAAATTACCCTTCTTTGGTATTTGTTTTGGTCACCAGATCTTTGGAAGAGCATTAGGTTTGAACACTATTAAGCTGAAATTTGGTCATCGGGGGATAAACCAACCAGTTATCGATCTTCAAACCAAACGTGTTTCAATCACAGCGCATAATCATGGTTTTGCTGTCGATTCCGCAGATTCCTTTGATACGCCATATGGATTGGGAAGAGTTACACATCGGTGCCTGAATGATGATGTTGTCGAAGGATTGGCGCTGGAAACACAGATTGCTTTTTCAGTGCAATTCCATCCAGAAGCTGCTGCTGGTCCCCACGATTCAAATTCTATTTTTGATCAATTCGCGAATACGGTCAGAAGCGCAGGAGGCAAAAGTGCCTAAGCGTGATGATTTGGAGAGCATTCTCGTCATTGGATCTGGTCCAATCGTGATAGGACAAGCATGCGAATTTGATTACTCCGGAACACAAGCATGTCGAGTTTTGAAAGCAGAGGGAATTCGTGTCATTCTCGTGAATTCCAATCCGGCAACGATTATGACTGATCCTGAATTTGCGGACGCAACTTACATAGAGCCCATCACCTCTGAATTTCTTGAAAAGATCATTATTAAAGAAAGACCTAAGGCGCTCTTGCCGACATTGGGGGGTCAAACGGCATTGAACGCGGCTCTCGCTCTTGAAGATATGGGGATCTTGGAAAAGTATGGAGTTGAACTAATCGGCGCAACGTCTACCACTATAAGGCGCGGAGAAGATCGAGATACTTTCAAGGAAATCGTAAATCGAGTTGGAGGAGAATCGGCCTTATCCACAATTTGTCGTTCAGAGTTTGATCTATTAAAAGCTGCTGATCAACTGGGCTATCCCTTAGTTATTCGTCCATCATTCACGATGGGTGGCCTTGGGTCCGGAATTGCCTATAACAAGGATGATTTGTTGCGGCTTGGACTGGCAGGAATTACTTATAGTCCAATTCATGAGGTTCTCCTTGAAGAGTCAATCATTGGTTGGAAAGAATTTGAATTGGAACTCATGAGAGATAAAAACGACAACGTCGTAATTGTTTGCTCTATCGAAAATTTTGATCCTATGGGTGTTCATACTGGGGATAGCATCACCGTTGCTCCCGCTTTGACTCTTACCGACGTTGAGTATCAACGCATGAGAGATTTGGCGATTGACATCATTCGCGAAGTCGGCGTCGAAACCGGAGGATGCAATATTCAATTCGCTGTTAATCCAAATAATGGACGGCTAATTGTGATTGAAATGAACCCAAGGGTTTCTAGATCAAGTGCTCTAGCTTCTAAAGCAACAGGATTTCCAATTGCAAAGATCGCAACTAAACTAGCGATTGGATATACATTGGATGAAATCCCAAATGATATAACTCGCGCAACTCCAGCTTCCTTCGAACCCGTTTTGGATTATGTGGTGGTTAAAGTTCCTCGATTCGCGTTCGAAAAATTTCCCACGGCGGACCAAACTTTGACTACAACCATGAAGAGCGTCGGCGAAGCCATGGCAATTGGTCGCAATTTTCAGGAGGCTCTTCAAAAGGCCCTTAGGTCCCTAGATACGGCTAATTCCGAATTTGATTGGACAAGTACACCTCAAACGAATGTTCAGCGTTTGAAAGATGAGATGTCTCACCCAACTCAAAATCGAATACATCAAATTCAACAGGCGATTCTTTCGGGTATGACTATTGAAGAGATTCACGAAATAACCAAAGTGGATCCTTGGTTTTTGAATCAGATATCTCATCTGGCTGATATTGCTAAATCCATAACCAGTGAAGTATTGCAGAATTCTCATTCGCTTAAATATTGCAAGAAGAATGGTTTTTCCGACTACCAAATTTCTAATATTCTTTCTATTACCGAAGAGAAAGTTCGGGAAGCGAGACACGCCTTAGGCGTCCGACCAGTTTTTAAAACTGTCGATACTTGTGCCGCTGAATTCGAAGCTGTGACACCCTATTACTATTCGAGTTACGATGAAGTATCCGAAGTTCAACCTCGAAATCAACCGGCAGTAATCATTCTCGGAAGCGGTCCGAATCGAATTGGACAAGGAGTTGAATTCGATTACTCCTGCGTTCAATCATCTTTCGCCCTGCAATCCCAAAATATTGATACCATTATGATCAATTGCAATCCCGAAACGGTATCAACAGACTATGACACTTCTTCCCGCCTGTATTTTGAACCCCTTACGTTTGAGGATGTAAGTGAGATTCTTTATGCAGAGAAGATTGCTGGACCTGTTCTTGGTGTGATCACCCAAATGGGAGGTCAAACTCCTCTTAAGTTGTCAAAACCTTTGGAATTGAGTGGTGAATCGATTCTTGGAACATCTTCAGAAAGTATTTCGTTGGCAGAAGATAGGGGCAAATTTGCAAGTTTGCTCATAGCGAATGGGTTGAACGCTCCCAATTTCGGAGTGGCTCATTCGAAGGATCAAGCCCTTGAATTGACGAAACAGATCGGGTATCCAGTTTTGATGAGACCTTCTTTTGTCCTGGGCGGTAGAGGAATGGAAATCATTTACGATGACAATTCAGTGATCAAGTACTTTGAGCAGGGTACGGAGATCTCATCTGATTCGCCGATCCTTATCGATCGCTTCTTAGAGGATGCTTTGGAAATTGACGTTGACGCCATATTTGATGGTCGAGAAATTTTTGTAGGCGGAATCATGGAACATATTGAAGAAGCCGGTATTCATTCAGGAGATTCGGCTTGTGCATTACCTCCAATCACTTTAAGCGCTACGGTAGAAGAGCGAATTCGAATCGCAACTAAAACCTTAGCTCATGGCATCGGTGTCAAAGGCTTAATCAATATTCAATTTGCGCTACTAAACGATATTCTTTATGTCCTGGAAGCAAATCCGAGAGCCTCTAGAACAGTTCCATTTGTTAGCAAAGCAACAGGTGTCAATTTGGCTAAGGCGGCTGCTCTAATATCAATTGGGTTATCAATTTCCCAGATAAGAAATTTAGGATTAATCCCAAGCGAAAATCAGGATCATGCCCTCTCAAGAGGTATTGCAGTAAAGGAAGCAGTACTTCCATGGAACAGGTTTCGAAAAATCGACGGATCCAATATCGATGTACTTTTAGGTCCAGAAATGAAGTCGACTGGCGAAGTGATGGGTTTAGATTCAACCTTTGGGGCTTCTTATGCCAAAAGTCAGATAGCAGCCTTTGGTCCATTACCCCTATCAGGTTCCATTTTCTTATCTTTTGCCGATAGAGACAAACGATCAATGGTTCTGGGAGTTTCAAAACTTGTCGACATGGGTTTCACAATTTACGCAACTTCTGGCACAAGAGCTGTACTCAATAAATTCGGTATTCCATCAAGGATGGTGAGGAAAGAATCAGAAGTTGGAGAAGGCCCTTCAATAGTCGGACTGATAAATGCTGGTGAAATTGATTTGGTGGTTAACACTCCTTTTGGAATTGGCCCTAGGCGAGATGGTTGGAAGATTCGAAACGCTGCAACAATGAATGGAATTCCCTGCATAACAACTGTTCAAGGTTTCTCAGCAGCCATTCAAGGTATTGATTCTCGGCGACGAAGCGGTAGCGTTGTTCAATCGTTACAGGATTGGCTACGAAAAGGATCGATCTAGGCATGAATTTTGCTCCCGTACAAGTCAACGCTGAATTGCTTGCGAACAAGAGATCAGGCGCCTACCACGTACTCACGTTTGTAGCTCCTGGTATCGCCGAACGGGTGCGACCGGGCAATTTTGTTGCATTGAGCGTAGGAGGCAATTCAACCAGCACTTTACTTCGTCGGAGTTTTTCTATCTATCAATCTCAAGAGCGAGGCCTCTATGGCGGAACCGTTGAGATCGTCGTTTCGGCACATGGCGCAGGAACTCGCTGGTTAGTGGATCAACCGGCACACACAATAATCAACATGGTTGGGCCGCTGGGCAAACCTTTCCCGATTCCAAAGGATCCTGTTCACGCACTGCTGGTTGGCGGAGGGTACGGGAGCGCACCACTCTTTATGTTGGCTGATCTGCTGCGGCAAAAGGGTTGCCGCGTTGATATGGCATTAGGTGCAGCCACAAGTGAAAAGATATTTGGATCATTAGAAGCAAGACGGGTAACGAATGCGCTCATGCTCGCTACGGATGATGGTTCTATCGGAATACAAGGGCGCGTTACCGAAGCAGCGAGAACCTTAATTGAAAGAAATTCAATTGACGTTATATACGCCTGCGGGCCAATGGCAATGCTAAAAGCGATTACTGCTTTGGGGGATGAATTTGATATTCAGACTCAATGCGCAGTTGAAGAAGCGATGGCATGCGGAATAGGAATATGTATGACCTGCGTACTTCCGGTCCGGGGTGCTGATGGTTTAATACGAATGTCTCGGTCTTGTGTTGAAGGACCAATATTTGATGGAAAAGATGTGCTTTGGGATCAAATTGGATCTATTCCTATGAATGCGGTTGGTGCCGCTGGTATGGGCCTACATTGAAATGACGACTATGCGCATTATCTCAAAGGGAAATTCCGATCGTGGTCTAGAAGTTGATCTTTCGACAAAACTTGGTCAGTTAGAACTTCCTGCGCCATCTTTAAGCGCAAGTGGCTGTGCTGCAAGCGGAAAAGAATTGTCTCAATTTATGAATTTGGCCGACATCGGAGCAATTGTCACAAAATCCATTCTGCTCGAACCTCGAAGCGGAAGGGCAACTCCTAGAATGGCCGAGACGCCAAGCGGTATGTTGAATTCGATCGGTCTACAAGGACCGGGTATTGATCAATTTATTGAAGATGATTTGAAGTGGTTGGAAAAGAATCAAGTGAGAACCATTGTTTCAATTGCTGGGAACAATGCTGAAGAATTCGGTCGAATCGCGGGAAAATTGAGAAAAGTTGGAGAGAATGTTGTTGGTATCGAAGTAAATATATCTTGTCCAAATGTCGCAAATCGAGGTTTAGTCTTCGCCTGTCAACCGGAATCAGCTCACGAAGTGATCTCCATCGTTCGCCGAACTATCGGGGGCAGTTATCCCATTTTTGCAAAACTATCTCCCGATGTGACAGACATAGTTTCAATAGCTAAAGCTGTTGTGGATGCTGGGGCTTCAGGAGTATCGGTGATCAATACTCTTTTGGGAATGGTAATCGATACGCAGTTGATGAAACCGGCACTTGCTGGAGTTACTGGCGGTTTATCAGGCCCGGCAATTAGACCGGTTGCTGTACGTGCGGTGTGGCAAATACGACAAGCATTCCCCGATCTTCCCATCATTGGTATGGGAGGCATTCTTTCTGGAAATGATGCATTCGAATTTGTTCTTGCTGGTGCGAATGCCTTTGCAATAGGGACAGCTAACTTCCATGATCCTAGTTCAATCAGTCGAATTCAGTCTGAGTTGGCACAAATTCTCTTCGAACGAGGCTTTTCGTCATTACAAGAGGCGGTGAGTTTTGCCCACAGAAATTAGCAAACGAGCACCCATTGCCGTGGCATTCGATACTAACGATTTAGATACTGCCCAATCTTGGGCTAAACATATGGCACAAGATGTTGCGATATTTAAACTTGGTTTAGAATTTTTCAATTCTTACGGAAAATCTGGAATCAATTCAGTGATGAGTCAAGGTAAAGATAATTTACTATTTCTGGATTTAAAACTTCACGATATCCCGAATACTGTTGCGGGGGCATCAAAAAGTATTGCTGAATTGAATCCTACATATCTAACGGTTCACGCTCTTGGCGGGGGAGAGATGATCAGTGCAGTTTCCGATGCGCTACCGAACACTCGCGTCACGGCTGTCACTGTGCTCACATCTCTCAAACAAAGCGATCTATCTGCAATGGGAATTGAGAATGAGATCTCTGATTTGGCAACTACACTAGCTATTTCATCCGTTGAATATGGCGCAAGGGCGATTGTTTGTTCACCGAATGAAGTTTCGCGACTGCGTGCATGTCTACCAAAAGATGTTCATTTGATAACTCCAGGCGTGCGGCCTGCAGGTGAACCTAACTCAGATCAATCTAGAGTGGCTACCCCAGGCGAAGCGATATCGTGGGGCGCCGATTTCGTGGTAATCGGACGACCAATCACTCGTCATTGGAATCCGGCGCAACCTCAACTGATGCTGAACAGAATTCGAGAAATAGCAGATTCTTGTTGATCTTTTTGTCTTAAATTCTCGTGAGACATAGAATGTAGATATGACTCCGCCTCCTCTACTCACTTTAGAGGAACGGCAGCGGGCTCTCGAATTGGCGAAAGCAGCACGGAGGCAAAGAGCGAAATTAAAGGATGATGTTCGAGCCGGACGAATTTCTCTTGCACAATCGATTCAAATGAGTAGAACCGACGTTGCATTAAGCAAGTTGAAGGTTTCAGATTTACTCGAAGCCTTGCCAGGTGTGGGAAAAGTTAAAGCTTTAAGGATTATGGAAAAATGCGGTATCGCGCACTCGAGAAGATTGAAAGGCTTAGGAGTTAAACAGATTTTTGCGCTAATGAAAGAGTTTGATTGAAAATGAAGCATCCAGGTCGATTGGTAGTTTTAAGTGGACCAAGTGGAGTGGGTAAGTCCACCATCGTTAAAACTCTTCGGGCTCAACCAAATCTCTGGCCAAATCTCTGGCTAAGCGTTAGCGCAACGACGAGACCGATACGGCCGGGAGAGATTGATGGCCTGCACTACTTCTTCTGGCAAGAAAGAGAGTTCCGAGAGGCCATCCAGAAGGGGACCTTTCTGGAGTGGGCTGATTTTGCCGGCTATCGCTATGGAACTCCGGTGGCCCCGGTTAAAGAACACCTAGCCGAGGGCCAGGACGTCCTACTGGAGATTGATCTACAAGGTGCCAGGCAGATCAAGGCTAGTGATAAATCGGCCCTCACAGTCTTTCTGGCACCTCCTAGCTTTGATGAACTGGTGAGACGCTTAACCGGGAGGGGAACCGAGTCGGAGGAAGTTATCCAACGCAGACTCGAACTCGCTGAGGCTGAAATGGCAGCGATAAGCGAGTTCGATCATGTGGTCGTCAATTCCGAGGTCGAGAAGGTCGTAGCAACGCTGGTAGCCTTAGCCCATACGTAGGGCCGAAGTCGCCCTCAAAGTTCAAGGGAGACTCATGTCTAGTCTGGCCGAGGGTATTACGAACCCTCCGATCGATGAATTACTTGCAAAAACCGATTCCAAATACAGCTTGGTGCTCTACGCAGCTAAGCGAGCTCGCCAGATAAATTCCTACTACTCCCAACTGGGCGAAGGCTTACTTGAATACGTAGGACCACTGGTGGAAACACACGTTCATGAGAAACCACTGTCGATTGCACTTCGAGAAATTAATGAAGGTTTGGTGACCTCCGAACCAATCGAGAGCTAGTGTCTCGAATAGTTGTTGGCGTTGCTGGCGGCATCGCTGCTTATAAATCCTGCGATTTGATTCGCAAACTAAGGGAGCTTGGCCACAGCGTAAAGGTTGTTCCCACACCCTCAGCTTTAAAATTTGTTGGTGCTGCAACATTTGAAGCACTATCTGGTGAACCTGTTTCCTCAACGGTATGGGAACGGGTAGATGAAGTAGCCCATATTGAAATTGGCCGCGCTGCCGACTTGGTAATCATTGCTCCAGCTACAGCAAATACTATTGCTCGTCTCGCACAAGGCGCTGCCGATGATCTTCTGTCTGCAACAGTTTTAGTAACGAAGGCACCGGTCATTGTTTGTCCTGCCATGCATTCTGATATGTGGCTCAATGAGGCGGTTCAAGATAACGTTGAAATGTTGAAACAACGACAATTCCACGTTATACCTCCTGCCGTTGGTCGTCTAACTGGCAGTGATTCTGGAGTCGGTCGACTGCCAGAAGTAACAGAAATTATCGAAGAATCTTTAGCTTTCCTTCAAGGATCAAAAATTTTCGCGGATACCCGAATGTTGATAACGGCGGGAGGAACTCGTGAGCCCATAGACCCAGTGAGGTTTATTGGTAATCGATCTTCGGGGAGGCAAGGAATCGCAATTGCAAAAGCGGCTGCTTTACAAGGTGCACAAGTCACTTTGATCGCCTGCAATATTGAGAATGCTTTATTAGCAAATCTTTCTTCAAGAATTTCCGTTTTGAAGGTAGAAACCTCGAAACAGTTGAAAGATACAGTCGATAGTGAAATCCAAGCTGCCAAGATCGTGATAATGGCCGCAGCTGTCGCTGATTTTCGGACGAAGAATGTTGCTAAGTCCAAGATTAAGAAGGATGAGTCCAATAACATCTTAGAGCTCGTCGCCACCACGGATATTTTGGAAGGCATTCTGAACAATCGCCAGGCACACCAATTCATTGTTGGCTTTGCGGCTGAGACCGGAGACTCGATTGAAATCGAAAATTATGCTAAAAGAAAATTTGAAAGAAAACCTGTTGATCTATTGGTGGTAAATGATGTGTCAGAGGGAAAGGTGTTCGGTAGTTTGACCAACAAGGCTTTCTTCCTTTGTAAGGGTTCTAACGGTTTTGAGACGATCAATTTTGGAGAGATGAGCAAGGACACGCTTGCAGAAGAGATTCTCACCTTTATTCAAAAACGACTAGGCTTGAACAATGGCAAATAGACTCTTTACCTCTGAATCTGTCACTGAGGGTCACCCCGATAAGATCGCTGATCAGATCTCTGATTCTATTCTTGACGATTTATTGAGACAGGATCCCAAAAGCCGAGTGGCCGTTGAAACTTTAATAACGACCGGCCAGGTTCATGTAGCGGGAGAGGTAACCACAAACGGTTATGCGGATGTCGCTGAAATCGTTAGAAAGAAAGTTCTTGAAATTGGATACGACTCTTCAGATAAGGGATTTGATGGTGGATCTTGCGGAGTCTCTGTTTCAATAGGCCAGCAGTCGCAGGATATCGCTCAAGGCGTAAATGACGCACTGGAGCACAGGGATGGAGCGGCAGATCCTTTAGATCTCCAGGGTGCAGGAGATCAAGGATTGATGTTCGGTTATGCGTGCGACGACACTCCTGAACTCATGCCACTGCCCATCGCATTAGCCCATAGGTTAGCGAAGCGTCTTTCAGCCGTCAGGCACTCTGGACAGTTAGCTTATCTACGTCCTGATGGAAAAACTCAAGTCACAATAGAGTACGAAGGCGATAAACCAGTCGCCGTCAACACCATAGTCATTTCTTCTCAACATTCACCAGACGTAGATCTAGAAAGAACTATCTCGCCAGACATCATTAGGTCAGTGATAGAACCTGAACTTGAGACCATAGATATTCCCTGGAAAGCCGCTCGAGTCTTAATTAATCCAACGGGAAGATTTGTTATTGGTGGCCCTATGGGTGACGCTGGCTTAACCGGAAGAAAGATCATCGTTGATACGTATGGCGGTATGGCAAGACACGGTGGAGGAGCATTTTCAGGTAAAGATCCAAGCAAAGTTGATCGGTCTGCGGCTTATTCACTTCGCTGGGTAGCAAAGACTGTGGTCGCGGCTAAGTTGGCTAAACGATGCGAAGTTCAAGTTGCTTATGCCATCGGTAAAGCACAACCAGTAGGCCTATTCGTTGAAACATTTGGAACAGGCACACTTCCAAATGAACAAATCCAAGAGGCCATAACAAAGGTTTTTGATCTCAGACCTGCTGCGATCATTCGTGATTTAGATTTGCTGCGTCCTATCTATGCTCCAACGGCGGCATATGGCCATTTCGGTCGAATCGATTTGAATCTGCCCTGGGAGAATACGGAACGAGCCAATCAACTCGCAGCTGCAATTAAGGGTTAAGCATGCAACCGTTGGAGCTGATAACTCCGCGGAGGCGTAGTCATTCTAAGAGTATTTCTCGAAGGTCCGCCAGGATCTTCGTGGATAATAGGATCACTCATTTAGATCAACCATACACATACGCCATTCCGAGAAGATTTGAAGATTCTGCCACTGTAGGTTCTCTGGTTAGGGTTCCGTTTTCCGGGAGAATCATCGATGGCTTGGTGATTGAAATACTTGATGAGAAAGTAGGAAATCTCAAGGAGATCAAAGGTGTGACCTATTCAAGTTTTTTGCATGAGGACAACATAAGAGATTTGCAGGTTATTCAGGATCACTATCTCTGCGGTATCTGGGATCTAATCAGGAATGTTTATCCCAAGCCAGTTCGAAATATCAAGAAGACGGTTCTCCCTCTGGTTAAAAGTACACGAGAGGTACAACCAGAATTCGAAATTAGGGTAAATGAAATCATCAAGTCCAAACAGGAAGTTATTCGACTAATTGATTCTTATGCAAGATGTTTCGATGAAATCTTTAGCTGCGTTGAAGTAGCATTACGGAATTCTCAGAAAGTTCTAGTTCTGCTACCGGAGATTGCGGATATTAAGAGATTTGCTTCAAATTTTCCTGATGCCATGCAATTGCACGGAGGATTAACTTCAAGCGACAGATTTGCGAATTATCTATTGTCACCAGAGGCTAATTTGATCGTGGGGACTCGAACGGCAATCTTTCTACCATTTGAGCCTGACGTCATTATTTCATGGGATTTGGAATCCCATTCCTTTCAAGAAGCAAAGTATCCTTACTGGCACACAAGTAGAGTTCTAGAACTTCTCAAGAAGAAAGTCGCTCATATTTCCTTTGCATTTTCCTTACCTTTACAGAAAATATCAAATGTTGACGACGGTAAAATATCTGTCATTAGTGCATCAACTAACTCAAGACGGTTTTACGAAAGTAATGAACCTGGAAGAATTCCCACTAAAGCTTGGGAATTAATCAAAAGATCGAAAGGCACTACATTAATAGTGGTTGCCAGAACCGGGTTTTCTCCATCCCTGATCTGCAGGGAGTGTAAAAACACGGCTAGATGCAAGTGCGGCGGTGGCATGATTACAGAATCTTCGCACGCCATTCCGATCTGTGAACTATGCAATAAATTGCTTCAGGATTGGCAATGCGATGAGTGTCAGAGTAAGGATTATCTGGCGATATCTAGTGGTACAGATCGTACAGCGTTTGAAATCGGACGGGCATTTCCAGGTAAGAGGATTCACATTTCTACTGGAGATAAACGGTTGAATGACCATTTACAGGACGACGATATTGTCATTGCAACTCCAGGAGCCATTCCTATAGTGAGCAGTGATTACGAAGTCGTAATTCTTTTAGATGGCACATGGTTAGCGGCAAGACCGTCATTAGACGCATTTCGGAATTTGAGAAGAATTTGGTTGAGAGCTATTTCATTTTCAAAGCCAAACGCGCATATTTTCAGTTCTTTGCCCTTAAATCACGATGTTATGAAGTATGTCATGCGACCGAGAGATCAACGAACAATATTGCAGGATTGGGATTCCAGAATGTCTGCCCATCTACCGCCCGCTTATGAAGCAGTTGTATTCACCCCTGGATTGAACAGTAATGATTTGTCTTCAATGCCAACTGGAATTGATGTTTTTGGAAACCAAAGCCGCATGGTCGTTACGACTAAAGAAGATTTGCCTCGTGACACTATAAAGCGAATCAGAGATCGAGCCAGCATTGAAAAGAAGCCATATTCAATTAGAATCGACCCATTCTCGTTAGACGACGATTCTTGGGGTGATCAATGAGTAGAGTATGGATAGATTTCATTCATTCCCAAGATATCTTGAATTCTGAAGTGATGTTTGGTGACCAGCTTTTTCGTGCAAAAATATTGGCTGATGGTTTAACAACTCAATCAGGTATCAAAGCCTCAGTCGATGGTGTCGGGCGAACTTATGTTTTGAATTTGAAACCTGGTGAAATCATTGAAGCCTTTATATCGAAAGAACATATTCGAGCATTTACAATTTCGGGTGAGATTCAAATTGGAGATGCCACTTTTCCGGAGTGGCTTTTTCTTGAAGGTGGGATTGGATCAAAGTTTCCTAAAATTTTGGCAATTACTGATGTTGAACTTTTCGTTTCAACAAATTCATGGAACGTCGAGATCGATTTCTATTTCAATCATTTTTCTCACGTTGATTGGGCTGGGGCTGTGGTGAAGGAATTGCCAGGAGGGGCAGCCAGAAAGGCGTTGGGTGACCACGATGATTTTGGTGCGGCAGTTTTGGGTGTACTACCTGGCTGGAACTCTCCATTTACCGAATTTCACACTTTCTCTGAAGAGATTTTTCAAATTCAAGGCACCATGTCTACCACTTTTGGAGTAATGACTCCTGGGTCGTATCTGTCGCATCCGAGAGGAGCTGACACGATTCACGGTCCTGTATTTTCAAAGACTGGCGGTTTGATGCTTGTCTTGCGTCATGGCCCAGTTGGGAATACTTACCTGCCAGCGGACTCATCTGAGATTGCGCGAGTGCGCAATCTGTGATTGGTAGACTTATTGAGTGCCCATAAAACCAATTCGACTTTTTGGCGATCCCGTTCTTACTACGCCAGC
>CAYFKL010000019.1:0-15096 GCA_964343565.1 uncultured Actinomycetes bacterium
GTTTGTGGATCAAGCGGCAATTTTGACAAAAATTCAAATAGTTTTTCTCTATACGCTGGGCGACAATTCTTGTCACCCAACGAAGTTATTTGAGTGACAAAAGCTTTCAATCCAAGATTTCTAAAACCAATATGCGCAACGGAGATCACTTCAGCATCAAGCATTGGATCTTCATTGCCGATTGCTTCAATCCCCACTTGATAAAATTGGCGATACCTTCCCTGTTGTGGTCTTTCAGCTCTAAAACAAGCACCGGAGTACCAAAGTTTCACTGGCAACTGACCCTTATCAAGTCCGTGCTCTATGACAGCACGCATAACACCGGCGGTGCCCTCCGGTCTTAAAGTGAGAGATCGACCCCCTCTATCTTCGAAGGTATACATTTCCTTCGAAACCACGTCTGTGGACTCCCCGACTCCTCTCACAAAGAGAGAGGTATCTTCGAATACCGGCAACTCGATATAGCGGTAGCCGGCTAATCTGGCCGATTGCGCTAAGCCATCACGAATCTTTTCAAATTCCAATGATTCAGGAGGGAAATATTCAGCCACACCTTTCGGGGCAAGAATCTTTGGTTTCATAGTCGTCCTTCAAGCGCAAGAGATACGTATTGATTGTGTTTTCGTTCTTCTGCAATTGTTGTTCTGTCTCCATGTCCAGGGAAAACCTGATAATCATCGGATAGCAGGAAGAGTTCTCTGAGCGATTCTTGCATTTGCGATGCGGACCCTGTTGGCAAATCGGTCCTACCGATACCATCTTTAAAAAGCACATCCCCCGAGAAGAGTAGTTTGTCACTCTCGCTTCGAATGACCATGCTTCCAGCAGTGTGACCAGGCCGATGATCAAAACATAGTTCGATGTTGCCAAAATTTATGCGATCTCCATTGCCAATTTCAAAAACATCACTTGGTTCGAAAAAACTTAGTCCAGCGAATAACTCGCGGGTCTCGCGTGATAATGCGCGCTCGGGGTGCGTCAATAACTCCCGATCTTTGGAATGAATATAGGCAGGTATTTCTCGACTTTTGGTCAGAGGAGTGATTGAAAAGGTGTGATCTAAATGTCCGTGAGTTGCAATCACTGCCAGAGGACGCAGATCTTCCAAAGCATGATCAATTGCCTTCAGTAAATGTGGATTTCCAATTCCAGGATCAATAATCACGGCTTCTGAGTTGGAGTGCACGATCCAGCAATTGGTGGCATACATCTCGGCCACAACCTGCCGAACGGAGATCATTGTGACAGGCTACCCGAGAAAGGCGATTAGAATTCGGAGTATCAGGAGGAAGAAGTGAGCAAAAAGAATAAGAATCGAGTCAGCGGCAATCCCCAGCGTCGTCAACCGCAGCAACCTCAGGCCGTTCGGGTATCGCGCAAAACTTTTTCGCCAGCAACAATCGGCACCATTCTGGGGCTTTTGGCCTTGGGCATCGGAGCAATTCTCATAGGTAGTGGCGCCTTCTCAAATGCACCGACAGCAGCGAATCCAATTCCATCCCAGAATCCAAGCGCCACTCAATCTTCGACTACCACTCCATCTCCTTCTGCTAGCGAGAGCACACCGACTTCAAACACGGCCGCCGCTACCCCAACAAGTTCCCAGGCAAGCACCAGCACCAGCGCCAACCCCAATTCCGTTTCTTGCACCTACACCAAGACTGGAAATGGGAAATTTGTTGGATTACCTAACGCGAAAACCACACCGTTCTCAAAGAGAGCCACAATTGTGACGAATAGCGGAACTATCGTCATGGAACTGCTACCGACGGCTCCTTGCACGGAAAACTCTTTCGCATTTTTGGCATCAAATAAGTTTTACGACGGAACCCCATGTCATCGACTTCTTAATGCACCGGGCTTCACGGCGTTGCAATGCGGTGACCCAACTGGAAGCGGCAGCAGTGGCCCGGGTTATCAATATGCGGATGAATCCCTTTCCGGCGCCACTTACCCCAGAGGAACGGTTGCCATGGCCAACGCTGGACCGGGTACCAATGGAAGTCAGTTCTTCTTCGTGTTCAAAGATTCCCAATTTGCCCCGAATTACACGCCATTTGGACGCGTGGTATCAGGCTTGGAGGTCATTGACGCCATTGCCGCCGCTGGTACCAGCAATGGTCAAACCGATGGGGCTCCAAAGAACCCCGTTTCGCTTACCTCGGTAAGAATCGGGTAACCTTTCTGCTCCATCGCCATATGTCAGCTAACTAGCGCTAGGAAGTGCCGTGAACAATCCGACTCCAATCCCACAGTCCGCCGCGGCAGCACTAGTTGGTGACCCTGCGTCATTCGGAAGAGTTGACGAGTCTGGCGTGGTCTATGTTCGCACCCTTGACGGCGAAAGGGCAGTGGGTTCTTACCCAGGAAAGAGCAATGAGGAAGCTTTAGCCTACTTTGTTCGCAAATTCGAAGTGCTGGCATCGGAAGTCGCTCTCACGGCTGATCGTTTAAGAAACGGAGCGATGCTGGCTGAAGATGGTGAAGAAGCCATCAAAAAGCTTCGCCAACAAGTGGAAACCATCAATGCGGTCGGAAATCTCGAAGCCTTAAAGATTGCAGTAGAAAATATTTCACCATTGGCACAAGCAAGAAGAGAAGCAGAGGCTGCGAGAAAGGCTGCTGCAGCAGCTGCAAAAGCTGAAGCAAAAATTATGGCAGCAGCTGAAAAAGAAAGGATTGTTGCTGAAGCAGAATCGTTAGCTGATTCAGATTCTTGGAAATCTACTGGCGACCGCCTAAAAGTTTTGTTGGACGATTGGAAAAAATTGGCCAGAATCGACAAACCAGCCGATGAAGCCTTGTGGAAAAGATTCTCTGCAGCAAGAAATCATTTTGATCGACGAAGAAGAACTCATTTTGCAACTTTAGATAAAGAACGAACTGCAATCGTAGAAAAGAAAGAATCGCTAATTCAACAGGCTGAAAAATTGGCGACATCAACTGACTGGGTAAATACTGCTAAGCGATTCAAGTCATTGATGGATGAATGGAAAACCACGGGTAGAGCGAGCAAAGTTGATGAAAGCAAGCTCTGGAATCGATTTAAATCTGCACAAGATACTTTCTTTGCAGCTAAAAATGCTGATCTAGCCAAACGTGAGGAAAGTTTTGCCGCCAATCAAGCCAAAAAAGAAGATCTAGCGAATCAGGCTGAAGCATTGTTACCTATTACCAATTTACCTAACGCGAAGAAGTCTCTGAGAGACATCCAAGATAAATGGGAAAAGGCCGGAATGGTTCCAAGAGCTGTAAAGGATAAACTCGAAAATCGCTTGAAGGCAGTCGAAAAAGTTATCCGTGCTGCCGCTGATGAAGATTCTAGAAAGAGTGATCCTGTTGCGAAAAAGCGTGCGCAAGAGGCCGTTGATAAACTCAATGAAGCGATTTCCGGATACCTTAAGCAAGCCGATAAGTTCGATAAGGCTGGCAATGCCACCAAGGCAGCTGAGGCTAGAGCCGCAGCTGAGGCTAGAAAACTTTGGTTAATGGAAGCCGAGAAATCTCTCTCTGAATTTCGCTAAACGTTTGTGACGCGGTAAACGTCGTAAACGCCAGAAATATTTCGTACAGCTTTAAGCACTGTTTCTAGATGGGTCGCATCAGCCATTTCGAAAGTAAAACGTGAGAATGCAATTCGATCACGGGATGTATGTACGGCTGCACTCAAAATGTTTACATGTTGATCCGAAAGAGTCCGCGTTACATCTGAAAGAAGTCTCGCACGATCCAGGGCTTCTACTTGAATATTTACCAAGAATGTTGAGTGAGCTGACGCAATCCATTCAACAGCAATCTCTCTTTCTGGCTGTGAAATCACGAGTGATTTTCCATTTGCACAGTCGTTTCGATGGACAGATACTCCACTTGCTCTGGTAACAAATCCAATAATTTGATCCCCTGGAACTGGGGTGCAACACTTCGCTAGTTTTATCCATATATCTTCGCCACCGACCACCTTGACTCCAGAATCATTGCCCTTTCGAGTGGTTTGAGGAGTAAAAGACTCTGGGAGGTCATCGACTTCTTCTGTTTCGCTCAAAGCTACGAGTTTGGAAATGATGCTTGAAGCAGAAGTATGGCCATCGCCTACTGAAGCATATAAAGCTTCGAGATCAGAAAATCTCAAATCATGCGCTAATCCAATTAGGGACTCGCCCGAAAGAATCTTTTGAATAGGCAAACCTTGTTTTCGCATTTCACGAGCGATCAGATCGCGACCCGATTCAATCGCCTCTTCACGCCTCTCTTTAGTGAACCATTGTTTGATCTTGCTACGGGCTCGCGGACTCCTAACGAAATTAAGCCAATCTCTACTTGGGCCATGATTTTCTCCCTTGGCTGTGATGATTTCGATAACGTCCCCATTTTGAAGTCGAGATTCAAGGGGTACTAATCGACCATTCACTTTTGCCCCTGCAGTTCTGTAACCGACATCGGTATGCACTGAAAACGCAAAATCAACTGGTGTGGCTCCACTAGGAAGGGCCACCACGTCACCTTTGGGAGTGAAGACATAGACCTCGCCAGAATTCAGATCAAACCGCAAGGAATCTAGAAACTCACCAGGATCTTCCGTCTCTCGTTGCCAATCATGAAGGCGCTTGAGCCACTCAATTTCTGAAGCAGAATTCGGATCCGCATTACCCTGTTTGTATTTCCAGTGTGCAGCGATGCCGTATTCGGCTCTCCGATGCATATCGTGCGTTCTTATTTGAATTTCCACAGGTTTGCCCTCAGGGCCAATCACTGTGGTGTGAAGAGATTGATAGAGATTGAATTTTGGCATTGCAATGTAATCTTTAAATCGTCCAGGAACTGGATTCCACCGTGTGTGAATTGTTCCTAAAGCGGCGTAACAATCTTTCACATCATCTACTAGTACTCGAATCCCTACGAGATCATATATGTCGGCAAAATCTCGACCCCGGACTACCATTTTTTGATACACCGAGTAATAGTGCTTTGGGCGTCCATGAACATCTGCACGAACTCCTGCTTCTTCAAGTTCGCCCGTAACTTCTGCCACTACCTGTTTCGTGAAGGACTCTCGACTTGGCGCACGCTCAGCAACTAATCTCGTAATTTCGTCGTACATCTTTGGATATAACGTTGCGAAGGAAAGATCCTCAAGTTCCCACTTGATGGCATTCATGCCCAACCGATGCGCCAACGGAGCGTAAATATCAAGAGTTTCTCGAGCTTTCCGTTCCGCGCTCTCTGATGAAACAAACTTCCAAGTTCTGGCATTATGGAGTCGGTCAGCCAGTTTGATGACAAGAACCCTAATATCCTTGGCCATTGCCACTACCATTTTGCGCACAGTTTCAGCTTCTGCCGATTTACCAAATGTGACTCGATCAAGCTTGGTCACGCCATCAACAAGTGACGCAACCTCATTTCCAAAGTCAGATTTCAATTGAGCTAGGTTGTATTCGGTATCTTCAATAGTGTCGTGAAGCAGCGCTGCAATCAGAGTAGGTGTGTTCATGCCTAGATCGGCCAATATTTCAGTTACTGCAAGAGGATGAGTGATGTAGGGTTCGCCGGACTTTCGCCATTGGTCGCTATGAGCTTTTGATGCAACTTCATAAGCTTTGTGAAGATCGTGGGTCAATTGATCTATTGGTACTTTGGGATAGTGAACTTGTAAAAGTTCTATGGTTGAACGCAAAGCTTGAGCAGGGTCAATATTCTCATTCTGAGAAGACTTATCCAGCACTCGATCTTGAGCCACCGCTCAATTCTAAGTCTATTTCTTCTTCTTGCGCTTCTGGACTCGTACTGGCGCCGGAGTGCTCACTTCCCCGCTCTCCTTACTTGCTCGAGATTGGACTCTCTTGGCAAGTGCCTTCATGGCCGGCTCCCGCTCACGAAGAGAAGCAAGTATTGGAGTTGCGATAAAAATGGATGAATACGTTCCGGTTGCTAAACCAATAAACAAAGCAAGTGATAGATCTTTTAGTGTTCCCGCACCAAGCAAACCCGCTCCGACGAACAAGATTGATCCAACGGGCAGGAGAGCAATAAGTGATGTATTTATAGAACGAACCAATGTCTGATTCACTGCAAGATTGGCAGCACCCGAGTATGTAGTCTTAGATCCTCCGGCGATAGAGCGAGTATTCTCACGAACTTTGTCAAAAACCACCACTGTGTCGTAAAGCGAGTAGCCAAGAATGGTGAGAAATCCAATAACCGTGGCAGGAGTTACTTCAAAGCCAACCAGAGCATAGATACCAACGGTGATGAACACGTCGTGCACGACAGCAACGATTGCGGAGATGGCCATTTTGGGTTCAAACGCCATCGCGAGATATAGAACGACAACGATGAGAAAACCGATTAACCCGTAGAGTGCCTTACGGGTAATTTCTGCGCCCCAAGAGGGTCCTACCAATTGAGTATCTACCGAATCCCTTGAAACAGAAAACTTCTTAGCAAGAGCATCTTGTACGGCATTAGATTGATCTGTGGTCAAGATCCCGGTCTGAACTCGAACCTTATTCGTGCCTACTGATTGCACGATTGAATCACCCGATATTCCTGCTTCGGTTAATGCTTCTCTCGCGCCGGAGATAGATACTGTGGACGACTTCACAGAAAAGGACGCTCCACCTTTGAATTCAATACCAAGATGTAAGCCTTGAATCAGCAAGGCACCTAAAGAGATTAGGATCAAGACTCCTGAAAGCGCGTACCATCTCTTAGCATTTCCGATGAAGTTAAGAGATACCTCTCCTCGATAAAGACGAGCACCTAAAGAATTCGACATTATTCATCTCCTCCCTTGGAAACCTTCACAATTTGTCGAGCACCAAGCCGGGATGCGGATAAACCGCTCAAAGCATGGCCACCTCCGTAAAACTTGGTGCCAGCCAAAACGGTCATGAGAGGTTTCGTAAAGAGGAAGACCACAATTAAATCAATCAAAGTTGTCAGGCCGAGAGTAAAAGCAAAACCTCTGACGCCACCCACGGCAAAGAAGTAAAGCAGTGCTGCAGCGATAATTGAGACCGAGTCCGCGACAATAATCGTTCTACGGGCCCGTACCCATCCGCTCTCAACCGCACTTCGCAATGATTTACCTTCACGAACTTCATCGCGCAATCTCTCAAAGAACACAATAAATGAATCCGCTGTAATACCAATCGACACAATCGCTCCCGCAATACCGGCGAGCGTCAAAGTGAAGCCAATTGATTTACCCAGGACCAAGAATGAAAGCATGGTCAATAGACCTGCAATTACGAGAGACCCAACGGAAACTAAGCCTAAACCTCGATAGAAAAAGAGTGAATAAATTAAGACCAAACCAAGACCGATTGCTCCAGCCAAAAGCCCCGCGTTAAGTTGGTCCTTTCCAAGAGTTGGTGATACTTGTTGAACCTCTCCCCTATCAAATGCCAACGGAAGCGCACCATATTTCAAAACATTCGCAAGATCCGATGACGCTTGTTGCGTGAAATTTCCCGTTATCTGCGCATTACCTGCGGTGATAGCTGACATGATTCGAGGTGCAGATATCACCAAGCCGTCTAGAACGATCGCAACTTGATTTTGCGGCTGAGGTAAATTGACTACGTCTTGGGTGAGTTTTCCAAAATCAGTCGTTCCTGAATTAGAGAAGTTCAGAAGAACCATCCATCCACCGCCACCTTGCGTGTCTAGCACGGAAGAAGCTTTCGATACTTGCCGTCCTAAAACTTTTGCTGGTGCTAACAAGTATTTTGCCGTTCCATCTCGATCACAAGAAATCAAGGTTGAGTTCGGGTCATCTCCACCGCCACCTTGAAGATTGGATTTGTTAGTGCAATCAAATGCTGCGAATCGATTCTTGAGATCTTCAGTGACCAATGCTGATGTTGAGGTGGCTGTATCTGGAGCTGCAGGTGCAGGGGCACCAGAAAGCAGAACTTGTCGGAATCGAAGTTCAGCAGTTTGACCCACAAGTTCCACAATCCTGCGACCAGTGTCTCCTGGAACCGAAATGACAATCTGTTTGTTTGTCCCCGAACCTGTCGCTGTAACTTCCGATTCAGCCACGCCTAATGAGTTAACGCGTTGACGAATGATTGCTACTGCTTGGTCAATTGATTCGGATGATAATTTTCCGCTATTGCCCGAAACTCTTGGTTGCAGGGTGACCGATGTTCCACCTTGTAAATCCAAACCAAGTCGAATGCTGCTTGCACCTTGAATGAAGGCGGTGGCACCTAAACCGATGATCAGAACGAAAAGGACGAGCAGAGCACGACCGGGACGCGAACTTTGATTAGCCATGAATTAATGCTTCCTATCTCTGATCAGTGATTCTTACTCTTCAACCTTGGTAATAGCTGCCTTGAGATAGCGCAATTCAATTCCGGGAGCTACTTCCAGCACTGCGACGTCATCTTCAAGACGAACCACAGTTGCTTTTAAGCCACTTGCAAGAACCACCTTTGAACCTGCTCCTACGCTGTTAATGAGCGCCTGAGCTGCTTGCTGACGGCGACGATTAGGGCGAATGATGAGGAACCAAAATACGGCCACCATGATGACGAGCGGAAAGAGATTGGAAAGGGTTTGCATCGTGCTCCTCAGGTTTGGTCGTACGGATTCTAGGGTAAATCCAAGACCAAACCAGCATCCGCCGGTGGCTCCAAGCCTAAATGGCGGTACCCACCAGATGTGGCCACCCGACCTCGAGGGGTCCGGGTGATTAGCCCCAGCCGCAGCAGAAATGGCTCAGAGACTGCCTCAACCGTCTCAACTTCCTCACCGACCGAGATGGCTAATGTCGAAACCCCAACGGGTCCGCCCCCGAATTTATCGATAATCGCGGATAAGACCGCCCGATCCAACCTATCCAGACCAAGATGATCCACTTCGTAAATTTCTAGTGCAGCGTCGGCAGTCTTACCAGAAATCGACGAAATGTTGTTTACCAAGGCAAAATCGCGAACTCTCCGCAGCAAGCGGTTAGCTATCCGAGGGGTGCCCCTAGATCTTCGTGCAATCTCTCTTAGCCCATCCTCATCAATTGAAACATTGAGAAGTTGGCAACTACGTGAGAGGACTTGCTCCAATTCAGCATTTTCGTAAAAATCAAGTTGAGCAGTAAAACCAAATCGATCGCGTAACGGGCCAGGAAGTAGACCTGCCCGCGTGGTCGCGCCTACGAGAGTAAATCTAGGCAACGATAACGGTATCGCTGTTGCTCCAGGACCTTTTCCAATCACGATATCGACTCGGAAATCCTCCATAGCAAGGTAGAGCATTTCTTCAGCTGGTCTGGAGAGACGATGAATTTCGTCCATAAAGAGCACTTCACCTTCAACCAAAGATGAAAGCAAAGATGCTAAGTCACCAGCATGTGTGATAGCTGGTCCACTCGTAATTCGCAACGGCGCGCCAAGTTCGGCAGCCATGATCATCGCCAGGGTGGTTTTTCCCAATCCAGGGGGACCAGAAAATAGAACATGATCAGGCACAGCGCCACGAGATTTTGCTGCACGAAGAACTAAATCGAGTTGCTTTTGAACTCTCTCTTGTCCAATGAATTCGCCGAGGGAATGAGGCCGCAAAGCGGCATCAATTTCTTTCTCTTCTTGGCTCATATCTTCGGAACCTTTAATACTTTTAGCCACGACCTCTGCTCCTTAAAGCTATTTTGAGCAGCTCAGAAACATCTCCCGTTTCCACTTCTTGACGTTGCAGCGCTTGTTCTGCTTGTTCAATTGCGGTTGCGATCTCTTTTGGTGCAAATCCTAAGCCAACCATGGCTGCATGCACTTGATTCTTCCAAGGTGCGCCAACCAAATTCGGTCGAACCACAGAGTTGGAAAGAAATCCCGTTTTCACTCGATCCGCGAGTTCGATAACTACTTTCTGAGCACTTTTACGCCCAATACCCGGGATCATCTCTAAACTCTTGAAGTCTTCTTCCAAAATTGCTTTACGGATAGATTCGGGCGAGTGCACCGTTAATGCCGCCAACGCTGTCTTTGGACCAATTCCAGAAGCGTTTTGCAATAATTCAAATACGTCTTGACTTTCCGAAGACATGAATCCGTAAAGCGTCAGGGATTCTTCCCGCACGATCAACGATGTAAAGAGTGTTAATTCATCCCCGATTCTGGCTCCATTAATTACGTCGGGAGTCACATGTACAAGCAAGCCAACACCCCCAACCAAAACAATCACCGTGTCAGATTGAATTCTTGAAACGATTCCGGAAACGGAAGCGATCATTTGGACACCAAACTATTTTTCCAAATGTGACAGATAGCCAAAGCGATAGCATCCGCTGAATCTGCTGGTTTTGGTATCTCCTTTAAACCCAAAACTTTAGCTACCATAGAACCGACTTGCTTCTTATCCGCTCTTCCGCTGCCGGTGATCGCGGCTTTAACTTCGCTCGGAGTGTGTTGCGTGACCAATATATTTCGCCGATGCGCAGCGACCATCACTAAAGCGCTAACTTGTGCAGTTGTCATCGCAGTTGACACATTGTGTTGGGAGAATACGCGTTCGATGGCAACTGAGTGAGGTTGATATCGATCCAGCCATTCCTGGAACTTCATATCAAGCAGCGCCAATCTTTCGGGAAGAGCATGTTCGTTATGAGCGGGAGTTGCAAAAGTTTCAAATGCGATCAAAGTCGGAGTCCTGCCGGGTACGCCTTCAGCGACCGCGATTCCACATCTGGTGAGCCCCGGGTCCACCGCCAACACTCGCATTTCGCCCCATTTCGAACACTTGTTCGATAAGCCTAGAGCATGGCAGCCGAATAATCTCGCTTTACCCGAGTGAAATTTAGTGGATTACAGGTCTAGAGCCGCCATGACTTCGTCAGAGACATCGAAATTGGCAAAGACGTTTTGAACTTCATCTGAATCCTCTAGAGCTTCTATCAATTTGAAGACTTTGGTAGCCGATTCGACATCCAATGGGACAGAGACACTTGGTAGAAAAGAAGAGTCTGCCGAGTCATAGTCGATTCCAGCATCCACCAAAGCCGTTCGAACCGAAACCAGGTCCGTTGCCTCACAAACAACTTCAAACGATTCACCTAAATCGTTTACCTCTTCCGCGCCAGCCTCTAACACAGCCGTGAATACATCGTCTTCAGTCGTATTAATTTTTGGAACGAGAATTACACCTTTTCTATTGAATAGATACGCGACAGATCCTGGATCAGCCATATTGCCACCGTTACGGGTCATAGCTGTTCTCACTTCAGAAGCCGCCCGGTTGCGATTATCAGTTAAGCATTCAATGAGAACTGCAACGCCACTTGGTCCGTAACCTTCATACATGATCGTTTGATAATCGGCTCCCCCGGCCTCTGCACCTGAAGCTCGTTTAAGAGCGCGATCAATATTGTCACCGGGAACTGAATTCTTTTTTGCCTTTTGAAGCGCGTCATACAGTGTTGGATTGCCAGCAGGATCGATTCCACCAGTACGTGCGGCAACTTCAATATTCTTCACTAATCTTGCAAATAATTTTCCGCGTTTGGCGTCAATGGCAGCCTTTTTATGTTTAGTGGTAGCCCACTTGGAATGTCCCGACATCCAGACTCCTTAATCTTTTCAATGCCCCTAGATCATCTTTTTAAAAATTCCAGGATGCCCACTTATCAGTTTAGGCACCCACCACTGCTTCAACAAAATACTGATGAATTCGAGCATCTGCAGTGACCTCCGGATGGAATGAGGTGGCAAGGAGTTTGCCCTGTTTTACGGCGACCGGATATTCGCGTTCTTCTCGACCAACAGTGGCTAAAACTTCAACTGTTGATTCGACTTTTTCGATCCAAGGCGCACGGATAAATACGGCAGGAAACTTTTCAATCCCACCCACTTTCAGCTCCATTTCAAACGAATCTACTTGCCGGCCGAAAGCATTTCGACGAACAGTGATCCCAAGTCCCCCAACGCTCTCTTGCCCATCTATTCCATCAAGAACATGGTTGGCTAGCAAAATCATGCCAGCGCAAGTTCCATACACGGGTAAACCATCTCTAATACGTTCTCGGAGGGGATCCATCAGGTTGAAAATACGTAAAAGTTTCCAGAGAGTTGTTGATTCGCCGCCAGGAAGAATTAATGCAGAAACGTGAGCTAACTCGTTCGCCCTCTTCACAGGAACAGCCGGTACGCCAATCGTTCTAAAAATATTTATGTGTTCAGCAACATCGCCTTGCAAACTTAAAACTCCGATAGGAAGCAATTACCAACCGCGTTCTGCTAATCGATGAGGCACTGGAATATCGGCAACGTTGATTCCAACCATAGCTTCCCCTAAGCCACGAGAAACTTTTGCGAGCACATCAGGATCATCAAAAAACGTTGTTGCCTTAACAATAGCTGCTGCTCTTTCGGCAGGATTACCTGACTTGAAAATTCCAGATCCTACGAAAACTCCATCAGCACCCAACTGCATCATCATGGCTGCATCAGCTGGAGTTGCGATTCCACCTGCAGTGAAAAGAACAACGGGCAACTTTCCAGCCGCTGCCACTTCTTTCACTAACTCATATGGCGCCTGCAATTCTTTCGCGGCGACAAACAATTCATCTTCTCTCAAAGAAGAAAGACGACGAATTTCTCCACCAATTTTGCGCATATGCGTTGTCGCATTCGAAACATCGCCTGTGCCTGCTTCGCCTTTGGATCGGATCATGGCGGCACCTTCATTAATTCTTCTTAAAGCTTCACCGAGATTAGTTGCGCCGCAAACGAAGGGCACGGTGAAAGACCACTTGTCGATGTGGTGTTCATAGTCAGCAGGAGTCAAAACCTCAGATTCATCGATGTAATCAACGCCGAGTGATTGCAAGATCTGCGCCTCTGCAAAATGACCAATCCGGGCCTTGGCCATAACCGGAATAGAAACCGCACTGATGATTCCGTCGATCATGTCTGGATCTGACATCCGAGCTACGCCACCTTGGGCACGAATATCCGCTGGGACTCGTTCCAACGCCATAACGGCAACGGCGCCTGCGTCTTCAGCGATCTTGGCTTGTTCTGGTGTGACTACGTCCATAATGACGCCACCCTTGAGCATTTCTGCCATGCCGCGCTTAACCCGTCCGGTACCCGTTGTTTCTATTGCCATGACAACATCTTACTTCGTCGCCGGATCTTGGCTCACCCAGAGGTTACGGGATTCAATTTCGGAGGGCGATTTCGATCCACCAACCAAACCCAGACTTGTCCGGGAGTCATTTTGATCTCTTCATCCTTACCGTAGACCCCCGGATCAAGGCGAAAACGAGTTGGTGATTGCAAGGATGGCCGGTCCCACAGGGCGCGATAGACACTGCCATTTTGAAGTATCAGAGCTGAACCGGTGCCCACGGTCTCTGACTTAGGAGTATTTCCGCCGCCTTTATCAAAGTACTCACTTGGATGAATATCAACCAATTGGACAATCAAAGTTGTTGGTCCTAGAACATAACCATTTGCATCGACATCGGGATCACCATCATGCTCAAGCAACCAACGGTTCTCGCCACTCGACCAAGTAGCTCGATACCAACTTGCGGGCCAATGCGCTTCAACGACTGTTGCGGTCTCTGTTTTTACAGAATTACTTCCGAAATTCCATCCAACACTGATTGCAGAAGTCGCATCCTGTCCGTGGTCCTGCATGAGTAATCGTGGATCCAGAATTAGATTGACTGGGGCATCGCGATTCTTATCCCGAGAGTAGTAACGCGCCGACATTCGTTGAGCTCCCAAGTTAACCATGTTCGCTTCACCAATCACCGGCAGCAACTTGCGTTGAGCACCTGAATAAGCAAATGCAACTTTGCCGTAGGCTGCAAAAATATCGATGTCACTTATTCGAGCACTTCTAACCGGCCCGATAGCAACGGGTAGTGCGCTAGAAAAAACCGCAGCCAGCCTAGTTAAACCACCTTCAACTTGTTCTACATAGATAACGTCAGCATCCTTTAAACCAATTTGAGGATGAGCAGGTTCAGTATCGTCCACCTTTACAACAAGAACTTTCCCTGATTCTGCATTTCTGCCGCTTAAAGGATGCACCAATACAACCGGCTCGACCACTGAATTCTTCTTTTTGGGATGGGTGGAATTGTCGCCGGAGGAACATGCCACTAAAACCAAAAGAGCCATCGTTAGAGCAATCGAAAATCGCAAACTTCGTTTCATGGCTCTCTTTCAATTTTTGGTTCAAAGTAGGCAGGGATGGGCGCTCGACCAGCGAGTCGGAAGAGTCGAACGAATCTCTTTTCACGAACCTTTCTTACAGAGCGTACCGCGTCGGCATGAAGTGCCAAAGCCAAGTGAACTCGATCCTGTGAATCCACCAGAGTTTCCCTTATTGATCCTTCAAGTTGATCGATCAAAAGTTCCAGATCTTGATCAATTTCACCTTCTATATTTTCACGCTCTTTCCCCGCTGATCCATCACTTAAACGGGCTCGATGAGCGGCGTTTGAAAGAATCAATGCGGAGGCTGGATCAATGGTTCTATTTCCACTCAATTCAATAAGAAGCGCAGCCCTACGCATAAAAGCGGCGTCGAGAACAGACCAAGATGTTTCAACTCTGTGATGAAGGCGATCCAATCTGCCAGCCGCAAAGGACAAATACCATCCGAGCAATGAAATCCCGAGTAAAAAGGTGATGATGACAAGGTTCATTTTTCGAGCCTTCGAACTAAATTAACCTTCGGTTGATTGGATGATGCTAAATCATAAATTTCTTCTAATTGCGGGACAATTACGTTCCAGTCGAAGGTGGCTGCACGTGTTCGAGCCGCGATTGTTCGGTCGACCCCCAACGCATTTTCTATTGTTTGGGCTAGATGTGCTGGATCTTCATTCCTAAATAGAAAACCTGCGTTCCCAACCACTTCTTCAAATGACGGCAAGTTTGAAGCGATAACCGTGGCGCCAGCGGCGAGTGCCTCTACCAGAACTATTCCAAAAGATTCACTTCCGGTATTTGGTGCTATGTAAGCTGCTGTCGACGAAAGCAGCCGTGCTTTTTCATCCTCGGAGACGGGTCCCAAGAATTGGACCTGATTCCCAAGGTTCATGCCGTATTCAAGCAAGATCTTTTCTCGGGTCAA
>CAYFKL010000020.1:0-4865 GCA_964343565.1 uncultured Actinomycetes bacterium
CTGCCGGGCAGAGCGTCCAACATGTGATTCCTGCCGGAGTTTGGCAAGCAGCAGAAATTGCTCCCGGAGGAGATTGGGGATTGATTGGCTGCACTATGGCGCCTGGATTTACCCCATCGGGATTCATCGGAATTACTCAATCTGAACTACTTTCGCGCTGCCCCGATCAAAAGGATTTGATTTCTCGATTAGGTGTGACTGGAGAAACTTCTCGAATGCCACATGATTTCAAGGATTAATGGTTAAAGTCGATACATCATGGCGATTCTCTTTGGGTGTTTAACTGCGATTTTGTTCGCTGGAAGTTCGCTGATGTCTTCAAGAATTGTCCATCGCATCAACCAGAATTCTGCGATTGCTTGGATCATGTTTCTCGGCACGCTCTGGTCAATTCCGTTTCTAATTCATTCTGGTATTCCGCAAGGACTTTCCTTTAAAGACGTTGCAATACTCGCATGGGCGGGAATCGGAAATGTTTTGGGATTAGTTATTAGTTTTCAAGCATTACGGGTGGGCAAAGTAGGCCTCGTCGCACCAATAGTTTCAACCGAGGGTGCTCTGGCAGCAGTTATGTCTTCTCTCTTTGGAGAATCACTTAAACCCGCAGTCATTTTTACGTTAATCATCATTGTTATCGGAGTAGTTCTCGCGGGTTTGGCAAAGGATCCAGAACCGCTCGAGCATGAAGAACCAGTTAAAGCTGTCTTGCTCGCCACCTTGTCAGCCTTCTTCTTCGGCAGCACCCTTTTTGCTACCGGGTATAGCAGTGATTCGGTTTCAACAATCTGGCTCTCTTTTCCACCGAGAGCCGCGGGTGTGGTGATGATTTTTATTCCACTCCTATTGAGTCGAAAACTGGAAATGAATAGAAAAGCATTGCCTTTCATCATCGGAGTGAGTTTTACCGAGGTTATTGGTTTCTTCTCCTTCGCCCTTGGCTCAAGTTACTCAATCGCGATTGCATCTGTTACTGCGTCTCAATTTGCTGTTCTTTCCGCCATCGGTGGATACCTGCTTTTCAAAGAGAAACTTGGAAAGTTACAAATCTTGGGAGTAACCATCGTCATTATTGGAGTCTTAGCGCTCACGCTTGCTTCTCGCTAAGTCATTTCGAGAGATATTGAACTACTCCTTCAACCGGAAGCGCTGAAGTTTTCCGGTCGTGGTTTTGGGCAGCGAATCGAGGAAGTGAATAACCCTGGGGTACTTGAACGGGGCAATCACTTTCTTTACATGCTCCTGCAAATCCTTTCGCAATTCATCACTTGGTTGATGATTTGAACGCAGTACAACATAAGCGGTGACAACCATGCCTCGCTCTTCATCAGGTAAGCCAACTACGGCTGCTTCAGCCACGGCTAGGTGAGTTAATAGCGCATTCTCAACTTCTGGCGCAGCGATGTTATAACCGGCAGAAATAATCATGTCGTCACCACGAGATTGGTATTGGAAGTAACCATTCTCGTGCTGCACATAAATATCTCCAGTGACATTCCAACCAAACTGAACATAGGTGCGTTGCCGTGAATCGGCTAAGTAGCGACACCCTGTTGGCCCTTGTACCGCCAATCGACCAAACTCGCCTCTGGCAACTTCGTCAAAATTTTCATCTACCACTTTGGCACGGTAACCCGGAACTGGCTTACCGGTCATACCAGGAATAATCTCGTCATCAGCGGCTGAGATAAAAATATGTAGTAATTCCGTTGCTCCGATACCGTCGATGATTTTTATTCCCGTTTCATCAAACCATTGCTGCCACGTTACTTTGGGCAAATGTTCTCCAGCTGAAACGCACCGACGCAAAGTAGAAAAATTCTTTTCTCCTGGTGAGTTAAGCATGGCACGATAGGCGGTTGGAGCTGTGAAAAGCACCGAAATATTGAACTCTGCAATTTTCTCCATCAACACAGGTGGAGCGGCACTTTCCAACATAACGCTAGTCGCACCCACACGGAATGGAAATATGACTAAACCTCCAAGACCAAAAGTAAATGCGATTGGAGGACTCCCAGCGAATACATCATCAGAAGTTGGTTTCAATACTTCTTTTGAAAAAGTATCGGCAATCGCCAACACATCACGATGAAAATGCATGGTTGCTTTTGGCACTCCCGTTGAACCGGAGGTGAAGGCCAACATACAAACGTCATCTGCGGCAGTGTTGCAAGGAGAATGCTTATCTGAAAGCGCAGCACATTGTTGAAAGACATCGTCGATATCTTTCGATCCATAAACCCAGGTGCGCCCACCAAAGTGATGGACCTGCTCCCACTCTTCTAAATAACGGTGATCAACGAGCGCGTACTGCACTTGGCCAATGTCAACAATTTTTTCAAGTTCACCAGCACGTTGAAGATGAATTGTTGTCACGACTACCGCCCCGATTCGCACTACCGCTAACCAAAGCAAAACAATGTGCGCGTTATTTGGACCCCGAAGTAGAACTCGATTTCCCGGCTTAACTCCCTCGGCAAGCAGAAAGTTGCTGAGTTTGTTAACAGCTTTTTCTATTTCACCGTATGAAAATGATCCCTCAGGTCCAATGAGTGCAACTTTCTCTGGCCCAACCATCGCAATCGCATTTGTAATCAATTCTGCAGCACAATTGAGATGCTCGGGATATCCCAAATGTTCAAAATCTAACTCAGGCCACTCACCAATCGGAGGCAAGTTATCTCTGGTGAAAGTGTCTAGGTGTGCCGACTTAGCCATGGTCAAGACTCTAGAAGAAAGTCGATGTGATTTTGAAGAGTTATGACGTCAAAATGATCTCGCCCTGGAGCTTTTTTGGAGATAACAGAGACATGCAAATCCGTTAAGTACTCAGCAACAGCGTTGGATTGATCTATAAATGATTGGGACTCCTCTGCTCCCACCAAAACTTTTGCTCGGACTGGAGCTGGAACTGAGAAAGTATTCAACATCGGCGAAAGTTTTTCGGCATTGCTCTCATCGAGGCCTACTTCATCTCGCAAAGACATATGTGCCAAAGGTCGCAGATCAAAGACTCCTGAAACTAGTAGTAACTCTTCAACACGAGCTCTCTGCGCTGCCATCAAAGCAAGATGAGCTCCCGCTGAGTGGCCCCCAACGATAAGTTTTGCATTACTTCTTGTTCTAATCTCTTGAATTGCAAGTACGCACTCATCAACCATGTCATAAATGGTTACTTCTGGAGCTAGCGTGTATTCCAAATTCGCGATCGACCAATCTAAGGCAGCCAATCTACTCATTCCATAGCGGGCCTCAGAAACGCTGGATCCTTGCCAATAACCACCATGAATCCACATAAATGTTGGTTGAAGAGGTGATCCCGGAATCCACTCAAAAAATTCACGTTCGCGTTTTCCGTACTCCACGCAGGCAAGTCTTGCTTTCACACTTTCGTATTCACGTTCACTGTCGCGAATAAAATCGGGTGCGTAATCTGCATATGTTCTTTTTGACCATTGGCTCGGCGAATACTCATACTCTAACTTCCCGGAATCTGGCGACCACGGCGCTAAGTAATTCATAGATCCCCCAACCAAGCATTGATCGACCCCATCCTTTCAGATAGCGTGCCTTCATGTTCGATCTGCGAGGTAAAAACTTTTTAATCACTGGGGCAGGTGCACCAAGAGGGATCGGTTTCGCCTGCGCTAAGGCGCTCGCAGAATTAGGCGCAGGGGTCTATCTAACTTCGAGGTCCGAACGAGTTCTTGATCGAGGTCAGGAACTTGGAGCACCTGCGAGCGCTCACGATCTAACTAATGCGCAGCAAGTGAACTTACTTATCGAAAACGTAGTTCAAAAACTCGGTGGGATTTCAGGAGTAATAAATAACGCCGGCATGACCAGTATCAGTGATCCGGGAACCGGTGAGTTTGAATCGATCGATAACACCACTCTGGAAAAGTGGCAAAAATCTTTTGCCAGAAACGTTGAAAGTGCGTTTCTAGTTACTAAATCTGCACTTCCGCATATTCGCAAAAACATAAATGGACGAGTTGTGATGATGTCGAGCGTGACCGGACCGTTGCTCTCAATCGCAAACGATGTCGCCTATCCGGCAACAAAAGCAGCACTAATGGGATTAGTTCGATCTTTGGCAATAGATGAAGCACCTCGAGGAATCACAGTAAATGCCGTGGGACCGGGTTGGATTGATACAGAGTCAATGAGCGATCGCGAGCGCATGCATAGCAAAGCAACACCGATGGGAAGAGCGGGGACTCCAGAGGAAATCGGTTCCACAGTTGCGTGGCTTTGCTCTGACGAAGCGAGTTATATAACCGGCCAACTCATCGTGGTTGATGGTGGGAATTCACTACCCGAACAGCGATATCTTCCCAATTAACCATTTACAGCACGACGAACAGATTCGTGCCTAACATCTTTGCTTCGCTCGTGAATTTTTCGGAGTTGTAATTCAAAAGATTTGACCGCAACATCAAATGCTGCAACATCGTTGAAGCCAACTCCTTCAGCGCGAACAAGTGGGCCTGCTCCATGAGATGTAAGAACGACTCGATGAGACTTCTTACCCTGCCGGGGATTGCCTTCATGCAGCACTTCAACTTCAATCCGATCTATGAGAACTTTGAATCGATCCATTGATTGCAATTTCTCAAGTGCAATCTCGCGGAAGTCTTCAGCTAGATGGGCATGACGGGTGTGGATATTGATTTTCATTGCATCCCCTATTTCTTGGTATAACCTGCAGGACATTTCGGATTAGTACCCGAAACGGTTTTCACAGTCTTTCCTTTCACGCACTTGATCGAGATTGTCTTTGCAGCTGGCTTCATCACGCTGCTTTGCATTCCATTGTTGTTCTGCATCCCACCATTGTTGTTCTGCATCCCACCATTGTTGTTCTG
>CAYFKL010000020.1:4965-6691 GCA_964343565.1 uncultured Actinomycetes bacterium
CATTGTTGTTCTGCATCCCACCATTGTTGTTCTGCATCCCACCATTGTTGTTCTGCATCCCACCATTGTTGTTCTGGGTTGGAGTAGGTAGATCCTGAGTTAATTTCACTCGGAGTTTGGGTTGGGAGAAAGTGAACCCATACGCTCCAAGCCGGAACCAACCATTCTTATTACTAATTAACTCGGTAGCGATATCACTACTGCCACCCACGATCGAAATGGATGCCTTGATCGGAACATTGTCTTTAAATCCATAGATGCAACTAGCCACCGAAGACCTAATCGAGAGGTCATAACTTCCCTTGGAAAGATTTCCCGCAGCGGTGTAATGCGGCGACGCCATCTCATAATCAAGTGATTGTGCCTGCTGATCGAAGTTTGGCGGTCCGGGTGTGTAAGCGGTGGCATTCGAAGTAACTAGCCCATTGACCTGATTACCTGAAGTGAAGCATCGCGCTAAGTTGCCCATGGAATCCGATGGCACACTTCTCAGGAAGAATTGCGGGCTCATTATTGCGGCTTGATCTTTAACCAGAGGCATCCACGCCTTCAAAGACCCGAAGTCATCACTGGTGTGGTTAGCACCGAAGTCCCACTTAGTGGGATCATCGCCAACCGGCATGCCATCAGTTCCAAAACCGATGCCATTGTTATTTTTTCGCTGATAAAAATCTTGCAAATAAGTTGGCAGGTTATTCCATGTTGAAAATCCGGCAGCAATCGGAACATAAACTGGTTCAGCTTCAACCGTGAGGTTCAAGCCATACGGCTTAACTTCAGTATCTACAACTGCTCGACTCATGCGACCGTAGAACCACGATACTGGCGGAGTGGCAAACCTGAGTACGATGCCGTAGCGGGTGTTCTCCGCAAATGCAGACCGCTTTGCGCACGACCCTAATTCTGTTACGGCACATCCGCTTTCGGTGATGCCATCAATGCCAGAACCGTTTGGTAGTAAATCGCTGTAGGGACCTTGCAACATATTTATGGCATAAAACCCAAGAGTCATAGTTTTGACTTTGAATGGCTGCAGCGTTCCGTCCGGATTTCGTTGACCGGTTTGAGCCAAATAGGTGCTGATCAAATAATCTTCATTACCAGCGGCATTTTTTACACCAGGAATCGTCCAAATGGTGGAAGTGCTACCACTTGCCAAGTTGTATTTAGCATCACCTTTGAAAGCTCGCAGCGTTGTCTTGGGATAATTACTCTTTAATACGCCATCAATTCTTTTTTCATTGACAATTGCATAGATTGATTCGACGCAGTAGTTATCTTCAGGACCTAAGCATGCGGGCATAAATGCAACAGCTTCGAATTTCGTAGCCTTACTGCAAACTTCATCCGTTAAAGATGTGCAGTACTTCACCGTATTTGGGTTGTATACCCAAGGGTTGGCTGGATCTGGATACATCGTGTTCCAGTCGGCAAGAAATGAAGCAGTGGCATTACGTGGGTCTCGGAAATCGTCATAGACAAATGAAATTCCGGTGGAGGTGTGACGCGGAGAGAGATATGGGCCAATAATTTCGGGCTTTACATCTTCGGCCAGTGAGAAATTTGCATTCGCACCAAGAATTACCAGAGCTCCTAGAAATGAGAGCCATCTTGCTGGGTGCTTCATTGACAGGACCCTTTCCGCTCTTTGGACAAAGCCTGAACCCAAATTGCCCGAGATTCAAGAACCTGTCCACTCGAATATTGGGAGATTTTTCCCGGTAGG
>CAYFKL010000020.1:6791-15003 GCA_964343565.1 uncultured Actinomycetes bacterium
TGCCCGAGATTCAAGAACCTGTCCACTCGAATATTGGGAGATTTTTCCCGGTAGGCTCATTGAGTGGCTAACCAATCCATTCCGCCCACGATTGGCTGGGTATCTGGACATATAGAACTCCTCGATCAGACGCTACTACCCACCCACGTTCAGACTCTTTCCATCACCTCAACTCACCAACTCGTGGATGCAATTTCCCGGTTAGCAGTGCGAGGGGCTCCAGCTTTGGGAGTGGCCGGCGCTCTTGGTGTCGCATTGGCCTTACAAGAGGGTGGCGAACGAGGCTGGAATGAAGCCGAAATTTCAGCGGCAATCGAGCAAGTTCGAAATGCTCGGCCAACTGCTGTGAATTTAGCCTGGGGTGTCGATCAAGTTCGTCCGTTGATCTCAGCAGGTTTTGATCAAGTGCTTGCCGCGGCACTTGAAATAGCTAAAGCGGACGAAACCGCAAATCGAGCTATGGGGCGACGAGGAGCGGATTGGTGGTTAGCCAAGATTGGCGATCGTCCGTTGCGACTGCTCACACATTGCAATACGGGAGCACTGGCAACCACTGCATGGGGAACCGCTTTAGGTGTCATTCGCGAATTAGCGCTGCGAAACCGAATCGAAATAGTTTTCGCAGATGAAACTAGGCCGCTTCTGCAAGGTGCGCGATTAACTGCTTGGGAATTGCGCCAAGAAGGAATTCCATATCGAGTCTTGCCAGATGGTGCAGCCGCCATGGCCATTATGAATGGTGAAGTCGATGGCGCTTTGATTGGTGCTGACCGGATAACAGCGTGCGGCGATGCAGCCAACAAGATTGGTTCGTTGGGAGTTGCGATTGCCTGCCACACCAAAGGTATTCCTTTTATGGTCGTTGCACCTGAATCAACCGTTGATCGCAATATGGAGTCGGGCGATGAGATAGAAATCGAATTTCGTAAAGATGCTGAAGTCATCAACTTTGCTGGAACGCCAACCGCTCCCGAAGGAAGTAAAACCTACAATCCTGCGTTCGACGTAACACCATCTCGATTTATCTCAGTCATCGTGACAGAGAAGCAGAATTACCACGTATCTCGTGGCGAACGAATGGACCAATAAATGAATCAACCCCGTGAACTAACCGAACTAGTAGAACGCTCACTCAAGATAGGTTCGGATCAATCGCTCGTCCTCTATGGCGGTGGCAACACGTCTAGTAAGGGTGAACTCACCGATCATCTAGGCCGAACTCGCAAAGTCATGTGGGTAAAAGGTTCGGGTGCAGACATGATGTACGGCGCAGCAAAAGATTATCCAGGCCTTTACTTGGATGATTTGATCGCGCTCGCTGACTTCGATGATCTCGACGATGATGTTATGACCGACTACGTCACGAAAGCGCTTGTGGATCCTGGTTCTCGGCGGCCTTCGATCGAAACACTGCTTCACGCATTTCTTCCCGCTAAACACATTGACCATGTCCATGCAGATGCCATTTGCGCATTAACAAATCATGCCGACGGCAAGCGCGCAGTGAAGGAAGCGCTGGGCGATGGTTTTGCCTACGTTGATTACATCCGACCTGGTTTTGCTCTCTCTAAATTGGTGGCCGAATTAAAGGATTTCGAGGGCGTGATCTTGGCTCATCACGGTTTGGTGGTCTGGGATGAAAATAGCGACCAGGTATATGCAAAAAATTTCGAAGTCATTGAAAAGGCTGAGAAGTATTTGAATTCACTCTCCCAGCGACCAGAAGCCAAATTTATCCATTCAGAAATTCCGGAAGAGGAATATGTCTCCTTACTTCTCCAATTACGAGGCAAACTTGGCAAAAAGCAACTTCTAACTTCTGATTCGAGATTAAAATCAGTGACAAGTCGAAACGATCTTGAAAAAATTGCAGCTGGTGGCGCGGCCAGCGCGGATCACATGTTGCGTATCCGACCCAAATCTGCCGTCATTGATCTAGCCAATCCAGATGAATCCATCGATCAGTACCGAAGTGAATATCAAAATTATTTTGAAAGAAATAAATCACTCTTGCCGCAGGGCTATGCAAGTCATGGAAACGATCCAAAAGTCCTTCTCGTTCCAGGAATGGGCACAGTTGCTGCAGCAACTACAGTCAGTGAAAGTGCAATGTTGCACGACATTGCCTTTCACACTCATAGCGTCGCTGCCAGAGTAGCCGATTGTTTCGGAACCCCTATCACCGTCTCGGAAGCTGAAATTTTCAGATTCGATTACTGGCCCATGGAGTTGTACAAACTTCAATTTCGACCAAAACCATCCGCATTTGCCGGATCCATATTCATTGTCACCGGCGGTGGCAGTGGCATAGGCCGCGGAATCGCACTTGAATTAGGTCGACTCGGTGCGCAAGTTATTCTCGCCGACCTAGATCCAGCCGGCATAGCAGCGACTAAAGATGCATTTGCTCAAGAGAAATGTCCGGAACCATACGCTGTAGTCGGTGATCAAAGCGATGCGAGCACTGTCGCTAGAACCGTTCGAGAAACCGTACTTAATTTTGGTGGTTTAGATGGTGTTGTGATGAACGCCGGAATCGGAGTCTCTGGAACGCTGGAAGAACTATCCGTTGACTCCTGGCGCAAAGGGCTTGAAATCAATTTAACAAGTGCATTTTTGTTGACCCAAGAAGCAATGAAAGTCATGCGGAAACAAAAACTGGGAGGCTCGCTGGTTTACATCGCTAGCAAGAATGCCTTCTCACCAGGCGCAGGATTTGGCGGCTACTCAGTGAGCAAGGCAGGAATGCTTCAACTCATGCGCATTGCAGCATTAGAAGGCGGATCTATAGGCGTTAGAGCTAACGCAATTAACCCAGATGCCATTTTCGACAACAGCAAACTTTGGGAAGGTGGAATTAGAGAGCAACGCGCCGCCGCCCATGGTGTCGCGCCAGAAAAACTGGAAGATTTTTATGCGTCCAGAAATATGTTGAATGCGCATGTCCGAAGCGTGGATGTAGCCAAAACCACGGCATTCCTACTTAGCGAGGATTCTTCGCGAACCACTGGAGCCGTTATCGCCGTTGACGGCGGAGTTGCAGCCGCCTTTCCAAGGTAAACTCTCGCCTCATGTCAGATCGGCTTAGAGTCACGTACCGAATTTCCGGTAATGACCCACGTCGTGTTGCAGAGGCAATTCGCGTTGAGCAAACTATTGAATTTCCGTTCGATCTTGCTCCAGATTGGATTCAGCAAGAGATCGTTGGTCAAATAGATTTCTTTGGTGAATCAGTCACAGGTCCAGCAGAGGTTGCGATTTCTTACAATCCAGAAATTTTTGCGGGACAAATTTCCGCCTTTCTAAATGTCTTATGGGGAAATGTTTCACTCTTCCCTGGAGTCCGAATCGTAGGTCTTGAAATTCCGGATTCATTCTTGAAAAATTTCTCAGGACCAAAATTTGGAGTCAGTGGTCTAAGAAAACTTTTTGGAGCCGAAAACAGACCGCTTCTCACCACTGCGATCAAACCAATGGGCCTCTCTACAAGTGAACTTGTAAAGATGTCAACAACTTTGGCTGAAGCTGGTTTCGATATCATCAAAGACGATCACTCCCTCGCGAATCAACCTTGGGCTCGTTGGCGCGAGCGAGTAGTAGCGATCAGCGAAGCCGTTGCAAAAGTAAATTCAAAAAACGGCTCGAAAGTTGCTTACGCACCAAGTTTAAATTTACCCGCAGATGAAATAAGAGATGCTGCGCTCTTTGCACGCGAGCACGGTGCTGGCGCGTTGTTGTTACTGCCAGGACTTCAAGGATTTGATCTTATCCGAGTTATTTCCGATGAGATTGGCTTACCAATCATGGGTCACCCAACAATGTTGGGATCACTTGTCACTAGCCCCGATAGTGGAATTTCGCATGGCATTGTTTTCGGGACATTGATGCGCCTTGCCGGGGCAGACATTTCGATATTTCCTAACCATGGTGGTCGATTCTCGTTCTCACCGAGTGAGTGCCGTGAAATTGCGGCAGCATGTAAAAATCCTTTAGGTGATCTCTCGCCTATCTGGCCCGCACCCGCTGGCGGAATGAGTGCAGAACGAGTGCCAGAAATTCTCACTTTTTACGGCAAAGATGCAGCATTACTTGTAGGTGGCGCTCTTCATCGCGGCGATTTGGCAGTGAATGCAAAAATCTTGCGCGATGCTGCTAATTGATTTTAAAGCCAGCCTGAACTCTTAAATTTCCGCCACAACCCGAAAGTAAAAAGCCCTAATAGACCCATGAGCACCGGATACGAATATGTCCATCTGAGTTCAGGCATATGATCAAAATTCATCCCGTAAATACCAGCAACCATCGTTGGCGCCGCCGCTAACGCAACCCATGATGTAATCCGGCGCATATCTTCATTTTGGCGAACCTGTATTTGCGCAAGATCTGCGTTTAAAACGCTAGTTAACAAAGAGTCCAACCCTGCGACCAGTTCCGCAGCCCGAGCAAGATGATCACTGGTATCTCGAAAAAATGGACGCATGGGGGTAGGAATAGGAAGTATGGGATCTGAAACCAAACGATCAATTGGCCCTGAGAGCGGTTCTACTGCGTGGCGAAATTCAATCACCTCGCGTTTGAGTAAGTAAATTGCTTGCGACCAAGTTTTTCGACCTGGCGTGAAAACTTTGGTTTCTAACTCTGTGACATCGTCTTGTAATTGATTTCCAATTTCTACATACCCGTCTATAACTCGATCACATATCGCATGGAGAACTGCAAACGGACCATGGTTAAGAAATTCTGGACGCGACTCAAGGTCATGTCGTACCGAAGTAAGAGTTGAACCCTCTCCGTGTCGAACTACCGCGATGAAGTGATCACCAATGAAGCACATCACTTCACCTGTGCTGACTTGGCTTTGGGACTCATCATAAAAAACGGTGCGAAGCACGATGAATTGAGATTCCCCATAATCTTCAAACTTAGGGCGCTGGTGCGCATGCACAGCATCTTCAACAGCGAGCGGATGCAGATTAAATTCGCCCGCTACGTTTTCAAATTCACTAGGGCTTGGAGCGGCAAATCCTGCCCAAACAAATCCTCCCTTTGAGCGAGCAAGATCAACCAAGTCAGAAAAATCTGAGGGCCCTGACTGGCGCTCGCCATTCAGATACCAAGCGCAATCAACCAGCACTTAAATTACTTCTTTTTAAATCCGGCTGGACATGTGGGTTTCACGGCAGTGACCTTTTTAGTGGTCTTCCCCTTCACACATGTAATCGTGGTTGCTTTAGCGGAAGGAGTAGCCGCCGCAGGTGCTGGTGCAGGTGCCGCTGGAGTCGTTGGGGCTGTTGGGGTGATGGCTTCTTTTGGTTTCAATTTGATGGAAAGTTTTGCTTGGCTAAACGTGAATCCGGAAGCAGTGAATCGGAAGTAGTTCTCATCGAGTGAAAGTTCGGCATTGATGACTTTCGTCTCTTCGCCTTTTTGTACCGTCACTGTCACAACATCCTTTGCTGGGATTTCACCAGCCTTTAGGTTCCAAACGCAACGAGCGAATGGTGTTGCAACCAAAAGATCGTATCGACCTTCAAAGGCAGTTTTGCCATCTGGTTTGTAATGCGGACTTGAAACTGTGTAATCCAAAGTCCCCGTTGTCTTGTCGAAATTTGGAAGGGCAGATTTGAAGACCATCGCATTTGATGAGACAAATCCTTGGAAATCTGAACTATCACAAGAAGTCAACCCTTCTGCTCGACCTTTAGGTTGCAGGTCTATACGCCACACAGTTTTGAGAGCATCCGCAGTATCGAAAGTGGCATCTTTAGTGACAATGCTGTTGAAAATTCCAACTGATGTTTTATCAGGAGGAAGTGGATACATCACATCGCCAGGCGAACTCCAAGGTGCCCGTGAATCACTGATAACGGTAAGGATTTTCTCCCATGCTGCTTTTTGATCTGCATTGGTTGAGAGATAGGTGCGATCGATGGTTTGCACTTTCATGCTTGAACCTTGCAAAGTCACCAAGGTTCGCTTTTCATCTGCTGTGGGGGCTGTGAAAGTTACTGAAGGGTTAACTACCCGGCCTGCCATCCAACCTTGTGGTCGGCTTACAAGTTTAAGCGTCATCTTGAAAGTTGGATCATCGTCCATCGGAGCACTCTTGTAACAAACCGTGTCAACCTCAGAAGTGTTAGCAGTCAAACATTCTGAATCATCTGCTGGGTCTAATCCCGCGACAAGATAGACAGGAAGGATCACCAGTGAGATATCTGGATCGCTGACAACTCCAGCTTTGATTGGAGTTGCAATGTGGGCCGTTACTGCAAAATCGCTGCCCTTGGAATGAGTCAATCCGGCGAAATTAAAAATGCCTGGCAGCGTTGGCTTATTTACTCTGAGTGCTTCATTTCGTACGTATGCATAATCATCCCAAGCACTTCCACGAACTTTGGTCTGTTTACCCGCCACGACTGTGCCATCAGATTTAATCCAGGAAACTGTGTCGATGCAGTCGAGTACTTTTTCTAGATCGCACGTTGGCAAGAAATTGTTCACCAAAAGGGAAGCGGTCTTTGCATCACAATTCTTGTCATTAAAGCCGCCGACGCAAGCCGTTGAAACATCGGCGCTCCCCTGTCGAATCTGGGAATACATCACAGTTCCCGGCAATGCATCTTTATCAGATCGCCAATTAAGTCCTCGGGCTTGCGAGTCTGCCCCCTGTGCGGCTACTGGAAGAGCAAGCAGTAATGAAGCAAGAGAAGCAACAAGACCGATTTTTCTTTTAAGCTGCATCGATTGCTCCTGTTTCAACCTGCAATGGATTTGATTTGGCCGAAGTTAATACACCGGTTTTCGAAACTGTTACGGCTTTACCGGTTGGATCCTTAAATGATTTCGTTGCAGGATCAATGAAAATTGGTTTTCCGGCTGAGGTCAGAACAGGATTTCCATTGAGATCAACTAGGGCGCCATTTAATCCGACAGTAACTTGCTTTCCATCGGCAGACTTAATGACGTTCTTACCCGACTTTAATTGCGTAGCAGCCTCTGCTTTACCGAGCACAATTTGCTTTCCATCGGCACCGAGAATCGGTCTACCAGAAGAATCAGTGACACCACCCGTTGCAGTCACACGTATCGGCTTACCATTCTTATCAAGAAGCGGTGCACCATTACTTGCGATTGGAGTTCCAGTTGCGGTGAGCATTACTGGTCGGCCGTCAGGCCCAAGTACTGCATTGCCACCTTCGTCAGCAAGAGTTCCGCTTGGGCCAAACGTTACATCCTGACCAAAAGCAGTAGTGATGGTCTGATTCTTCGAAGTTAATGCCGGGACTCCAACTGCTCCTACATAAACTTTGGCACCGTTCTTGACAACAGCTTTTCCGCCTTCAACCACGATGGGTTGGATGCAAATTGGCTCACCATCTGGTCCAACTGCGATTGAGCCTGACGAATCAGAGAGTGGCTGCGCAAGAACTGGTGCTCCGTACGAATTCAGAATGACGTTTCCTTTGACATCTAAAACAGGTGGTGCATAGACCACTTTTCCATTCGGTGCTTGCAACGGTTTTCCATTTGCTGCCAATAACGGAGCCGCCGTGACAGCTTTGCCGGTGGAATCAGTCACTGGTTCTTGTCCGGCAAATGTCATCAACTTCGTGTAGAGCACATTTCCATCAGGACCTGTCACCGGTTTTCCAGCTGGATCCAAAGTTGGAGCGGTGATAACTGGTGAGCCATTCTTATCAACAAAGACTGTGTTTCCCGCTTTCACCGCAGGTTTGGTGGTTAGCGTTTTTCCATCGCTATCGGTTAACTCTTTGTTGTCTGCACCGAGAACGTTGAAAACGAGAACTGGTGGTGCTTTCTTACCGTTCTTTGCTGGTGGAGCCACTAAACCGGTCGCTTCTTTTGCTCCACTTGGTGGTGGCGCATCTGCTGAGGCGGATGGCGGTGGTGTGAATCTGGCTGCTTGCGCTTGAACTACCGTTCTTTCCGTAACAGTTACCGCACCGCTGGCAATACAAGAAGGTGGAACGGGTACAACCTTACAAGGATCAATTTGGGTTGAAATTGGTCCAGTTGATTTCCCGCCAGCCGCTGTCAGCGAAGCTGTTGGAATGCAGAATCCTGAACTATTCGGTGCGTAACCCTCCAGACATGCACCACCTAAAGCACTACCTGCAGCGGTTGCAACCAATGTTTTGCATCCATTAATTCCAGAATCAAAGAATGAGCCTGAAGGACAATTAATTCCTGC
>CAYFKL010000021.1:0-8842 GCA_964343565.1 uncultured Actinomycetes bacterium
TTTTTTACCTTTGATTGTCGATCGAAGGTTAACTTATGAGTCGGATCAGGCTATTAAGTGCCACCATTGTCTTGATGCTGCTTTCATCCAATTTCGCTGTAGCAAGCGAGGTTTTAACCACCTGGGACCCTAAGCGAGCAGAATTACCGGTCTGCACACAGCCAATCACAGACACAGCGTGCTATCAAAGTACCTATTTACTTCCCCCTAAAGATGACTCAAGCGCTGGATGTACGTATGGGACTTCAACATTTTCACCCGCAGATATTCCTGCCATCGGATTCATTAAGTCGCAATCAGATTTGATTAATTTAAGTAATAAACGTGGATACTGCGATGTTTATTTTCGATATACAAGCAGCGAGAGTTTAGGTTTTAGTACTTCAGGTGTTTCATACATTTTTATCCAGTCAGAAAAAGATCAAGATAAGAATGATCAACATCTTTGCAAAAGCATAAAAGATGAAAGTTGTTCGGCTATGAAATGGCCGGGATATCAGATGAAAGTCAATATGAATTTTTGGTCATGTGAATCTAAGTCTGATTTAGGTTGCGTTGGAAGTCTTGAAGTTATTTCCGGGAGTGGTGTAGTTACAGCTGCAAATTTTGTGCGCTATCTGCCCGATACTCCCAAAGTTATAGGTGAAAGTTGGCAAATCACCGAGCCGAACGGGATGAAATCTACTTTAAGTTTCCCAACTGGCGGTGGTTTTCCTGTGTATTCATATTTTGATTCCAGTACGTCAACAACAAAATATTTCATGGTTCAAGGTTTAGTGGAACGGAGTTATCAAAATATCCAAGGGGAATGGAAAAATCCATTTGCTACATTTTCATTAGGAATTTATCCGATCGAATTAATCAAAGGAAACGGTGGGGGAAAACCTAAGGCTATTGAAACCAAGCAGGATCTCGGCAATGGCCAGACCAGAACGATAGTTACAACTCAAACGCTTTCACCTGGTATCCCAGGATGCAACAACCCATTAGCAAAAGATGAAAATATTTGTGCAAATCGAGTTGCATTTGATGATGTGAGAATAAGAATTGCCCTGCAGATCCCAGATGATGCCACTCTCTTTTTACAAGGTAGAGTCAATAAACCAATCGCCTTTACGGAGAAGATGGATGGTGGCTACCGTGTCACCTTGGAAGCCGGTCCCGGTCAAGACTTGGCGGTTGCTGGAAACTTGAATAAATCCAAATTCGGCCCGGATATCCTCAATGCCCTTCGGTCCAGCGGTGGCCCTGCTATGAAAGGCGAAGATTTGCTTTCGCGAGCGCCGACCGACTTACCATCTTCTCTGCTTTATAACACAAAAGTTTTCTCTGCATTTCTTCCATACGTTGGCGATCGTGCATCATTAGTTGGGTATAACTGGAATTTAGAATCATCAAGAACTATCAATCGTTTTCTAGGTAGTTGTGTGAATAGTGCAAAAGGTCAAATTCTTGGACTTGTTTCGACTAACGCAACTATTTATAGTCCAGATCCTCCTCAATTTGATCAAAGCACACAAACCATTAGTTACGAAGTTGCGGCCCCGCACTTTAATTCCGATGGAACCACGTTGGCGACTGGGCATTATTTTCTCAATATGAATGCAAAGTTCATGCAATGCTTACTAGGTGTGAGCAAAGTACCTGACATCGCGAGTCTAGGTATCACCTATTCGGATGGTGCAGAATCTTCGGTCTACACAGTTTCGGTCCGTCAAGATTCTGATTGGTTGCGCATGGCAGCTGACAACTTCCATTTCAGTACACCTAAGTTACAAATTAAATTTGTACAACCAACAAATGCACCCACGATTGTCCCTCCTTCCCCTAAACCTGCCGCCGTAAGTCCAAATAAGATCACAATCTCATGCGTGAAAGGTAAAACAATCAAGAAGGTTGTTGCAGTTAACCCTGTTTGCCCTAAGGGCTACAAGAAGAAATAATTCAAGCATGTCCAACCCTGCTGAGATTAAAACTATCGATTTTCATACAGCGGGAGAACCTTTTCGCATTGTGTTAAGTGGTGTTGCCGAGATAAAGGGAGACTCCGTTTTATCTCGGCGGGCGTATGCGCAAACTACTCCTGAGATAGATGATGTGCGGAAATTGCTCTGCCATGAACCTCGTGGACATGCTGATATGTACGGCTGCTTTCTCGTACCTCCTAACGATGATGGCGCAGATTTAGGTGTGCTCTTTTGGCATAAAGATGGTTTCTCAACCGCATGTGGCCACGGAACAATTGCCCTAGGTGAGTGGGCAGTTCGAAGCGGAAAAGTTTCGGCCAAAGATAATGGCATCACTCCTGTCACGATCGATGTTCCTTCAGGTCGAGTTACTGCCTTGGTTGAAAGAGTCAACGGAGTCACCCAAGCAATCACATTTCGAAATGTTGAGTCATATGTTGTCTCACAAAACATTGCAATTGAAACCTCACGAGGTCCGCTCAAAGTTGATGTGAGTTGGGGCGGTGCGATGTATGTTTCATTAGATGCTGCTCTATTGAACTTATCTGTGACCCCAGATAAGTATGAAGACTTGATCAGTATTGGTCGAGAGATCAAGTGGTTGCTAAATGATTCTCCACATGCACAGCATCCAACTGATTCTCGGCTCTCTGGAATTTATGGAACCATCATTTATGAAAATCTAGGTCGTACTAATAATGGAATTCACCAAAGAAACGTCACGGTCTTTGCTGATGGTGAAGTTGATCGTTCTCCATGTGGCTCTGGCACCTCCGCTCGAATTGCTCTGCTCCATGCTGAAGGCAAACTCGCTGAACATGAGACTCTCATCCATGACTCGATTGTTGGTTCTCAGTTTCTAGGAAAAATTGCAGAGATAACTGCCCATGGTCTTATTCCTGAAGTATCAGGTCGAGCTTCGCTCATGGGAGAACATACTTTTTATCTTGAAGAAAATGACGAAGTTGGTCTTGGCTTTGTTTTTCGCTAATTCACTTTCATCTGTTTTGACATGGCAATAACGCTTCGTTCGATTATCTCCATCATTAATTCGTAATCTTCAATATCACCGTAATACGGATCAGGAATATCTAAATCTCCTGAGGCTTGCGGATCCCATTCCCTAAGGAATCGGATTTTTTCTTTGTCATAGCCATCCGGAGCCATAGCTAACACGTGTTGGTAATGTCCGCGATCTGCCACCAAAATCAAGTCAAATTCTTGAAAGAAACTTGAGCGAAATTGTTGAGCCCGATGATCAATAAAGTATCCCCGCTCCTGCATTACGCGTTGGCTACGCGGGTCCGCCGGCTCCCCCACATGCCAAGAGCCTGTGCCTGATGAGCCATGGTCCGGGCCTGGTAGGTGATGCCGAATAACCGCTTCCATAGCGGGAGAGCGGCAGATGTTTCCGCTGCACACGCTCATGATTCGCATCCCCTAAGCATAGAAAGGCGGGGCGTTAAACACGCCCCGCCTTTCCTAACCCAGACTTAGGAAGCCTTAGTGCTGCACCACTTTGCCCAGGTCAAATTCTTATCCGAAGCGGTGTCATCTTTTCCTTTTAGTTCCTTATTAAAGAAAGAAGACCATGAGGTTTGGTTTTGCCACAACGGAATGAATCGATCTGCAGAAGCGCCTTCCTTAACTGGAGCAGTTAATGGTGGCTCTTTGTACTGAGAGTCGTATGCAAGAACTGCTTCTTTGATCCAAGGCTCAACCGAATCAAAACCATCTAAAGTCCACGCACGAGCATGGTAAATGGCATGTATTCCTGTTGCTGCCTCACCAATACAGGTAAACGGTGGCATCGGTGAAATGCGAGTCCACGAATTTAAATAATTCGCAGGGCCTTGTGGGATTAATGCGTTACCAGTTTCTACAGTTTTTGATGTAGTTACTTTTTTCTTGGTCTTTGCATCAACCTTAGTTTCAGTAACCACTTTTGTTTCCATCGGTAATGCTTTTAATTGATCTGCTGGTGAGATCCAGAAATCAAATGCTTCAAGACCGGTATACCGAGCAGTGGTTCCAGTGAATTTGTCCGATGCACGAGATGTATACCCCGTTGCAAATCCAAATGCATCTGCAATCCCATAACGACCATCGTCGTTGAGTGCATAGTTAAGAGGAATATCGCTCACAAACACTTTGGTGCCATCTCCCAAAACTGTTGGAGGCGTTCCGTTTACGGGTGATTCCAATTGGTTGGCGGTACCGATCAGTGCTGGCACTCCATAGAGCACTCCATCTTTGACTCGATAAACCGAATTAACCGTGTCATTTGCAATCGGAACTACTGGATAGGTCTTGCCATCGTTTGGATTTTTCCAAGACTTCAGAATTGATCGATTATCATTAGGGTCGGTATAGAAAAGAATTTCTCTTGAGACTAAGTAGATGTAATCCTTATTGCGAACAAGTTTTCTAATGTTGTAACCCTCTAGGTTGAAAAGTTTGGTGCCTTGGCGCAAACCAGTTCCGGTTGCGGGCCCACCACCTGGTACTTGGGCGTATACCTGACCGCTAATGCGGAAAACCATTGGTTTACCGTCAGGCCGTCCGGCATATTGCAACGCCAACTTGTCATCATTTCGAAAGAGCGAGAGATATAGCGGGCCTGGGTCTGTGTCTTCCGCGGTTGCTTGAACAACCGGAATAAATGAGGCGGCTAGAGCGGAGATAGCCACCAGTGCAAAGTGGGTGCGTCGAAGTCGCACATTTCCTCCTAAGGGATCGAGAGATTGTTCGGAGCCTAACTACCTCGATCTAGCAAGGGAAGAGTCTTGCCCTCAGATTTTGTCCAGACTCAAGAAACCATTGAAATCTCCTGCCCTCCGAGGTTGCGGCTTGGAGGAAAGAGGTGGACCATATAAGTTACTGGTGAGTAACTTAGGAGTTTTGATGGGCCACTACACCGCCAACCTACGCGATATCGAATTTGCGCTCTTTGATTTATTAGGTCGAGAAAAGATTTTGGGGACCGGACCTTTCGCGGATATCGATCGGGATACCGCCATGGGCATGTTGGAAGAGTTGAAGCGACTTGCTGAGAATGATCTCGCTGCTTCGTTCATCGATGGTGATCGACTTGGAACTAATTTCGATAAGGCAACTGGTGAAGTCACACTGCCTGAATCATTTAAGAAGTCATACAAAACTTTTATGGATAACGGTTGGGGATTAATCGACGTTCCTGCAGCACTTGGTGGAACAGTCATTCCTCCATCAGTGCGATGGGCAATTGCTGAAATGGTGTTGGGATCAAATCCAGCTATTCATATATACGCATCTGGAACTGCGTTCTCACATGTTCTATATGAACTCGGTACACCAGAACAGAAGAAGTGGGCAAAACTTATGGTGGATAAAGGATGGACTGCCACCATGATGCTCACCGAACCAGAGGCAGGATCCGACGTTGGTGCAGGTCGATCAAAAGCAATCAAACAACCTGATGGATCATGGCACATAACTGGCACTAAAAGATTTATCACTTCTGGCGATAGCGATCTCTCAGACAACATCATGCATTACGTTCTTGCTCGTCCAGAAGGCGAGCGCCCAGGCACCAAAGGACTCTCGCTATTCCTTGTTCCCAAGTACCACTTCAATCCTGAAACTGGAGAGTTGGGTAAACGAAATGGCATCTACGTTACAAATGTAGAGAAGAAGATGGGCCTGAATGTTTCTTCTACTTGTGAAATGACCATGGGTGAAAAAGAGCCATGCGTTGGCTGGCAACTTGGCGAAGTCCATGACGGTATCGCGCAAATGTTCAAAATTATTGAGTTTGCTCGCATGATGGTTGGTACTAAAGCTATCTCAACTCTCAGCGCTGGATACATGCATGCGCTCACGTATGCAAAGAGTCGAGTACAAGGTCCAGATCTAACTCTGCAAACACAAAAGGATTCTCCACGAGTTGAAATCATCAAACATCCTGATGTGCGTCGATCATTAATGACTCAAAAGGCTTATGCCGAAGGTATGCGTGCTTTAGTGCTCTACACCGCCTCACTTCAAGACGATATTGCTATCGCTGAAGCAGCTGGTGAAGATGCATCGATGCTGATCGCAATGAACGATCTCATGCTTCCAATCGTTAAAGGTTTTGGTTCAGAGCGCGCCTGGGTCTTGCTCGGCACGGAATCACTTCAAACCTTTGGCGGATCAGGCTTCACCCAGGATTGGCCATTAGAACAATATGTGCGAGATGCCAAAATCGATACGCTCTATGAAGGAACAACCGCAATTCAAGGTTTAGATTTCTTCTTCCGCAAGATTGTTAAGAACAATGGTCAAGCTCTACAAACTATTGCCATGGATATCGCTACTTTTGTTAAAGGCGATAATGGAACTGGATTCTTGGCAAATGAAAGAGTCGCTCTTGGAAAAGCACTCGATGATGTGCAGACCATTGTGGGCACATTGATCGGTCACGCAATGGCTTCTCAAAGCGAAGTTAAGGAAATTTACAAGGTTGGTCTCTCCACATCTCGTTTGCTCTTAAGCACCGGAGATCTCATCTGCGGATATCTCCTGCTTCGCGAAGCTGAAATCGCAAACGAAAAAATGGCGAGCGCTTCCGAAAAAGATAAGTTGTTCTACGAAGGAAAAATTGCTGCAGCAAAATTCTATGCAACTAATATTTTGCCAACCATCACTGCATCGAGAAAGATCGTAGAAAATACTGATGGTGCACTCATGGATGTTCCGGAAGGTGCTTTCTAACCAGAGAGTGGTAAACGTAACTGAGTGGCACCCTGCTCAGTTATGAGTACCGGAATTCCCCAATCCTGTTGGTGAATATGGCAAGTGCCGCCATCGTTATCACACGATGCCGCGCTCGCCGCTATATGCAAGATTCCGGAACCAACAGCAGGATCTATCTCTAACGTGCGAATCAATTCTTGACTCTTGCCGGCACCCTCACGAATTAAATTAGGTGGCGTTGAAGAAAGGATCAGTCTGGTTGACGGTCCGTATCGTTCATCCAATTTTTCCCCTGGCGGTGGCAGAAAAACTACATCGAGCGTAAAGGTGCCACCAGAAATCTCCAACGGCGGCCTCTCAGTTCTCAACGCCTCTCCTTGAACCACCTCTTCTTGCAAAGTGACTCTGGTGAGTTGATGTCTGGAAGATTCGACCACAAGAACTTCTTCATTGGAAATTGCAATGATTCCACTTGGTTCCCGTAAATTCTTTGCGACTGTGCTCAATAAACCTGTTTGTGGATTAAATCGCCGTAGAGCACCGTTGTAAGTATCTGAGATGATCAACGTTTGATCTGGTAACACATCAACTCCAAGAGGATGTTGCATACGTGCTGAAGATTTATCGCCGTCAATAAAACCAAAGTCGAGCAGACTCGCACCAATCACAGTTTTAACTACATCGTTTTCGATGAAGCGAAGACTTGAAGTCTCTGAATCTGCTATCCAGAGTTGATTTCCAGTCACTGCTAAACCTGAGGTTTGAGCAAACCATGCATCTAGTCGATTCCCATCGACCATGCCTTCGTTAGTCGTTCCGGCATAAATCGCAACATCGCCGGTAATGGGATCAAATGACCAGAGTTGATGAATACCAGCCATAGCAATAATCACTAAGTTAGAAAACCAAGCTAAATCCCATGGTGTTGAGAGCGATTCTGTTCCTTGACCTTGCATCCACTGTTGACCATTTCCAGCAACCGTAATCACTTGCTTCGTCTCTAAATTGATAGCCCGAAGGAGATGATTAGCAGTATCGGCAACTAGAACCTCATAACCAACTCTGCTTGCAACATCTGGTGGCAATAACAACAATCCATTTGGTTCTTGAAACTCTGCACCGTGGAAATCTCCGTCGTTGGATCCTCGAGTACCTTTACCAATCCTTTCAATGACATTTCCCGAATAATCTGTAATTGCAATGTCATGATGACCCGGATTTGCGACCATTAATTTTTGATCATCCAGCACGATTGCCTTTGCTGGAAATCGTAATTGAGTATCAGATTTTTCCGGAGCTACATAGAGTGAGGGTCCTGGAGTTAATACATCTCGATATTGTGGAAGCAGTTCATTGATCATTCGATCAATGGCGTGCGCATGACCTTCCCCAGAGAATTGGGCTATTAGATAACCCTTGGGATCGACAAGTGAGAGCGTGGGCCAAGCTTTTACCGCGTAATTCTTCCAAGTAATTAATTCTGGATCATCTAATACTGGATGTTCTACGCCATATCGCTCACATGCATCAATCAGTGCTTGATGATCCTGTTCGTGTTTGAATTTCGGTGCGTGAGCACCAATCACTGTTAGAACTTCTCGATACTTTCTTTCGATGGGACGTAATTCATCCAATACATGCAAACAATTAGCGCAGCAAAGAGTCCAGTGATCAATAAGTAGAAAACGTCCACGGAAATCAGAGAGTGTCAGAGTTCTACCACCAGTGTTGATCCACCCGCCACGACCAATTAATTCTGGTGCTCGAACGAATGTATCAACCACGGCGATCTTTTAGAACTGGAAATTGTTCACGAGTTGTTGCCACAAGAGATGGATCGATATCTACTACGAGAACTTCTTCATCACTTCCTGCTTCGGCAAGCACAACTCCCCAAGGATCAACCACTACAGACTTTCCGCCCAAAGAGACCTCACCTTGAATGCCAACGCCATTGCACGCAATAACAAAGGCTTGATTCTCGATGGCGCGTGCGCGTGTAAGCGCAGACCAGTGGGCGATACGTCGTTCGGGCCAAGCAGAAGGTATAAGAAATATTTCCGCACCTTGATCGAGTTGAGCTCGATAAAACTCTGGGAAACGCACGTCATAACAGATGCTCATTCCAGCGCGTCCCCACGGTAGATCTACGGAAACGA
>CAYFKL010000021.1:8942-14872 GCA_964343565.1 uncultured Actinomycetes bacterium
AATTCCGGCAGTATCACGAAGTCAGCGCCCTGTTGTGAACGAACCATCGAAGCTGCCCGCTCAATCCGATTGGGAATAGGTTCGCTTAAATCACTTCGAAGTTGGATGACAGCGGTGCGCATAGGTAATACCTTCCCACTATGGAGCAAAGTTCTGAAATCATGCGTCTGGCGTGGCTCGATTCGATACACGAGATCATGGCATTGGGTAAGCACTTATCTAATGCCGAGTGGGAAGAGCCAACTCCCTGCCCTGGCTGGAGTCGCAAAGACCTCATTAGCCACATCGCTGATCTGGAATCCAGGGTCTTAGGTTCACCAGGCCCGGAGAGCGATCACCCTGATATCGACGTTGATAAACCACACGTTAAATCAGCCTTTGGCGCCTTTACTGAGATCGGCGTTGAATACCGCCGCTCACGAACTGGCGAAGTGATCTTTGGTGAATTCATTGACATTACAAATTTACTTAATGAATTTTGGAAATTAGATCAGCGAGATCTAAGTGAAAAAATCTTATTTGGCGGAATGAGTGAAATTGAATTAGGTCAACTCTATGGTCGACGCGTTCTGGATGTGTGGACTCATAGTCAAGATCTACGCGTATCTCTTGGAAAGAGTGCGACGTTATCTGGTCCTGGTGCTGCTTACACGATGGGAATTTTCCACCACAGCCTCCCAGTAGTGATTGCCAAACGAAGTGGTATCACTAACGGTCAATCAATCGTATTAAGAGTACCTAACTATGTTGATCTTGCATTTAGCATGAATAGTGAAGGCCGAGTTGAACAAGTTAAACAACTTGAACAAGTAACGTCAGTAATAACTATGACAGAACATCAATGGTATTTGTACTTCGCAGGACGCGAAGGGCGAGAGCAAGATCTACCAACCATCGAAGGTGATCAAAAACTTGGTCAAGGTTTTCTTGCCGGATTGGCGATGACGCCATGAACAGCGAAACTTTAAAATCTAAAGCGGTTGGCAAAGTTTGGCGATTGACTAGACCTGGTCATTTTGAAGTTGAAGAAGTAGCAATTCCTAAACCAACAGCAGAGCAAGTATTGGTTGATGTTAAATCTGTCGGCGTGTGTGGAACGGATATTCATGGATCGATGGGAATTCTAGGAACTCCACTGGTTCTCGGGCACGATGGCGAAGTTGTTTGGAAAGGTAAACGCTTTACGGTTGATCCAGCGTTGGTATGTCGACGATGCAAGGAGTGCTTGAGCGATCGCTCTTATGCTTGCGCTCAATATCGATTTCTAGGTATGAACACGGATGGACTCTTCGCAACTCAAGTATTGCTACCAGAAAGATCTCTGCACGAACTTCCCGAGAACTTTCCTGAAAATGCTGCCACTGTTTTAGAACCAATAGCGGTTGCACTCCGAGTGAAAGATCGAATTCCTTCATCCGATCGAGTGACCATCATTGGTGCCGGCCCGATGGGTCTTGTTATTGGATTGCTGCTAAGTAAATCAGGAATGGAAATTTCGCTTGTGGAACCAAAGGCAAACCGTCGTGCCTTTGCACAATCTTGGGGACTACATGCAGAAGAGAGCACCTCTTACCAAGACCATCTATATATAGAAACTTCAGCTAACGACCTGGCAACGAAGCAACTTTTGGAAGCAGCGCCAGCAGGATCAACGATTTGTATGGTGGGGGCACCTGCTACCGAATACTCCATGCGGAATCTCTTACTAAAAGATTTCAGCATTATTGGTATGCGGGGTGGTGCTGGGAGATACCGCGCTGCAATCGCGCTAGTTCAAGCGGGCGTGATTCCAGTAGCCGATTTAGTAACCCACACCTTTACTAATCCGGTAGATGCAGTAACACAAGTGCGAGATCATGGAGATGAAATAATTCGAGCAGTTATTAATTTCTAATCTTCATCAGAAAAACTGCCAAGCAGTTCTCCAGGGTGGAGCAGTAACTCTCTGATTCGCGCCAAGAATCTTGATCCGCCTTCTCCATCAATCATTCGATGATCGAACGAGAGCGAAAGTTCACACACAGGTCGAATCTTTATCTTTCCATTCACATTCCATGGAATATCTTGGATTTGACCTACCGCCAAAATTGCTCCCTGTCCGGGAGTTAAAATCGGTGTGCCTCCATCGATTCCCAAGACTCCAATATTTGTGATGGTCATCGTTCCATGCTGCATTTTGGTCGGAAGTGTTCGCCCTTCGCGAGCGGTATCCACTAACTCCATCAACGCCTTACCTAATGTTGGAAGATCCATATCTTGTGCTTCGTGAATAACTGGAACGAGTAATCCTCGTGGCGTTGCTGCTGCTATTCCAAGATTTATATATTTACGCAGAATTATTTCTTGGTTTGCTTCATCCCAGGTTGAATTTAATTTAGGGAAATCTTTTGCTGCTTGAATCATCGCTGCAGAGATGAGCAAAAGTGGCGAAACTCGAACGCCTTCTAATTCTGGATACTCTTTCAACCGTTTAATCAGTTTCAACGCCTTAGACATATCTAAGCGAACCCAAATGGTGACATGCGGTGCGGTGAATGCTGAAGTCACCATCGCTTGTGCCATCTCTTTGATTACACCCTTGATTGGAAGTCTCTCTTCACGATGTGGGTCATAAGTTGTGGCTGGAGGTTGCTCTAAGCCATGTTTAGCGAGCGCAGCATCCAAAACGTCAGTTCTCGTAATGTTTCCGCTCTTTCTGATTCGGCGGATATCAACTCCAAGATCTTTCGCTAATTTACGAACCGGAGGCTTCGCCATGACAGGCCCGTCGTGCATTTCGATCACAATATTTTCGCCGACTTCACCTTTTGGTGAATTTACTCCTCGCCTCGAACGACGAACTGGCGCATCTCCCTCTTTGACTCCATAGCCAACCAGCACATTCTTTGAAGCGGAATCAGCATTTGGAAATTCACTTACACCTTCGCCGTCATCGATGGTAATAATCACCGTTCCAACATCAATGGTTGCGCCTTTTTCAACATTTAATGCAACTACCGTGCCGGCATATGGTGATGGAAGTTCAACAGCGGCTTTAGCCGTTTCAATCTCGCAGATCATTTGATTAACAGCGACGCTATCTCCCACGTTTACATACCAATGCAATATTTCAGCTTCGGTTAAGCCTTCACCTACATCGGGTAATTTAAATTCACGATGCATCGCTCATCTCCTTAGAATCCAAATGCTCTATCGATCGCATCTAGAGTGCGATCTAAATCGGGAAGATAAAACTCTTCTAGCCGGGAAGGTGGATACGGAATATTGAATCCTCCAACACGTAGTACCGGTGCATCAAGTGAATAGAAGCACTCTTCCGTGATTTGTGCGGCTAATTCTGCTCCCAACCCCAGAAAAGTTGGAGCCTCATGCAGTACCACAACACGACCGGTCTTATGCACTGATTCAAAAACTGGTGCCATATCTAAAGGTGAGAGAGAACGAAGATCGATTACCTCAATATCTCGACCTTCCCCTTCACATACTTGAGCAACTTCTAGTGCGGTCTTAACGGTTGGTCCATATGAAAGCAATGTGAGGTCATGGCCACTTCTTAAAATTGCTGACTGATGAAGTTCTAGCGTCGGTTTTGATTCGTTGATCTCGCCTTTATCCCAATATCGTCTCTTAGGTTCAAAGAAAATTACTGGATCATCAGATTGAATGGATTGTTGAATCATCCAATATGCATCGTTTGGATTTGAACAGGTAACGACTCGAAGACCAGCGGTATGAGCAAAATATGTTTCATTACTTTCTGAGTGATGTTCAACAGCTCCAATTCCGCCACCAAATGGAATTCGAATCACTACAGGTAGTGAAATAGTGCCTTTTGACCGTGCTCTCATTTTTGATAACTGCGATGTGATTTGATCAAATGCTGGATAGACGAAACCATCGAATTGAATCTCACACACGGGACGATAACCGCGCATTGCTAAACCAATAGCCGTGCCAATAATTCCGGATTCGGCTAATGGAGTATCAATAACTCGATCATCACCAAATTCTTCTGCCAATCCTTCTGTAATTCGAAATACTCCACCAAGTGCGCCAACATCTTCGCCCATGATAAGTACTCGATCATCTTCAATCATGGCTCTGCGCAAACCGGAATTGATTGCTTTACCTAGTGGAGTCATGCTCCACCATCCTCAAAAGAATCAAGATAATTCAAATAAACATCACGCTCTTGGTTCAATGTGGGGTGCGGTTCGGCGTAGACATTTTCAAACATTGATTCAACAACTGGATCTTCGGCATTAATGATGTCGAAACGAAGTGAAGTTGCCATTTGATCTGCTTGTTCTTCGACTTCGCGGAAAAAGTTTTCATCAGCCAAAGAATTCTTTTCTAAATAAGTCTTAACACGAGCAATCGGATCTTTCTCTTGCCATTCAGTCAGTTCTTTCGCTAAACGATAACGACTTGGATCATCTGATGTTGTATGAGCTCCCATGCGATATGTGAAAGCCTCCACAAAAGTTGGGCCTTCTCCGGCTCTAGCGTTTGCCAAGGCTTTACGCGTTACTGCCAGGCATGCCAGTACATCATTTCCATCTACGCGAATGCCATCAAAACCAAAACCCCAGGCTCTTTGATAGAGCGGAACTTTAGTTTGAGATTCAATTGGAGATGAGATCGCCCATTGATTATTTTGACAGAAGAAGACAACCGGAGCATGAAAGACAGATGCATAAACAAATGCTTCATTCACATCGCCTTGCGAAGTTGCGCCGTCACCAAAATAAGCAATTACCGCGCCACATCGTTCACCACTTTTCTTAGCGTCCCGAGCCAATCCCATGGCATATCCAGTGGCATGCAATGTTTGAGATCCAATTACCAATGTGTATGAATGAAATTCATTTACCCGTGCATCCCAACCACCATTGTCGATGCCTCGGTAGAGTCCTAGTAATTGCTTAGGTGGAACTCCTTTAGCCCATGCCACACCGTGTTCACGATAAGTAGGAAAAGCGTAATCACCACGTTCCAGCGCTCGTCCGGAACCAACCTGTGCGGCTTCCTGTCCAAGTGATTGCGCCCATAGGCCAAGTTCTCCCTGGCGTTGCAACGCTGTCGCTTCAGCATCGAATCTGCGCACCATCACTAGATCGCGATAAAGCGATTTGATCTCATCGGTGGAAATATCGAGAGGGTAATCCGGGTGCGTCACTCGCTCCCCGGTCGGGGTAAGCAGTTGCACCAGCTCAGTCGCCGCTGGAGTGTGAGGCATCAAACCCCCTCTCGTGACCTGCCTAACCTACTTGCTGAAGGTTAAGAAGAGCCATTCCCGCGTATGGTTAGCAGGTGCGGGATGGCTTATCGAAGGTACCGACCTACGTTGCGGGGAAACCTCCAGCGACTAAACCAGGAATTCGATCCTTCAAAATCTCATCTAACGAGAATCCCTATTCGACATTGCCTGAACTTTTAGCTGAGCTAAATTTTGATCAAATCAATCGATATCCAGATTTTGCAAGTACTCGTTTAACTACAGCGCTTAGTGAAAAATTTAACCTCCCAATGGATAACTTTGTATGTGGTACAGGCTCAGTTGGAATCTTGCAGCAAGTAGTTCAGGCGGTCGCTAATCCAGGCGATGAAATGATTCACGCCTGGCGTTCTTTTGAGGCGTATCCGATCGTGGCTCCGATCAATGCAGTAACGAATGTTGCTATTCCACTTCGTGCAGATGAAACACACGATCTTTCAGCAATGGCAGCCGCGATAACAGATCGCACGCGACTTATCTTTCTTTGCACGCCGAATAATCCAACTGGAACTGCAGTTCGCGCTTCTGAGTTTGAGGAATTTTTTAAGCAAGTACCCGAACATGTAACTGTGGTATTTGATGAGGCTTATGTTGAATTTGTAACCGATTCAGACGTAGCTAACTCCTTGAAATATTTTCAGCAACATCAAAA
>CAYFKL010000022.1:0-11291 GCA_964343565.1 uncultured Actinomycetes bacterium
TCAATGTGTGCCTTGTAACCTGGCTGCCACTTCGACTTGTCGCGAACCGGGTATTGATAGTTCGGTGCAGCCATGTATTCGCCAGCAAAGTCTTTGCCACCCGCCTCATGGAATGCGATGTTCTGCGATCCTGAGCCACCGACAACTTGGCCTTTATAGTTCAATGCTTTTGCAGCTTTTGCTGTCAATGCACCGTAGGCGTTGTTCGAGATCCAGATTGCGTCAGCATCGATGAACTTCTGCACTTGATCGTTGTGTGACGTGGCACTGGGGCTGATTTGTTGCCAGCCGATGTAGGCAATCCCGTAGGAAGGAGCCACTTTGGTGAGGTAATCATTGAAATCTTGGCCGGTAGCACCGGATTCATAGATCATGCCAAGCGAACTGACCTTCTTATGTTGCAGGATTGAGAGCATCGCGTTGATGGTGTCTTTGTAGTAATCCTGCGAACGGAATCCATATTTGTAGTTGGTGAAGTCACCTGCTGCAACAGCTGGTTGACAGTTGACCTTCTTATTATCTTCATAGGCAGAAACTGCTGCCTGGTAGTAAGCAGTGATAGAAGGACCAACCACGAATGGGATCGTCTTATCAGCAGCGAATTCTTTAGCGTTGGCAACAGCCTTCACTGGGCTCAGTGCATCATCGAGTGCCTTAATTTTTACTTGAGCACCGCCGATACCACCCTTAGCGTTGATTTGATCAGCAACGACTTGAAGTGAATTTTGTTGGGAGATTCCAAGTACAGCGAACACGCCAGTCATCGGGGCTTCAAGCCCAATGGTGATTTCCTTTAAGCCGGAGTTCCAACTGCCTGTGGGGACCAGACCAGGATTGTCAGCGGCTTGTGCCGGAATGACAGTAAGCGCCATTGCAGCTGCGGCTATAGATGCAAGGGCGAGAGGGGTTTTGCGCACGTTTCCTCCATGCAGGTTAGGGGGCGAACCGGTCGGTTCCACCTTGCGGAACGCTGTTCCGCAAAAACTATGGCTTGGCCGGGTGTCCGGTCAAGGGTCTGGGCCGATTCATTTTGGATTTGTATGAAGTTTTAAATATTAAGTTGTACCGAACCAATTCCAGGCTCCTGGCTTGCAACTGTTTCGCGATGGCGCTCAGCCTAGAGGGCTACACCTCCCTCCGGAAGATTTAACTCTCGAAGGACAGGTAACAAATCTATATACGCCTGACGCAAATCCGACCCGGGTATCGCACTAGGCGGGGAAATCTCCAGCCAATCCGCCCAGTGCCCATAGCGGGAGCGAATCGTCGAAACCACTTCATCCACACTGCCGTGCACGGTCATGGCATCTACCAACGCATCTGGAAGTGCTTTGGCATCCCACCCAGAGTAAGCGGCGACTTCCGGAAAATATGGCGTTTGTTGGTAGAGAGCAAAAGAAGGACGCAAAATTTCGCGAGCGCGAACCGGATCTGGCTCAACTAAAACTCGTACCATGGCGGCGCGTTGGCACTTATTTCCAGAGATCTTCTCTCCTGCAGCTATCGCAGGTTCCATGACTTCATCGATCCACTCCCGAGTATGCAACCAATTCACTAATGCACCTTCGGCGATCTCACCAGTTAATTTCGCCATCCCCGGCCGTGTGGCCGCAAGATAGATAGGGATTTCGTCTCGAAGTGGTGGAGCAATTCGACGGTAACCGGTGATTTGATAAAACTCTCCACTAAATTCGCAGGTATTTCCTGAGTGCGCTTTCCACGCTTTGCGGATCACTTCAACATATTCGCGCATTCGAGCTAGTGGTCGCTGCGGATCTATTCCGTAGTGATCACGCATCCAGTGCACCGGCATGGTGCCGATTCCTAATTCATATCTACCGCCGGAGAGTTCATCAACTGTAGTTGCCGCCAAAGCGGTGGTCACTGGAGGTCTCGACCAGGTTGCTACTCCTGAAATGATGCGGCTTTTAGTAGTAATAGAGGAGACGAATGCCGAACCGGCAAAAGTTTCAATTGCTGATTCACCGACACACATTGCATATGTATCAACTTCTTCAAAGTCTCGGATCAATGGCTCATATTCACGAAGCGGAATTCCCGATATGACGGTTGCCAATCCTGCTCTCATGCGCGACGCACGTACTTCCCTTGCGGAGCTCCGATCACTTCACCATTGCTATACACAACTTGACCTCGTAGTACTGTCGTTTCTGGCCAGCCTTTAACATCGACTCCCTCGAATGGGCAGTGATCTTGCGCTGAAAGCAACATATCGGTAGTTACTTTTTGACTCTTTTCAATATCGAGAATGACCAGATCAGCGTCTGCACCAATTGTCATACTCCCCTTCTGGGGCCATAACCCATAAGCCTGTGCTGGATTACTCGAGACCAATTCAACGACGCGGGTTAGCGATAAGCCTCTCTTGTGATGGCCTTCAGAAATCAGCACCGGATAGAGAAGTGCTGTTCCACCAAAACCTGGCAGCGCAGGCCAAAGTTGATCACCTTTAGATTCCTCCATACAACAGGCGTGATCCGAAGCGACCCACGAAACGGTTCCATCGAGCACCCCATTCCATAACTCTTCATTGTCATTCTTCGTGCGAATGGGCGGATTTACTTTTCCACCCAGTCCACCTTTCTTGTCTAATGACTCATGATCGAGACAGAGATGATGCAATGTCACTTCACAACGAAGATCTAAATTAGGAAATGTTGCACGAGCTCTGCGAGCCGCATTCAAGGCTGGGGCGCTGCTTAAGTGCAACAGATTGATGTTGGTGCCCGCCGCATTCGCAAGCGTCGTTGCCTCACCAATTGCAACTTCCTCCGTGAGCGGAGGGCGGCCATCAGAATAAGCTTTCAAATTCTGTGGATTTCCATTCGCCTTGACTCGTTCAATAAAGAGCCGCATTAATTCCGATTGCTCACAATGCAAGCTCAATGAAATTCGGCGGCCCTTATTCTCTTGTTGAGCTGCACTGACAGACTCCATGATCGAAAAGAGATGGCCTAAGTCATACTCTTCAGACATAGTAAATGACTTTGAATCTCGACTATTGGCCGCAAGGTCAAAACCTTTATAGAACATGTAGTACTTGTAAGACGGAATTCCATGATCTTTGACAAGATGTCGAACTTCGTCCACCTGAGCTGATGTCATCGGAGCTAAATGAAAACCGACATCCGTATGAAGTTGCCCCTTAACTGCATCCAGAACCTCTGGAAAAATATCTTTATAAGAACCGGTCTTATTTAAGTAATGCTGACCAGTTCTGAAATATGAAATAACGGTAGTTGCTCCACCTACGAGTGAGGAACGAGTCTCTTCAAACGCATCCTGCGCCATCGGTCGATAGATTCCGATATGGAAGTGAGCATCGACCGCACCTGGAGCGACGTATTTTCCTTGGGCATCAATATTTTTTTCACCAGAGAGATCAACACCAATTGCCGCGATCTTTCCGTCTTTCACGCCAATATCCGCTTTAACTTCACCTGTGAATGGAATTATGAGCGTGCCATTCTTGATGACCAAATCAAACGTCATGATCTGCCTTTCGTTCTGTACTTACTAAAATCTCAGCCCAAGAAACCCAAGCGCTGAGAAACTCGATTAGTTGCTTGTAGTAATAATGGAATGCACTCATCTAATTCATCTCGAAACCGATTTGCTGGACCACAAATACTGATTACCGCGGCGGGTGCTCCTGAGTGATCAAAAACAGGTGCAGCTATCGATGCTGCTCCGGCCTGTCTTTCTCCGATTGAACTCGCAAAACCACGTTCACGAATTTCATCAAGATCTTTTCTCAATGTATCTGCATCAACGATCGTTTTATCTGTGACGGCACCTAACTTATTGGACAGGTAATTCGATTGAGCATCTTGCGATAGAAAAGCCAGAAATGCCTTTGACGACGCTCCAGCATGCAGAGGATAGGGAATCCCAATGGGAACAGACATCACTATTTCTCTGGAGGGTCGAATTTGATCTACATAGATTCGTTCATCGCCCGTACGAATGGATAACGTGGCGGTCTCTTGACTACTTGCAGAAAGTTGTTGAAGTTCGCTAGCTGCTATTGCCCTCACATCTATGCGCGACAGATAGGCAAGTCCCAGCGTGAGCGAGGTCGGTCCAAGTTGATACCGTCGATTCTCTTCATTCAATTCGATAAATCCACGGGTCCGCAGAGAGGCCAAAATGCGATGGACTGCCGCCTTAGATAGGCCCAATGCATCAGAGATATCGGTTACCCCTAAATGGGCACTGGTCGAGCGGGCAAATAAGGAGAGCACATCTGCTGCACGCTCAACTGTGGCGATGGTCTGACTGCCCTGGGTGGACATGGCGCCTCCTGCGGGGATTTGTTCCGCAGAGCGTAACCCTATTCCACTCTGTGGTAAATATCGCCGTTCGATCTTGAACCACCACTCTCGAGCGTGTACGGTGCGGAACGTGGTTTCGCTAGGTGGAACAACTCCACCCTCTAACTCAGCTCTAGCAGGTATTCGAGTTCTAGACGCCGCCACCCTCTTTGCCGGCCCCATGGCAGCGACCATCTTGGGAGATTTTGGGGCCGATGTCATCAAAGTAGAGCACCCCACGAAGGGAGACCCGGTTCGAAACCATGGTCAAAGTAAGGATGGGGTACCGCTCTGGTGGGCAATGCTCTCTCGGAATAAGCGCACGATTGGCCTTTATCTAGGAGATCCCCGCGGTGCCGAAATCGCCAAAACCATTCTCAAACATTGCGATGTCCTCATTGAGAACTTTCGGCCAGGAAGCCTAGAGAAATGGGGCCTCTCCCCTGAAGAATTGCATCGAATCAATCCGGGTCTGGTGATCGCACGTGTAACTGGGTTTGGGCAATTCGGTCCCTACTCCTCTCGACCTGGCTTCGGGACATTAGCCGAATCAATGAGCGGCTTCGCTGCCATGACGGGTGAACCCGATGGTCCACCAACCCTTCCGCCATTTGGATTAGCCGACGGAATCGCGGCACTTGCAACAGCGCAAGCCATCGTGACTGCATTACTTGCTAGAGAGCGTAATGGCGGCAAAGGACAAGTCATCGATTTAGCGATCATTGAACCAATACTTTCAATCCTTGGACCGCAACCGATTGTTTACGACCAACTCGGACAGATACAAAAGCGAACAGGAAATAGATCCGTAAATAACGCACCAAGAAATACTTATCGGACAAAAGATGACCGTTGGGTTGCAATCTCAACATCTGCGCAATCCATTGCAGAGAGAGTCATGCACTTAGTTGGCCATCCAGAAGTTATCAAGGAACCATGGTTTGCCAAAGGTTCAACGCGCGCCGAGCATGCCGATGAACTCGATAAATTTGTGGCAGATTGGATCAAAGCCAGAAATCTTTCTGAAGTCGTGACTGCGTTTGAAGAAGCTGAAGCAGCAGTTGCACCGATCTATGACATCAAAGATATTTTTAGCGATCCTCAATTTCAGGCATTAGACACCATCACAACGGTTCAAGATCCACAACTTGGGCCCATCAGAATGCAGAATGTCCTTTATCGAATGAGTGAAACCCCAGGCTCAATTCGTTGGAGTGGGCGCCAACTTGGACACGACACGATTGAAGTTTTACAGGAATGCGGGATATCGCAATCAACAATTGAAGAACTAATGTCGGAAAAAATCATTTCAGGAAGTGAAAAATGATGGATCAAATTTTCAAGTCTTTGTCTAAAGCAAAAATTTTTGATTTAGCCCAACCGTTTCAAAAGGGTATGCCACAATCGCCGAACCATCCCCCCTATCGAATGGTGCTCGAGCGACGACACGGTGACCTGATTAGACCTGATGGAGGTTCAGCTTCAAATGAAATCATCGTGACGGGTGCTCACGTCGGAACTCACATCGATGGTTTGGCGCATGTGTCGCAGGACGGAAAAATGTTTGGCGGCATAAATGCTTATGAGGTGCAATCAGCTGATGGCTTTAGCGAATTGGGCATTGAAACTATGACCCCATTCGTCGGCCGAGGAGTCCTACTTGATATTGCTGGGTTGAAAGGTGAAAAGTTTCTCCCCGCAGGATACGGAATCAGCGCAGATGATTTGGCAGCCGCTGAGAAGAGAGCTGGAGTGAACGTTGCTGCTGGTGATGCAGTATTAGTTGGTTCAGGATGGTCAAGAAGATGGAACGAAAAGGCTGAATTTATTGGTTTAGCCGACGGAGTTCCTGGCGTTGATGAATCAGGTGCAGAATGGTTAGCGGAAAAACAGATTCGTATTGCTGCCGGTGAAACGATTGCATTTGAACAGATAGCGGCAGGCGCCGGCCATAGAACACTTCCCGTACACCGCATTCTGTTAGTCGAAAACGGAATACACATTATGGAAACTTTAAAATTGGATGAGCTGCTAGATGCAAAAGTTCATGAATTCATCTTTGTGGTCTCACCACTCAGACTTGTCGGTGCCACCGGTTCACCTGTTCGACCGTTAGCGTTGGTACTGTGACTGAACTTGTTAACATTCTGGCAGAATTTGCACACAGTGCAAGCATCAGTCATGACATTGAAAGAGATGTGACTGAACGCATTCTCGACACAATTGGAAATTCATTGGCCGGTAAAGCCGAATCCCTCAAGTTAGGCGAAAAAGAGCCAGACGCCGCTGTTCAACGTGTGGTTCAAAGTTGGGGCGGACCCCGAACTTCAACTGTCATTGGAGCAAACGGAGCCAAATTGCCCGCTACCAGCGCAGCGTTACTGAATGGAACGCTAGCTCACTTTTTAGATTTTGATGACACGCATTTGCCATCCGTTCTGCACCCTTCGGCATCCATCGTTCCAGCAGCGCTTGCAGTCGCCGAAGAGACCACAGCTTCAACAGCGCGGCTGAAACATGCAATTGCGGTGGGAATAGAAATCTGCAACCGACTCGGAATGGCTTCATACATACCGGAGATTCGTAACTCTCTCTTTTTTGAAAAGGGATTTCACGCAACTTCTATTTGCGGAACCATTGGCGCCGCTGCATCTGCTGGGGTGCTCTACGGACTCTCCCCTGCACAAATCGCTGACGCGATGGGAATCGCGGTCAGCATGGGTGCGGGAGTTATCGAAGCAAACCGAACTGGCGGAACCGTTAAACGAATCCATTGCGGATGGGCTGCACATAGCGGAATAACTGCTGCACAATTTGCCAGAGAAGGAGTAACTGGACCGCCAACAGTTCTCGAAGGTCGATTCGGCTTCTTTCAGGCTTATCTAGATGGCCGTTATGATTCCGCGCCTATCACTAACCAATTAGGTACTCATTGGGAATTATTACGCACTGTTTATAAGCCTTATCCGACAAATCACTTTACCCATCCGGGAATCGATTGCGCACTCGCACTGCGCCAACACATATCTAACCTGAGTGAAATTAAGTCGATTACTTTGGGGGTCGCCGCTCCTGTCATGCGGACTATTGCTGAACCTGCAGAAGAAAAAAGTAATCCCAGAAGTGGTTACCATGCCAAGTTCTCTGGACCGTTCACTATCGCCGCAGCACTAACCGGTGGTGGTGGGCTTGGCATATACCTAGATGACTTCGGCCCGGGTTGGGATACTCCGCTTCGACTTGAACTAGCCAAAAAAGTCAAAGTCGTTCTTGATGAGCGAGCTACTGAAATTTTTCCTAAAGCGTTCGCGGCCAAACTAGAGATCGAACTAAACGATGGCACATATCTTGAACATCGAGTTGATGCCAGCAGAGGTAGCGAACAATCTCCTTTGACGCGCGAGGAAGTACTACTCAAATTTCGCCTTAATGCTGAGCGCATACTTTCGCCCAGCCATGTTGATGAATTAATCACTCAAAGTTCCTTGACCGAAGATCTCTCTACATTTATGGATTTGTTACCGTGAAAAATCGGTCACCACTTTTTGTAGCCTCAGTTGCCGCCGCGGGCCTTGGGATGGTGATGTATGACAACACCAGCATTACAGTGGCACTGCCTTCAATTCGTGAATCTTTTGGAACTGACACAGGCTCCTTGCAGTGGCTGCTCAATGCCTTGAGTTTAATGACTGCCACCATGCTTCCTTTTTCAGGGGCACTTGGAGATCGACTCGGACCTAAAAGGTGCTTCCAGGCAGGTCTGTTGATTTTTGCAACTTTTGCTCTTATCGGTTCTTTTTCAACTTCTATCGGAATGCTTATAACCTGTCGTGCCTTACAAGGATTTGGTGGGGCACTCCTACTACCGAATGCAGGTGCACTTCTTAGTGCAAACGTTGCAGAAGAATTTAGAACAAAAGCCGTCGGGTTATGGATTTCGATTAGTTCAATCGGACTCGTAGTTGGTCCGATCGGTGGTGGAATTCTCATTCAAAATTTTGGTTGGCATGCCGCTCTTTTCGGACAAACTCCCATCGCACTCTTCGGCGCGTGGCGCATTCGATATCTAAATGATGGTCCACGACGCGACACCTCACTAGATGTGAAAGGAATTTTTACCGCAAGTCTGTCGACATTAGCGCTCTGTGCAGGTCTGATTCAATTGGGGCGCAATCACGCGAATTACCCAATCGCATCTGGCTTAGTAGTGGCAGGTGTTGCCTTACTTATTCTCTTCTATCGAATAGAACACAAAGTTGAACACCCTCTTATCCATCCCACCTGGCTAACAGATGTTCGAACAAGAGGTGTACTGCTCGCAAGTATGATTTATAACGGAACTATCGCTGCCGCCACTTTCATCATTTCTATCCTCACTCAAACCAGTCGCGCACTATCCCCGCTGATGGGTGGAGTAATTATTTGGCTATCGTGCCTCTTCATGCCGCTTGGATCCCGAATCACAGGAAGCAAAGCTACTCTTACTCATCTTAGGAAAGTGATGCTGGGAGGTTCAGTAGGGCTAGTAGCTGGCTATTTGATAATTTCTTCTGTTTCTCAAGCAGCCCTACCAATCTTATTGGTGAGTGTCACAATCTCCGGATTATGTGCTGGACTACTTTTTTCAGGCGACACAATTGCAATTCTTCGAGTTATCGAACCAGATAAAGCATCTTCTGGATTAGCTGCGCTGAGTTTGGTTCGTCAAATTGGTGCAGTTTTTGGAATCGCACTCTTTGGATCTGCTTCAGAATGGATTGCACGCGCTGGCACCACGGTTGCAACCGCCCGGAGCATCACTATTGCGCTTTGCGCCCTTGGGACAATTCCCTGCTACTTCTTGCTCAAACTTGGCTTGAAACCCACTGCACTCGATGAAGTAAGTGAGCACTAGATTTATTGCTTATCTCCCAAGTTCCATTTTCAACATCTAGTATTTCCATCTCTTCACTACCTGCCATTCCAACGTACAGCGCTGGTAATAGCGACGTAGCCGGCCTTAATAACCCGGGTTGTGCTGAGCTCAACGTAACTTTTACAGTCTTTTCGTGGGCAGTTTCATCTTTGACGGCATCGCGAACCCATGCCGGCCGAGCACCAAACCAAGCGAATGCCCAGGTCTCTTCCTCAGTAAAAGACCCATACCGCTGAACTCCGGCAGGAACAAAACCATAATCACCAGCTTTAAGCACATGATCAGTCAAGTGCAGCGCTCCTTTGAGCACCACGAATTCTTCATCGCAGAGATAGTGACCCATGGCATCTCTTCGCCAACCAGCCGGGAAACGCACCAAAATCGACGCCGCATTATTTTCTCCTACCGCCACTCGATTCATATCAATATTTGGTGTTCCATCTTCGATCGGAACGTTGGCCCATTTTTCGTTAGCTAATAAATTCAGCACGCTCTATCACCCTTCGCGCAATTCGAATCACTGCTTCATCAATCATCTTTCCGCGAGCATCAACTGCTATACCTCCACCAGCCGCTGCCAGTCGAGTAATCACGTCATGAGCATGTTCAATTTCTTCTTTAGTCGGCGTATATGCCCCATTCGCGACTTCAACCTGAGACGGATGAATACACGTCCGCCCTAAATAACCCATTCTCGCAAACTCCAAGCAAGACGCTCTAAATTTCTCTAAATCCCGAAAATCTGTTGAAACAGGAGCGATTGGCGGAAGAATTCCAGCAGCGGCACTTGCGATCACGATTTGAGAGCGCACGTAGAGAAGTTCGAATCCTGACTCATCGTTCACAATGCCCAATTCGGCTCGTAAGTCATATTCACCAATGAGCATTCTTCGTATGCGTGGACCAGTAGCGATCTCTCGCATATTCAAAACTCCGGTCGCGGTTTCAATAAGTGGCTGCACGCCCAGAGATCCCGGTGTGAAACCTCGCTCTCTCTCAACATTTGAGAGAATGAGATCAACACTTGCCAAGGTTTCTAGGTCATCGCATTTAGGTAGACATATCCCAGCAACGGCCGCAGTTAAAGATTGATGAATGTCAGCAGAGAGATCTGCAGTATTGTTAACTCGAATCCAGATCTTCGCGCTCTGTTCACTGTTTGCTGCCACCCACGCTCCCGTGGTGTCCCGCCCAATCTGTTTACGTTCAGGCGAAACGGCGTCTTCTAAGTCAATAATGACGAAGTCAGCACCGCGATCTAAACACTTCTCGAGTCTCTCCGGCTGATCACCGGGAACGTAGAGGTAACTTCGCATTACTCAATCTTAGTCTTACCCGAGAGCAGAGATTTGGCGATGACGGTTCGCATGATGTCGTTAGTGCCTTCACCAATCGACATCAACGGAGCATCTCGGTAGAGACGTTCCACAACGAACTCTGTTGAATATCCATATCCGCCGTGAACTCGCATGGCCTCAAGGGAAGTTTCAATCGCAACTTCTGATGCGAAGTACTTTGCCATCCCAGATTCCATGTCGACCCGCTCACCGGCATCAGCCTTTGAAGCCGCCCAATAAACCATTAAACGGGCCGCTTGAGTTTGCGTCGCCATCGTGGCCAATTTCAATTGAATTGCTTGAAACTCTGAAATTGGTTGGCCGAATGCCTGGCGGTTCTTTGAATATTCCAGCGCCGCCTCATACGAGGCTTGGGCGATTCCCACTGAACGCGCGGCAACATTGAGTCGTCCAGTTTCTAATCCAGCTAGTACTTGTTGCATTCCTTTACCTTCAATACCACCAAGCAAATTTTCTTTAGGAACTCGGACATTATCTAAAACTACCTCGCACGATTCGGTTCCCTTGTAACCAAGTTTTCCGATATCTCTATTTACTGTAAAACCGGGAGTACCTTGTTCAACCAAAATTACACTCATTCCCTTATGCGCCGGTGTCGCCGAAGGGTCGGTCTTACACAACACGGGCAACGGATTTGCGTAACGAGCGTTGGTAATCCACATCTTTGTTCCATTAATTACATAG
>CAYFKL010000022.1:11391-14811 GCA_964343565.1 uncultured Actinomycetes bacterium
CGGATTTGCGTAACGAGCGTTGGTAATCCACATCTTTGTTCCATTAATTACATAGGAGTCTCCGTCTAACTTTGCGGTGGTTCGAATTCCTTGCAAATCCGTTCCAGCACCCGGCTCCGTGAGACCAATTCCCGAACGACGTTTTCCGGTAGCCAATTCCGGAAGATACTTTTTCTTCTGCTCATCGGTGCCGTATCTATTAATCATCCAACAAGAAAGTGAATGACTACCAAGAATTCCAGCGATCGCCATCCATCCTCGAGCCAACTCCTCGAAAACCAGTGAAAAAGAAACCATATCGAGTCCGAGACCACCGAATTCCTCTGGAATGGTCATTCCAAAAAGACCCATCTCTTTCATCTGCTCAACAATCTCGGTGGGATATCGACCCGTACGCTCCCATTCACCAGCGACAGGTTTGATTTCCTTTTCAACGAAATCACGCAGCAGTGATCGAAACGCTCTCTGCTCATCATTAAATGTAAAGTCCATCAGTTACCTCTCTTGGTTGTGAAGACTGGCAATGCCCGTCCATCGCTTAATTCCTCCCATGCCAACCAAACAGGTTGATCACAAGAAACCTCATTACTTTCCACCAACCGTGATAAGACGATTGGACCTTCATTTAACCTAACTCTCACTATCGTGTAGGGAGCAAGGAATCCTTCAGTAGGCGGCCTACAAACTTCTGTCCAGGAGTCAATTATTCCTTCTCCCGTAGAGGATCGCCATTCCAATCCCTCTTCGCCACATTTGATACATAGTGCTCGCGGATAAAATTGAAAATGTTCGCAACCAGGACAGTATTGCAACAGGAAATTTCGATTTCTGGTGGCTTGCCAAAATGGAGCCGTTACCGAATCCTCAATTGGTAAATATGGATAACTCATGCTCGCTCCAGAATAACGGTCGCATGCGAAGACAAAATTCCGCCTGTTCCATGAACTAATGCACGTTTTGCATCTAAGACTTGACGTTGTCCGCTCTCTCCTCGCAACTGTTGAACAGCCTCGATCAACAGCAAAATTCCAAATTGACCCGGGTGGCAATACGACAATCCGCCCCCCGAAGTATTGAGAGGAAATGCTCCTCCAGGACGAGTCGCTCCGGAGAGAACTAACTCAGCTGCGCCACCTCGCGGCGCAAATCCCAATCCTTCCAAACTGAGAAGCACCGTAATAGTAAAAGAGTCGTAGACCTGCACCACATCGATTTCTGCCGGCTTCAATCCTGACATCTCAAACGCTTGTGCTGCACTTTGATAGACGCCTTGGTGGAGTAAGTCTTTCACTCGAGTCATTGAGGAATTAGTTGTGCACTCTCCATAACCCGCAATTCGAATTGCCCGCCTTAAATCTCGAGGCTCTGAGGTCAGAATGATGGCTCCGCCACCATCGGTTACAAGACAGCAATCAGCCGTTGTCAAAGGTGAAGAAATTAAGTCAGCAGTTTCGATATCGCTTTGCGAGAGTGATTCAGTTCCATATCGGAATGCCTTGGGATTAAGTTTTGCCCACTCCCTTGCAGAAATTGCAATTTCACTCATTGCGGCACGCGCGCCCGGAACTTCAAACATGTAGCGTTGCGCAGCCATCGCATAGTAAGAGAGTGGATAGAGCGGCCCGTACGCGGACTCAAATTGCGCTTCGGGTGTGTGATCTTCAATAACCCCACCCAGTTTGCGCGATTTAGCTGAACGTTGGTTTGAAGCAAAAGAAATGACAACATTTTTAACAATTCCTGCACGAATGGCTTCAACAGCGCGAGATACATAAATCTCAAAAGCACTTCCACCCGCGAAAGTGGATTCAGCAAACGTCACATCTATATCGAGATAATCAGCAAGGGAAGTTGCAGAAAATCGAGAGATACCATTGGTAGCGATACCATCGATATCTGCTATTTTTATTCCAGCATCTTTCACAGCTCTAGAAATCGCTTGAGCCTGAAGTTCTAAAATGCTCTTATTAGTAACTCCTAAATCGCTCTCAGCGGAACCGACTATATATACCTCTTTCATCGCAGCGTTACCTCAGCAACCGCATGCGATAGTACTAATCGATCTCCAACATTTACTTCAACGTTGATTACCAATCTCGATGCTTCTGCCTCACCGACAACGCCAGTAACTTTGACGGTCTCGCCAGCAAAAACCATTGATGCGAATCGAAAACTTAAGCGTGAGATCCAATAATTTGGTCCCAACCAATCTTGAATTGCCTCGACAACAATTGCTCCAAGCGCTTGCCCATCAACGATTGGAGCTGGAATTTTTCTTGAAGCAATAAATTCCGGATCGTAGTGGACTCGATGCCAGTCCCACGTCGCCCCGGCATAGGCAATCATGTTGGTCAAATCGATTTTCCTGGTTAGTTCAGGAAGTTTTTCTCCAACTGGAATCGATTTCATGCCGGAATCTCCGACCAGATCATGGTTTCAGTATTAATCGCCAATAACTCGGATTTTTGATTTGTATAACGGGCTACCGATTGCATTGTTACCATCGCAAGTCCCTTGGAATTGATTCGCTCCGAAATTGATTCAATTGTCCAAGTCGCTGTGATGATATCGTCTGGATAAATCGGTTGAAGAAATTGATAGTCATTACCCCCACGAACAAATCGCGTGTTAGGAAAATCAATCTTCCACAAATGTCCCGCATATCCATCGTGATCCATTGCGACATTGGCGTACTGATTTGTTTCGGTAATCCAAGTCGGTGGAGCTATAACATCTCGAAATCCGTGCGAGCGTGCATATTCGACATCTAAATAAAGGGGATTCAAATCACCGATGGCGTGAGCAAAGTAGCGAATCGATGCCCGTCCCACTTCCTCTGGGGCTGTGTAAGAAATAGTTGATCCAACCATTGCCTCTATTTCAGCTGTTAGCACTGATCACCGCCGTGGGAAAGACCTCTAACATGAACTCTGGGCGCAGCAGACCGGCGCAGACTGCGCCAGTGGACGCTGGCCAAGGTGCACTCATTAACTTCTGCCGCACACCTGCAACGCCTTTATATTCTGGCAAACCTTCGGGAGTAACAAACTCAATCGTATTGACCAAATCGGCCATAGTGCCGCCTGCTGCTTGCACTACCTTTGCAATTGCTCCATAAGTTTCCTCAGCCTGTGCCACCACATCACCTGGGTGCAACGGAGTCTGAGTATCCAAATCAAAAGAAGCAAAACCAGACATGAAAAGAGTATTACCTGCGAGAACTCCTGGCATATATGTCAATGTCTCGTATCGCTTCCATCCGGGATTGATATTCCTTAGAGGCAGCCGACTCGCAGTGACATCTATAGCAATCAATATTTCTGGATGATGTAACTGGCTCATCAAAATTCCGCCAGCACCGGGAAAAACACCATTGCTGCCCAGCAATTCCTTTCGTGCCCGCCCACTCTTCGAGTACAC
>CAYFKL010000023.1:0-14786 GCA_964343565.1 uncultured Actinomycetes bacterium
TGATTTCTCTAAAGTCGCAGAAGGTAAAGTTTTGATAGTTGTCGGGCCTGAAGGTGGTCTCTCTGAACAAGAGGTCAGCAACTTTGAAAAGCATGGCGCACTCATTGCATCGATCGGTCCAAATATTTTTAAATCGATTCATGCCGGAGTTATTGCATCTACTATTTTTCAGTATCAAAGAAAGTGGTTTGAAGGGAGGCCAAATTGATGACTGATTGTCTATTTTGCAAAATTTTAAAAGGTGATATTCCTGCGAGCAAAGTAGCCGAAAATTCAGGTGCTTTGGCTTTTAATGACATCTCTCCAGTTGCACCAAAGCATATTTTGGTGATCCCCAAATCGCATCATCCGGATATTTCAACTCTGGTGACTCACGATCCATCGGCGGCGATTTCACTATTAGAACTGGCGCGAGATGTCGCTCAAGGAGAACCATTTAGATTGGTTTTCAACACGGGGGCGGAAGTAGGACAGAGTGTATTTCACGCGCACGCTCACGTACTCGCCGGTCGAGACTTTGCCTGGCCACCCGGTTAGAATAGAACCAATGATTCAGCGAACTATGAAAATTCCGGCCTCAATCACTCCGGTCGCACTTCTTGGTGCTCAAGATGCCTACATTAAATTAATCGAAAAGAAGTATTCCGATATTAAATTTGTAGTTCGCGGCAACATCATTGAATTTTCTGGTCCTGAAAATGCAATAGCAACCGTTGAACGACTTTTTAGTGAATTAGTACTCATCCTTCGTGCCGGACAATCGCTTTCAGAAGAAGCCATCACGAGATCTATTTCTATGCTGGAAGAGATGCCACATGAGAAGCCGGGTGAAGTGCTTTCCCTGAATATCCTTTCCAATCGCGGTAAAACTATTCGCCCGAAAACTTTAAACCAAAAACATTATGTAGACGCTATTGATAAGAACACCGTTGTCTTTGGGATTGGCCCTGCTGGTACTGGTAAGACTTATCTCGCGGTTGCGAAGGCAGTCCAAGCGCTTCAAGCGAAGCAAGTTACTAGAATCCTTCTGACGCGCCCTGCTGTTGAAGCAGGGGAACGATTGGGATTTTTGCCAGGAACTCTCTATGAAAAAATCGATCCGTATCTGCGGCCTCTTTATGACGCACTACACGACATGATCGACCCTGATTCGATTCCAAAATTGATGCAATCCGGTGTTATCGAAGTAGCCCCACTGGCTTTCATGAGAGGTCGGACTCTTAACGATGCTTTCATTATTCTTGATGAGGCCCAAAATACAACACCAGAGCAAATGAAGATGTTCTTAACCAGACTTGGATTTAACTCAAAAATGGTCGTAACTGGAGATATAACACAAGTAGATTTACCTGGAGGCACCCAATCAGGTCTTCGTGTAGTTTCCGAGATCTTGGAAGACGTTGAAGACGTAGCATTCTTGCGTTTAACGTCGCAAGACGTTGTTCGTCATAGACTCGTGGGAGACATCGTCGAGGCATACACTCGATGGGATAGTGCACAACCCAACCAGAGGCGAGTGGATCGTTGATCGCCGAACTGACGAACGAGTCAGATTTTGATTTTGAAACTCTTGATTCGCTTTTGAAATCTCTTGCTATACAGCTGGGGCTTCATCCACAATCACAGATTTCAGTTCTGATTACCACAGAATCACGCATGGAAGAACTTCATGTGGAATGGATGGGAGAGAGTGGCGCTACTGACGTGCTCTCTTTCCCGATGGACGAAGTCGAACCACATTCATTCTCTGGAAATGAAATGGAAGAAGCGCCGTTGCTAGGAGATCTAGTCCTATGTCCAGCTTTTGCGCAACGCCAAGCTCTCGCAGCAGGACATAGCACCATTGCGGAAATGGAATTACTCACAGTGCATGGTGTTCTACACCTATTAGGTTATGACCATGCCGAACCGGAAGAAGAGAAAGTTATGTTTGCGCTTCAGGCGGCATTGCTTGATAAGTGGAGAATGAATTAATGAACACGGCTCAAATTTTTCTCGCGGTTGGATTTGTAATTTTTGCAGGATTTCTGGCTGGAACAGAAAGTGCCTTAACAACTATTAGTAGATACCGCGTCGACGAAATGGTAGACCTAAAGATTCGTGGAGCAGATCGAGTTAAGAAGGTCTTGCGCGATGCTCCACGCTATTTAAATGTAATACTTTTCGTTAGGAAAGCGTGTGAACTATCAGCGACATTGATTGTTTCACAATTATTTCTCGATAACGTAGCCAACAAGCCAGAAGCCTTGGCAATCACCGTGTTATTAATGCTCTTTGTATTCTATGTAGTAGTTGGGGTTGGTCCTCGAACGTTGGGAAAGCAAAGGCCGGAGTTGTGGGTTCGTCCTGGTTCGAGTGTGGCAATAGGACTTGCTGCATTTTTAGGACCACTCACTCAACTTTTGATTTTGATTGGAAATGCGATTACTCCTGGTAAGGGGTATCGCGAGGGGCCATTCGCGAACGAAGAAGAATTAAGGGATCTGGTTGATCAAGCTCGCGAACGCGGTCTGGTTGAAGAAGAAGAACACGAAATGATCCACTCAGTATTTGAACTGGGAGATACTTTGGTTCGGGAATTGATGGTTCCACGAACTGAGATAGTTTGGATTGAAAGAGATAGAAGTATCAAGCAGACCTTGAATCTGGCGCTTAGATCAGGTTTTTCCCGAATACCAGTTATTGGCGATGATGTAGACGATATTGTCGGAGTTGCCTATCTCAAGGATGTAGCGAAGAGAGTTCAGCATGACTCGAATGGCGGAACTGCTATCCGTGTAGGTGATGTCATGCGAAAACCAAATTTCATCCCAGAGAATAAGGCTGCAACTGAGTTGCTAAAGGATATGCAACGAGATCAGATGCATATGGCGATAGTTATTGATGAATATGGTGGCACCGCTGGTTTGATTACCATCGAAGATATTCTCGAAGAGATCGTGGGCGAAATTGCCGATGAATATGATGATGACATTCCCTCCATCGAATGGATAGGCGATGGGCAAGCTCGCGTCTTAGCTCGTTTCCATATAGAAGATCTAGCAAGTGAGTTTGAAACTGACTTTGTAGCGGAAGATCTTGAGGATGTTGACACTGTAGGTGGCTTGATGGCGAAACATCTAGGTCGAGTTCCACTACCTGGAACTGAGGTTGAAATCGCCGGCTTAAAATTTTCTGCTGAACGACCTATCGGTCGCCGTCGTAAACTTGGCACGGTCATAGTTTCTAAACAAAATTTTGAAGCGGGAACGCATGAATAGCGAAGATCAGAAGCTCATTACATTGGCAAAAAGTACCCAACAACGTTTTGAAAGAAATCAAGGTGCAGCGGTGAGATGTGTTTCTGGTCGAACATATGTGGCGACCGAAGTCATTATTGGGGACTGGGCGCTTGATGCCCTAGAAGTTGCTTTGGCTCAGGCTATTTCGAGTGGTAGTGAGAAAATAGAAGCATTCTTTACGTTCGGTAAGGTTACATCGGAGCGTGCGCTAAAGTTGTTAGGCGTTCACTCGCCCGAGGCCTACAGGGTTTCGGAATGAAATCTGGGCTTATCGCACTGATCGGCAGACCTAATACCGGCAAGTCGACTTTGCTTAATGCCCTTATCGGACAAAAAGTTGCAATCACTTCTTCAAAACCTCAAACCACAAGACACAGTATTCGTGGCATAGTCACAACACCTAACGCACAAATTGTTTTTGTGGACACCCCAGGAATGCATCGACCTAGAACATTACTAGGGGAGCGACTAAATGAGATCGTGAGATCCACTTACGCAGATGTAGACGTAATTGCTATGTGCTTTCCCGCAGATGAACCTTGCGGAGCGGGAGATACATTCATCGTGCAAGAAATTGCTGATGCGCCAATTAAGCGGATTGCTCTAGTTACCAAAATCGATAATGTTGCGAAGGCGGATCTTCCAATGAAATTAATGGAAGTGGACCAGTTAGCTAAAAAGGCAAATTTTGAGTGGAATGAGATAGTTCCCGTCTCCGCCAAGACCACGTTGCAATTAGATGTAGTTCTGAATGTGCTTGCAGAATCCTTATCAGATGGTCCCCAGTTATATCCGGAAGATCAGAAAACCGATGAAACCGAATTTAAAATGATTGCTGAATTGATTCGAGAGGCAGCACTTGAAGGAGTGCGAGATGAACTACCGCATTCGATTGCTGTTGTGGTCGAGGAGGTTTTGCCTAGAAGTACAGGCAAGAAGTTAATCGATGTGCGAGCATTTCTCTACGTCGAACGCCCTAGTCAAAAAGCGATAGTTATCGGTAAGAATGGCACTCGATTGAAAGAAGTGGGTAGCGCTGCTCGACACGCAATCGAGAAATATCTTGGAAGTCCAATTTACTTGGATCTGCATGTCAAAGTTGCTAAGGAGTGGCAGAGCGATCCCAAAGCGCTCAATAGAATGGGCTGGTGATGAACGAGAGAAAGTCAAGTGATCGAAGCCAATTGGCCAGGTCCGGATTCCTCGATACTTCATCAGCTGAGGCAAAACTTTTATTACTTCCCGAGTGGAACAACTGGATGGAACTGCTATCTAATGCAGCAGATCCAGATGCTGCATTAGAAACTCTTTCGCAGATAATCAACGCCGACCCGTTAGTTGGAAATCGAATCGTTAAAGATGAATTACTTGCAGACCGGCTGATTGCTATTTTGGGAGCCAGCAGTACTTTAGGCACTCACTTTGTTAGATACCCGAGCGATATTGAATATCTCTCTGGACAAGAAATGAAAAAACCACCTGAACTTTTTGTGGATTCTGAAGATTATCTTCAAAATGCGAACGCACTTCGTTTAAATTATCGAAGATCTCTAATACAAATTGCAGCATTAGATCTCACAAAGGAACGTGGATTTGAATCAACTTCTGCGTCGCTATCCGATCTTGCCGATCGGGCACTGCAGGCCGCACTTGAAATAGCAAAACGAGAATCAGGATTCGAAACCACTACATTATCGATCATTGCAATGGGTAAGACTGGTGCACAAGAACTAAATTACATTTCAGATGTTGATGTAATTTTTGTAGCCGAGCCAGATGAACAAGCTGGAGAAGATTGGTTATCGCAGGCGACAAAGGTTGCCACACTCGTTATGCGAACTTGCCATGAATCTTTGACTGAAGGCTCGCTCTGGGAAGTTGACGCCGGACTTCGTCCTGAAGGTAAAGATGGCCCTTTAGTTCGTTCACTCGAAAGTTTTCGAACTTATTATGACCGCTGGGCACAGAATTGGGAGTTTCAAGCGCTTTTGAAAGCTCGAGCCGTAGCTGGTGATATTGAAGTCGGTAAACGATTCATTAACTTGGCTGAAGAGGGTATTTGGCGGGACCGTCTTGATTTCGTTGAGAATGTTCAGGCTATGCGTAAACGTGTAGAAGAGAACATTCCCCTAAAGGATGCAGAACGAAATATCAAACTTGGAATTGGTGGATTGCGCGATGTTGAATTTGCAGTACAACTACTCCAACTTGTGCATGGAAAATCGGATGAAAATTTAAGGATAAAGAGCACTCTAGGAGCGTTGCGTGCTTTGAGCGCCAATGGTTATGTTGGTAGATCTGACGCTCAACAATTAATTGATGCTTATACCTGGTTGCGAACGCTAGAACATCGCATGCAAATCTCAAGAATGCAGCGAACTCACGTATTACCTGAATCCGCCCAAGATTTGAGAGTCTTGGCAAGGTCTATGGACATAGAGAGTGCCGAAAAACTCCTCTCGCTGTGGCGAGAGAATCGAACTTTAGTCAGGCAGATACACGAAAAACTCTTCTTCAGACCACTACTAAATGCAGTTGCCAGACTTGGCTCAGAAGAACAACGCTTATCTCCAGCAGCAGCGCAGGCTCGTTTATCTGCCCTTGGTTATAGGGATCCAGTAGGCGCACTTTCGCACATTCAAGCGTTAACACAAGGTGTTTCCCGCCGGGCAGCAATACAGAAAGCATTACTTCCGGCCATGTTGGAGTGGTTCACCGATGGTCCAGATCCCGATGCCGGACTATTTGGTTTTCGACAAATTTCTGAGGCGTTAGGTGATACTCCTTGGTATTTGAGGATGTTAAGAGATAGTGGAACAACGGCGCAGAGATTAGCGCGGGTGCTCTCATCATCTAGGTATGCAACTGAGCTTTTGTTGCGCGCTCCTGAGGCAACGATGATGCTCGAACACGACGCTGAAGTGATACCTCGCGGTGCGGATCAATTAATTTCGGAATCTCTCTCTGTTGTACGTCGACAAGCAGAGAGTGAAGGCGCGATTGAAGCAGTTCGCGCAGTCCGGCGCAGGGAGTTATTTCGAACATCGGTTGGGGATCTACTAAATCTCATTGATGTTGATCAAGTTGGCAGAGCTCTTACTGATGTTGCAGTTGCAACCTTAGAGGCTGCGTTAGAAAGTGCTAAAACTCAATGGGAACGAAACCAAAAGCAATCCTTGCCATTCACGTTTTCCATCATCGGAATGGGCCGTTTTGGTGGATATGAAATGAGTTATGCCAGCGATGCAGACGTTTTGTTTGTATTCGAAACCAAGCCTGGTTCAGACGAGAAGATTGCAACCGATGGCGCGCACTGGATCGCGGGGGAGGTGAGGCGATTAACCTCGCTTCCCAGCCCGGAACCTGCACTCATTGTTGATGCTGATCTCAGACCGGAAGGTAAACAAGGTCCGTTAGTTCGAACACTCGCCGCTTACGCACGATATTACGCACAGTGGGCTCTGCTCTGGGAACGTCAGGCGTTGCTTCGAGCGCAACCTCTCGCTGGTGATCAACTATTGGGAGAGCGCTTTGTTTCGCTGATCGATTTTTATCGCTACCCGCTCGCCGGTATCTCTGAGAGTGATGTTCGAGAGATGCGCCGAATTAAATCAAGAGTTGAATCTGAACGATTACCTCGCGGCAGCGATAGATCACTTCATCTCAAATTAGGGCCTGGTGGTCTTTCCGACGTGGAGTGGCTAGTTCAATATCTACAATTACTTCATGCGGGGCGTCTAAATAAATTAAGGCATCCCGGAACTTTGAAAGTGCTGGAACAACTCGTTAAGGCTGGTCTGATTTCGCAGGAAAGTGCTCTGACTCTCTCTGAATCTTGGAAGTTAGCAACTCGCATCAGAAACGCAATCATGTTGGTTACAGGTAGAAGTGCGGATGAGATACCCAAACAAGCTGAAATTCTCAAAGCAGTTGCAGCAGTATTAGGCTATGCACGCGCCACTGACATGGTTGAAGAGTGGCGACGTGCTAGCCGACGATCCAGATTCATTTTTGAGCAGATGTTCTATGAGTTAGGAAGTTAAGCGTGGAGATTTACGAAGGCAGTGTTGGAAGGCCAATAATGAGCGCCACCTTAAGAAATCTTCGGGACTTCCCACGTGCATTGACATGGAGCGCTCTAACTTCGGGGTTACTGATTGTGCTCATTTCTTGTACTGGGCCGGTTGCCATGGTTTTGCAAGCCGCTCGAGTTGGTCACTTTACGCAAAATCAGACTGCGTCCTGGCTATGGGCTTGTTGGGTTGGCTCGGGTGTATTCGGCTTGCTGCTTTCGCTTCGGTATCGCATTCCCATTATTGGTGCCTGGTCGACCCCTTCAGTCGCACTACTCATCACTGGATTAGCTGATCACTCGCTTGCTGAGGCCGTCAGCGCTTACTTAGTATCCGCGGCCCTCATCATCCTTGTTGGTATTACTGGTATTTTTCAAAAGTTGCTTGATTTAGTTCCAAGGCCAGTCATCATGGCAATGCTCGCAGGAGTGCTTTTCGATTTTGGAGTTGAATTATTTCGTCAATTGCCCACCGATCCAGCGATAGTGATTGCGATGTTGTTGGCATATTTTATTGCTCGACGCTTTGGTTGGCGCGCGCCAGTTGTTTCAAGCCTTCTCATCGGATTACTTGTCGCATTCTTGTTGGATGAAGTTAAGACTCCGCACCTAAGTTGGGCATTAGCCAATCCTGTTTTTGTAAGTCCAGAATTTTCTATCTCTTCGATGCTGACACTTGCGCTTCCATTAACTTTACTAACCTTAACCACGCAATATGCACCAGGGATGGCGGTGTTAACGAACTCTGGTTATCCAACTCCTACAAATACTGCATTGATATTCGGAGGTGCACTTTCGTTTCTCGGATCACCATTCTTAGGAAGTGGCGTAAACAGTGCCGCAATTACTGCCGCCATAGGTGCTGGTCCGGAGGCCGAACCAGATGCATCTCGACGATACACCGCGGGTGTGGTTTGTGGATTGACATATATTCTGATCGGTTTGATGGGTGCGACCATGGTTGGCCTCTTTGGCACTCTGCCAAGTGCGCTATTGGCCGCTCTTGCCGGATTGGGATTACTCCCGGCAATTGGAAGTAGTACCCACGATTCACTCTCAGATCCGCAGTATCGCGAAGCTGCGATGGTCACCTTGCTACTCACCGTGTCAGGAATGCATCCGCTCTCATTGGGAGCGCCGTTTTGGGGTCTCTTAGCCGGGGTGGCAACTCACCTGATTGCTAAGAGAATTCGAGCGTGATAAAGTAGTTGAAATTTCAACTATCGGGAGTTCAGATGTCCTTAGCCCCAGCTCTCTACCTCAGTCATGGGGCTCCGCCACTAGTGGATGATCCATGGTGGCCCGATCAACTGCGGTCATGGACCAGTCAATTAAATATTCCACGTGCCATTCTGGTGGTGAGCGCACACTGGGAATCTGCACCATTAACTATTGGAGCCACCGATGGACGAACTCCGCTGTTTTATGATTTTTATGGCTTCCCGCAGAAGTACTACACCGTTCAATATCAAACTCCGAATGCGCAATGGTTAGCTGATCGAGTAGCAGCCTTGATCCCAGATGGCGAAGACATTGCGCATCAACCAAATCGTGGATTGGATCACGGCGCATATGTTCCTTTAACTGTTATGTACCCCAAGGGTGAGATCCCTGTGCTTCAAATTTCGATGCCAACCTTGGACCCACAACGATTATTTGATTTGGGTCGCAGATTAGGAGTCTTGCGCGCTGAAGGCGTAATGATTATGGCTTCTGGATTCACAACTCATGGATTACCGTTTATTGATTTTAGCGATCCACACGGGGCGGCGCCTAGCTGGTCTATGGATTTTGATCAATGGATGAACGAAGCACTTGGTAGAAGCGACATCGACACATTGATGGATTTCCAACACAAAGCACCTGGAATGCCTTACGCGCATCCAACGACTGAACATTTCGCTCCGCTTTTTGTTGCCCTTGGTGCTTCAAGCGAAGAGAGCGGTGATACTCACGTTGATGGGTATTGGTATGGGCTATCGAAGCGGTCAATTCAATTCGCGTGATCGTGTTGCTAAGTAGGATCCAACTAATACCAAGGGAAAACCTACGATCATTCCAAGCGTTATTTTTTCTTGTAGGAAAAGTACGCCCATAGCAATCGCCACAGCCGGATTGATGTAGGTGACAAGTGTGATACGAATTGGTCCAATCAACTTAATTAATTCAAACATCACTACGAAAGCTGTTGCCGTGCAGATTAATCCAAGAATGCTTACTGAAATATAGCCACTTGCAGTTGGTTTAACTTGATCCCACGTTGCAATTGTTATCGGTAAGTAAATAAGTGCAACCATTGCTGCTGAGAGTCCGACGAGACCAATGATGGAAATATCTTTCAACTTACGAGAGGCGATGGCGGGGGCTAATGAGTAACCGATCGCCACTAACACCATCTGAACAATGGAACGTAGGTCCGCACTCCCATTTTGAATATCTAGCCAAACCAAACCCAACACACCAACAAATCCGACGGTCATACCGAGTATTCGGTCCCGATGCCAAGCGCCTTTGGTGCCCCATAAAGAATTGATAACAGTGCTGACAATGGGAACAGTGGCTAAGAGCAGAGCCGCGAGACCAGATGAAATTCGAGTCTCGGAATCATTAAGCAACCACCATGGAATCACCATTTCAAGAACAGCGAAGACCAGTACCCATCGCCACGCTTTGAGAGCAGGAATTAGATCACCTCGGCGATGTGCAAGGGGGATCATCACCAGCGCAGCAATAAAAGTCCGCATGAATACCACTATGAGAGGTGTGAAATCCTCAATTGCGATCTTGATGAAGAAGTAAGGGATACCCCAAATAAAACTTAAAGCTAAAAAGAGGACAAGTGCGCGCCGAGACATCCGCTGACCTTATCAGGAGGTTCGCCACCACCAAGGATCTGGGGTCGAATTTCTGTTTATGAGAAGTGATTGTCGTCGGTAGAAACGGCGTATAGATATTTTTCCCATTCGGGAACCACCAATGCCAGATAATTTGAAAGCTTGTTTCTCACCTTCATGCATGACGCCTGTTAATGCTGCGTCATTGATACTTACTGCCCCCGCGTCGATTCGTTTACCGATTGCGCGTGCGCTCGCTTCACTTCCAAAAACTGAAGCTGACAGTCCGTATGGTGTGTCATTTGCAAGACGAATTACTTCTTCATCTGAAGAGAATGACATGATGGGGATGATCGGTCCAAAAGTTTCTTCAGTCATTACTTTCATGGAGTGATCTACATTTATCAGCACAGTTGGCTCGAGGTATGCGCCCCCACCAAGAAATTTCAATTCTCCACCGCTCAGTGCGGTAGCACCTTTTTGATATGCATCTGCCAAGTGAGATTCAATTATTGCGATTTGGTCTTCAGCAATAATCGGCCCTAATGAACCGGAAGATAGGTCTGGGTAATTAACCCCTAATTTCATCGCACTCGCTGAAATTCCTGCAGCGAATTTTTCAATGAGGCTTTCGTGAACATAGACACGTTCGATAGAGAGACAACTCTGGCCTGAATTTGCGGTTGAGCCCCAGAGAATTCCGGGAATTGCACGTTCAAGATCGGCATCGGCCAGCACAATTGCTGGATCTTTTCCGCCAAGTTCGAGTGAAGCCGGTATGAAATGTCTTGCTGCGTTCTCTGCAACAATACGACCGGTTTCAACGCTTCCAGTGAAACAGACGAAATCAACATGTTGGATCAGGGTTGCACCAGTTTCTCCTGCTCCTTCAACAAGTGCGACAACTTTCTTGATTTCCGGAACATCATCAAGAGTTTTCTGAAGTGGTTCTAGAAATCTAGGTGTGATTTCACTCGGTTTAATAACAATCGCGCACCCGGCAGCTAACGCAGGAATGGCGTCAATCAACGCTAAAAGCAACGGAAAATTCCAAGGGCTGATGATTCCCACGAGAGGAAAAGGTCGGATGGAAGGTGCAACTGAAATTCCTGGCAATGAAGTGACTTGCTCATCACTTTCATCTAGCAATTCATCTGCCAAATCAGCCCATCTGCTTAGGCCGTCGACGCTGACTTGGACTTCAATGGCGCTTTCGGTTCGTCGACCGGTATCTTCGGTGAGAGCATGAATAAATTCCTCTCTTCGACTTTCGATTGCTTCTCTCCATTTGCGAAGAATTGTTGAACGATAATTTGCTCCGGCACTTTCCCAATCTTTTTGATTTTCTCTAAGTCTGCGACACGTTGAAATCAGTTCTTCTCGAGTTGGTGCCGCTAGATCGCGGTCGTAGACACCAGTCCTTGGGTTTCTAACTTTTACCGATGCGTCTAACTGGCTCACTTTGTTCCTTGTTCAGTTGTTGATGAGTGATTGAGGTTTGCAATCGATTCTTGGTGATGAGACAAAAAATAAGAACGATCAGCGGCATTGTTACCTAGAAGCCCATTTGGTGAATCAACTCTGTGGCGTGCGTATTCCTGACTCCATAATTCTGTTTTGGTTCTGGCTAATAAGTTGCCCATTCCCGGTTTTTTCTTTGCAAGCCGCAACCCTTCAAGATCAAGTAAAGTATTTGCCACCATAGATTCGCCAAATCCTGCTTCAATCAAAGTGAGTCCGTTGTAATCGACAATTTTGCTCATACCGTCAGTTGAATTTGCCGGGACGTTTGCTCCATAGAGTCCACCAGAGTTCGCACTGATCACATAATTACTGTTTTCCCAAGCGCGGGCACGTTTGGCAACATCTTTTTGAGTGAGCATTGTTGATCCGACTTCTGAGGTCGAATGACAGAAAACTTCGGCACCGCGTAAAGCCAGAGCCCTGGCTAATTCTGGATATTGAATTTCTTCACTTGCAATCATTGCAATATTGCCAATTTCTGTTCTCGCAACAGGGAAGACCGCTTCTATTCCATATAGATCAACGTAGCGATCCCAAAAATCCCATGGGCTGGGCGAAAATAGTGAATGTAGTCGTCGGTATCTAAGAATTAGATCTCCACTTGAATCGATGAGAAATGAAGTTTGAAAGTAGATATTGGGAAAATTTGGGTCGGATTCATAGGCATTTCCAGATAAATAAATCTTATTTTCTGAAGCTACTGCAGAAAGGTTTTCATATTCCACTCCGTCAGGAGCTATAGCGGCTTTCTCTCTCCAGGAATCTACCGAGTCGCCCATCGGGTAACCAGTGAGGAAGTATTCAGGAAGCACCACTAACTTTAAATCTCCACCTAGAAAAGCATTTGCTGCTTTGATATTTCCGTGAATTCTTTTAATTGTGGCAAGCATTGAGGAACGTGCTTCACTTGGTGAAAGTTGATTTACGGCGTCAGTTCGACTTTGCAATGCTAAGACTCGATAACGATCTATTTGTTGTGAATACTTTTTATTATTAAATCCTACGATCATGTTGTAACCCAATCTCCAGCTCCGTAAGGATCGTTCATCGGTTGTGAAGCGTGCTCGTGCACAATTCGCCATTCACCATCGTCGCTTTTGCGCATGACCCAGGTTAATCGCATGCGAAGCTCGCCAGGTTTCCCATGAGCGGTGTACTCCAAATCGACTATGCCTTGAATACTCACCAACGTTTCGCTGCCAATGCACTCTGGTCCTTCGACCCAGGTTTGTTTCGTGACCGCCATGGGCGAGGTTTGGTAGGCGCTCCAACCACGAGAGACAGCTTCATGTCCGTGCGTTGCCCATCGTGGCCCTTCGAGAAAGACGTAAACCGATTCGCTCGGTTCATAACTTTGGATAACACCTTGGACTTCTCGGGACTCAATAGCTCTCATGAAGCGCTCAAGGGCGGCTAGAGCGGAACGGCATTCCGCCTCGTGGAACATGCTGGGAAGGCTACCGCTCTTGCGTTCGAGGTGGAAGTGGATTCTACTTATCCTATGTCAGACATTTCCCAGCCCTTAGCCCTGCGCGCAATCGCTCCGGGGAAGATCGAATGCATGCCCTCGGTTCAGGATCGACCTGAGTCAGTGGAGTTGGAATTGGTCGTAGCAGCTATCTCGCCATTAGATCGACAAGTTGCGGATGGAAGATTTCCGCCAGCGAAGCCATTTCCGCTTACTCTCGGGACATCAGCGGTGGCCCGAGATCGCGCCGGGGTTGAGTACTTTGCGTTCGCTGAAAGTGTTGGTGGAGGTTTGGTGCGAGATGGAATTCATGCAGCGAATTTCTCACTGCCTGAAAGTGCCTTGGTGCCTTTACCCCCTGATGTTGATAGAGAGCAAGCAGCGGCAGCATTAACATCTTTGGCGACTGCACGTTCGATTTTGCTCGACATTGCCAAAATTGAAAGCGGAGCGAAGTTACTTGTTCTCGGTGGAAATGGATCGGTGGGCAGGGCAAGTTTGGCAATCGGAAAATTACTGGGGCTATCGATGGCAGTAGCAACTCGAGATGGACTTGATATTGATGGAGTTACTGGTGTTAAGAACTCAGAAATTGCAACTTCGGCCAAAGAAATTTTAGGTGGAATGGCTGATGTCATCATTGATCCTGTTGGCGGCGAGGTTACTGGTCAGGCTTTAATGGCTGGTGGAGCAGATTGCAAACACGTGCTACTTGGTTTCAGCGCAGGACCAATGTTAAGTCTGCTTGCTCCTCGTTTTTTGGGATTTGAACATCAACTGATTGGATTTAATTTGCTGCGACGTTCTCACGAAAGAGTTCATCAACATGTTGTGGACTCCGTGGAAGATTTACGAAGTGGCAGGTTCACGGCTGAAATCGATTCTCGTTTTTCACTAGTGAATGGGGCGAGTGCATATGCCACTGCCGCCAAGGTTCGAGGGCGCGTTCTCATCAAATGAACTACGACATCATTGTAATTGGGGCTGGAACGGCTGGAATTCCTTGTGCTGTTGAAGCAGCATCGAGAGGCAAGCGAACATTGCTACTTGAAAAAGCTGGAGATATTGGCGGCACTTTGCATGTCTCTGGCGGCCACATGTCTGGCGCGGGAACTCGACGACAGCATGAAAAGGGAATCGAAGATTCAATTGACGCACATATTGAAGATATCAATCGCATAAGTCATGGAAGTGCCCGCCCAGATCTATCTCGTCGTGCGGCAGAAGTTGGGCCAATCACAATTGATTGGTTAGAAGGGCTTGGTTTTGAATTTGCGCCTGAGACTCCTCGATTAGTTTATGGCCACGAGCCATATTCGACAGCAAGAACTTACTATGGAGTTGATCAAGGTCGTTCTATCTTGAAAGTATTTAGAAAAATATTAGATGCTCAAATTGAGCAAGGTAATCTTGATCTTAAACTTAACGCTCGGGTAAACGATCTAATTACAGAGAATGAAGCTGTCACAGGAGTTCGGTTAGAAAATGGTGAAGAGTTTTTTTCTCCTGTGGTAGTTATTGCAACAGGTGGATTTGGAGCGAATGGGGAAATTTTTTCCCGACTTGAAGGTGCACCTCTAGTTTCAGCTTCGTGGCCAACCGCAACT
>CAYFKL010000024.1:0-3900 GCA_964343565.1 uncultured Actinomycetes bacterium
GCCGGTGCTTACAAAATGGGCGGAGGTTTTACCTCACTAGATTCACTCTTAAAATCAGATGGGCCTGCAGATTTAATTGATCGGCTCAACACCATTTCAAATGTCTCAACCCAAACCGACGTCGTTCTGAGTCGGCTGGAGCAAGCCCGCAAGTTAGCGGCGGAAGCAAAAGCTGCCGCTGATGCAGCACGCGCCGAACAAGCAAGCCAAACTCAAAAAGTTGCTGTTGCAAAAGCATCTGCAGATCTAGTGAAGGCAAATCAGAAAAAGGAAGTAGATCAACTTCTTGCTGTTCAAAATAATTTAATGAAACAGTTAACTAAAGCAAGAAATGTTCGCATAACTCTTGAACAGCAACGCCAACTTGCATTACTTGAAGAACAGAATGCAAATATTGCTGCAAACACTTCCGGTCAAGCACGAATTTGGCCAGACCGAGGATTCACTGGAAGACAAACGATCAGAACAACTTCCGATCAAAGGCAGATTGCGCTTAATTTCGCCATAAAAGAAGTTAAATCTGGAAAGCCTTATGTTTGGGGCGCTGAAGGACCAAACTCATATGACTGTTCTGGTTTGGTTTATGCAGCCTACAAGAAGGCGGGCCTCACTCCTCCGTCTTGGTCGCGCATGAACGCCGCACTCTATTTTGTAGCGACTAAACGAATTCCACTCTCGCAACTAGAGCCGGGCGACTTAGTCTTCTGGTCTTACAACGGTACGGTGGCATCGATTCATCACATCGCGATTTATGCGGGAGATAACATGGTGTGGGAGGCGCGAAATACTCGAGCAGGTCTTAAATACTCTTCAATTTATGGCATGGATGGATTGATGCCTTCAGGTGGGCGGGTTTAAGCGAGTAGCGGCTGGGCTTTGCGCAGTCGCACTGCTACTTGCAGCCTGCACTTCTAATTCCGCTCCACCTGCAAATCCCACTCCCACCCCAACTCCCACTATCGCTCCAGCACTTGATGCAACTCTCCTGAGTGAATCCCTTAAACCACTTTTGGCTCAACCTGAACTTGGTTCGCGAGTTGGCATTGCAGTTTTCGATGTGAGCCGTCAAACCTTTTTAATAGAAAATTCATCAGAGTTTATTCCTGCTTCTACTGCGAAGTTATTCACTCTCACTGCAGTTGACCTGATGCTTCCTACCGCTGAAGTTGATATCAACAAATCCTCGAAAGAAATTGCTCGAGTTTTACGAGAGAGTGATAACAGGGGTGCCGAAAAATTATCGAAATTATTGGCGGAATCTCCGCTGAAAATTTTAGCCCGTGAATTTCCCAAGTTAGATCTTTCGCAAACCTACATTGCTGATGCTGCTGGATTATCTCGAAAGAGTAAAACCACGCCTAATACTTTGGCGCACCTACTAGCTCTAGTCTGGTTGGATCCTCGAACCACGGCTGTTGCAACTGGATTACCTCTGGCTGGGGTTGAAGGAACGATGAAAAAGCGCAGTAAAGATTTAGCAGGTACTTATTTTGCAAAGACGGGAACTTTGAGTGGGGTTAATTCACTCGCAGGTATTTTCATAACGAAATCGGGTCGTTCTATCACCTTTGCCATCATGGCCGATCGAATTCCCGTTCAGCCTGGTGCAACTACGAAGGCTCGAAAGGCGATCGACCGGATAGCGACAGCATTACTATCCGCCAACTAATCTTTCCCTGTGGAGCGACCCAGAGTCTCAAGCCCGGAGTTACTGCAGGTTCGTCAGGCAGTCAGAGAGTCGCTCGCAGAATTCCAACCTGGCGATGCCATTGCCGTTGCCTGTTCTGGTGGTGCTGATTCGATTGCTCTGGCATACGCACTCGCACTTGAAGTACCACATTTCTCCGTAAAACTTTCGAGCATCACTATTGATCACCAATTGCAGCCGGGATCAGCGGATAACGCAGAGAAAGTGTCAAAGATTCTTTCTACTTTTGATATTCAGCCGACCCGAGTAATAAGAGTGGAAGTAAATACAAAAGATGGTATTGAAGCGGGAGCAAGAGTTGCCCGTTATTCGGCATTTGAAAAAGTTTGCCAGTCTGAAGGTCTGGCTGGAATTTATCTTGGTCACTCCTTACAAGATCAAGCCGAAACGGTACTGATGGGTTTAGCTCGAGGCTCTGGACCGAGATCAATTGCTGGAATGAGAAAGTTATCTGGAATTTATCATCGCCCGTTACTTGATATTTCCAGAGAAACCTTACGCAAAGTTGCTAGCGAGGTTGGATTCATTATCGATGATCCAATGAACGAAGATTTGCGATTTACTCGAGTTGCAATCAGAGAAGAAATTTTGCCGTTAATGGAGAAGCATTTAGGCGGAGGAGTGATTGAATCGTTGGCTCGGACTGCTGATTTGCAGAGCGATGATTTGCTGGCATTAGATGAGTTAGCGGCCGCGATTTACAAAAATTCCATTGTTGCCGGAGAGTTGACTGTTGACATTGCGATTCAGCCAAAGGCCTTGCGCACCCGGGTCATCCGACTCTATTTATTAGAGCATGGTGTCGATGGCGGGTCATTGAGTCTGACCCATTTGACCGCGGCAGACGCCTTGATTTCGGATTGGCGAGGCCAGGGGGCACTCGCCCTGCCGGGGGGTCATACACTCAGCCGAATTTCCGGCAGACTACTCCTAGCAAAACGAGAGGAATAACCGTGGATCAAAGTCATATCGCCGGGGATCTAGAGCGAGTGCTCTTCACTGAAGAGCAGATCCAATCTCGGTTGGCCGAGTTGGCTCTAGAAGTAGATGCTGATTACCGCGGGGAAGATCTACTTCTGGTGGGCGTGCTTAAAGGCGCTGTAATGGTGATGGCTGATTTCGCTCGCGCACTTCCACGTCATGCCACGATGGATTGGATGGCGGTCTCTTCTTACGGGAAGGGAACTAAGTCGTCTGGCGTTGTAAGGATCCTGAAGGATCTCGATACCGACGTGACAGGACGACATGTGCTTATCGTGGAAGATATTTTGGATACTGGTTTGACCTTGTCTTGGTTGAGTGAAAACTTAAAGTCAAGAGGAGCGGCAAGTGTTGAAACCTTAGTGTTGCTCCGTAAACCAGAGGCAGCTCAAGTTGAAGTGGCAGCCAAGTATGTAGGCTTCGATATTCCTAAAGAATTTGTAGTTGGCTATGGTCTTGATTACGCCGAGACTTATCGCAACCTTCGACAAATCGGTACCCTCGCACCTCACGTCTACTCGTAACTACCAAAGGTAATTGATGAAGAATCGTCGCTTTTTTCGAACACCAGCGTTCTGGGTATTGATTGCCATTCTCGGATTTTTCTTGTACGGCCAATTTGCTTCTGCTAATGCGGCATTCAAGAAAGTTGACACCGCCGTCGTATTAGATGCAATCGCCGGTAGCAAAGTTGAATCAGCAGTCGTGGTCGATCGAGATCAGCGAATTCAAGTGACTTTAAAAAATGGAGTAAAAGTTGGCGGTTCTAACAGAATTCAAGCTAACTACATCTCAGGCCAAGAAGTACAAATTATTGAATTACTAAAGGCACACCAACCACCTCAACTATGGGATGTTCGAGTCCCGACAACTTCAACTTTCATGTCTATCCTGATGACACTCGGTCCAATTTTATTGATCAGTTTCATCTTCTTGTTCTTTATGAATCAAATGCAGGGCGGCGGAAGAGTGATGCAATTTGGAAGATCACGCGCCAAACTAGCCTCGAAAGATACTCCGAAAACTACCTTCGCCGACGTTGCCGGCGCAGACGAAGCTATTGAAGAGTTGCATGAGATCAAAGATTTCCTAGCAAACCCAAGCAAATTTCAGTCAATGGGTGCAAAAATTCCGAAAGGAGTGCTGTTATACGGACCTCCTGGTACCGGAAAGACTTTGCTAGCTCGCGCTGTTGCAGGCGAAGCCAATGT
>CAYFKL010000024.1:4000-14588 GCA_964343565.1 uncultured Actinomycetes bacterium
GCCACCAATCGTCCAGACATTCTTGATCCCGCCTTACTGCGCCCAGGACGATTTGATCGACAGATCGCAGTTGAAAGACCAGATTTGAAAGGTCGTAAGGAAATTTTAGAAGTTCACGCCAAGGGTAAACCGTTGGGTGAAGGAATCGATCTCATGGATGTGGCAAAACGTACTCCTGGATTTACTGGTGCAGATCTAGCCAACGTATTGAACGAGGGTGCAATTCTGGCTGCGCGTGCTGGTAAAGAATTAGTGGATAAAGATGTTTTAGATGAAGCAATTGATCGAGTAATTGCTGGTCCGCAAAAACGTTCCAGATTAATGAATGATCACGAAAAATTAGTTACTGCTTACCATGAGGGTGGTCATGCATTGGTTGCGCATGCTCTTCCAAATACTGACCCTGTTCACAAAGTAACGATATTGCCACGTGGCCGCGCACTTGGTTACACCATGGTTTTACCAGATGAAGATCGTTACTCCACGACTCGTAACGAAATGTTGGATCAACTGGCATACGCGCTCGGCGGTCGGGCTGCGGAAGAAATGGTCTTTCATGATCCAACGACCGGTGCATCTAACGATATTGAAAAAGCAACAAATATCGCACGAGCAATGGTGACTCAGTACGGCATGACCGAGCGACTTGGCGCTGTTAAATTCGGAAACGCTGGGAATGAGCCATTCTTAGGACGAGATTATGGGCATCAACGCGATTACAGCGAAGATATTGCATCAGTTGTTGACGAAGAAGTAAAAAAGTTGATTGATAACGCGCATCAAGAGGCATGGGCGATTCTTTCGGAACATCGTGATGTCCTTGACGCACTGGTAATGGAATTGCTTGAGAAAGAGACTTTGGATAAAGAAGAAGTTGCTCGGATTTTCGCACCAATTCAAAAGCGGCATGCAAGGCCAGCATGGACTGGTTCGAGTGAACGAATTCCATCTACTCGCCCGGCAGTGCAATTTCCGCAGTCGGAACAATCATGAGTGATATCTCGCCCATCTCCGTTCCTAACGATGGCGGTGCGAGAGCGGAGTTTGATAGCGCACGAGTCGAGGCAGCAATCAAAGAACTCTTGCTGGCAATAGGAGAAGATCCAGACCGCGAGGGACTCATCGAAACTCCTGCAAGAGTTGCACGGGCGTTAAAGGAACAGTACGCAGGCTTATGGATGAAGCCTGAAGATGTTTTGACCACAACATTTGATATCAATCATCACGAATTGATTCTGGTTCGAGATATCGAAATTTTTTCTCAGTGTGAACATCATCTTGTTCCTTTTCACGGCAAGGCACACATCGGTTACATCCCGGGTGATTCTGGACGAATTACTGGCTTATCGAAATTAGCTCGTCTTGTAGATGTTTATGCAAAGCGGCCACAAGTCCAAGAGCGATTAACTAGTCAGATTGCAGATGCCTTAGTGCGAATATTAGAACCGCTTGGAGTCATCGTCATTATTGATTGTGAACATCTCTGTATGTCTATGCGTGGAGTCCAGAAATCATCGGCTCGGACAGTTACGAGTGCAGTGCGAGGACAATTACGCGATCCGGCAACTCGGGCTGAAGCGATGAATCTTGTCTTAGGTCGGTAATGAAAGTTTTAGGTTTGCCTTCTAACTTGGTCCATCAAAAGAGAACACTCGTTATGGGCGTCATCAATGTCACTTCTGACTCATTCTCCGATGGTGGTGACAATTTGGATATTGAAGTTGCCATCGCTTCGGGATTACGCATGATTCAAGATGGCGCCGACATTATTGATATTGGAGGAGAGTCAACTAGACCCGGCGCAGAGCGCACCAACCATGAAGAAGAAGCGGCGAGAGTACTGCCGGTAATTCGTGCACTTTCGCACTCTCCCGCAATCATTTCAGTTGACACGATGAGAGCAAGGGTTGCCGCTGAAGCGGTCGAGGCTGGCGCGCACATCGTCAATGATGTCAGTGGAGGATTGGCGGATCCAGGAATGGCGGAATTCATTGCAGAGGCGAGAATTCCTTATGTAGTTATGCATTGGCGTGGGCACTCAGATGAGATGTCTCAGTACGCAACGTACAAGAAAGTAACTAAAGAAGTTAGAAAAGAATTAAGTCAGCGGATTGAAGATTTAGTTCGTCGGGGTGTCGATTTTGAGCAAATCATTCTCGATCCCGGACTAGGTTTTGCCAAAGAACCCGAACATAACTGGACCTTATTGCATGAAATTGAAGAATTAGAAAAATTGGAAAGACCTTTGCTGGTTGGACATTCCCGAAAAAGATTTCTTGGTGAATTACTTAACGATCGACCGGCTAAAGCAAGAGAATATGCGACCGTAGCGGTCACCTCACTTTTGGCAGAAAGAAAAATATGGGGAGTGCGCGTCCATGATGTCAGGTCGAATCGTGATGCTATTGAAACTGTTTCACGATGGAGGCAGGGATGAGTGACTCAATCACAATTAAAGGTATCCGTGGATTTGGATTTCATGGTGTACTGCCGGAAGAGCGTCGCATTGGTCAAGAATTTGTCGTTGATTTGAAATTGAATCTGGATTTAAGAAAAGCCGCAGCAAATGATGACCTTGCGTTGACTGTGCATTATGGGGAAGTTGCACAAGTTGTAGTTGAGGTTATCCAGGGTCCAGCTGTTGACCTTATTGAAACACTTGCCGAAAAAATTGCCTCTCAGGTTCTACGTTTCGAACTTGTAGATAGCGTTGACGTAGAAGTTCATAAACCACAGGCACCTATTCCGGTTCCATTTACCGACGTTTCCGTGAAAATTTCTCGGCCATGACCCGTGTTGTTCTTTCCTTGGGATCAAACTTGGGGGATTCGAAAGAGATTGTTAGACGGACGATTGCGCTCCTCTCTGAAGGTTTGGAGAATTTGCAGGCTTCGGATCTCATCGAAACCGAACCTTGGGGAAATCTAGACCAACCAGCATTTATTAATGCCGTGGTAATTGGCGAATGGCATGACTCGGCACCTGATCTTTTAGCATTTCTAATCAAGTTAGAAAGCGCAGCGGGTCGGGTAAGAGTTGAACGATGGGGTCCACGAACCTTAGATCTAGACATCATTCTTTTTGGTGATGAAATTTCAGACGATGAGATGTTGACCCTACCTCATCCGCACGCACATGAAAGATTATTTGTCTTAAAACCTTGGCATCAATTGGATCCACATGCCCAAATACCGGGTAAAGGCTTAGTTTCAGAATTAATCAAGAAGATTGAATTAGATACATGAAAAGAACTTCAGTTTTTTCGCTTTTAACTTTGATTGTTATCGGCTTGATTGGTGGCTGGTATTTTTTTAAGGCAACCGAGAATCAAGGCAACTCAGTGCCTGAATTACCTTGGAGTACGGCTCCACTGTTAATTGCGTTCGCCGGGCTAATTTTCATTCTGGCTCGATATATTTCAGCGAAATTTTCAGAAAGAGATCAAGATCGAAAACCACTTCCAGTTAAGCGACCCGCGTTACTTCAGGCACTCTTTTTAGGAAGATTAGTGGTGTTAGCAAAAGCTACCTCGGCCGGGGGAGCGATTCTTACCGGAATTTATGGTGGATTTTCGCTTTTTCATTTAACTACTTTAGAAATCGAGTATGCGCGTCAACAAACCCTGGTCTCGGTAGTTGATGTTATTTGTTCGCTTTTGATGTTGAGCTCGAGTCTTTATTTAGAAAGGGTGCTGACGCTCCCACCTGAAAATCTTGATGCAATTTAACGATCAAGATCTCCGATTAAGAATGGCCACGACTTAAGCATTGGTTCCAAATCCTGAATATTCATTCCAACCAATATTTCTGCAAGTGCTGAAAGATTTCCTTCGGATGCGGTTCGTAATCGAATACGTTGAGGAGAAAGACCGCCATCTGAAATCAACGTAACTCCACTGATACCAAGTGCGCCTTCGATTGCGGCGTAAGACTCTCCTTTAGGTAGCCGCAAATTTTTGGGCAACCGCTCTGATATTTCTCCACTAGGTGCGCACTCAACAGCTTTAATAACTAATTCGAGCGCTAACCTCGCTTCCTGGAAAAGTAGTTCCAAGCGATCAGTGATGTCGCCATTACTTCTTATCAATGATTCGAAGTTGAGTTCTGAATATCCGGCAGTTTGTTTGCGCAAATCAAGTGGAATTCCACTAGCGCGCAAGATTATTCCACTAGCACCATGACTAAGCAGCACTTCAGAAGGAGCAATTCCAACATTTGCTTGAGATGCATAATGGAGTTGAGGTTTCATGACATTCAGAATTTTTGTAGTTTTAGTATGGACTAATTCGAGATCAAAATCGTGATGCACTCCGCCAACCGTAATGAAGTGGTGGTGCATTCGTGATCCAGTAATTTTTTCTAAAAGTTTGAGAATCTCTTCTCTTGCCTGAATTTGTTCTAGAAAAAGCAAGTGCGATGCAGCTCGATCCAATTCAACAATTATTACTCTCAAAATTTTTGCTCGATCAGAAGGGGTTAGGCCTAAGAGATCTTCAACCGCTAATACGTAGGGAAATTCTCCGCTCGATGGCGCACTCCAACAGTGGCGGTTCGCCAACATGGCACCTTGCTTAAAATCACGCACCGAAAATATTTCTTCGGCTCCACGATTCATGAAACCAGTTTTAAATTCGGCAGAAGTGATGATGCCGTTGGGATGCTCTGCGTTGAGGATTAACCCGCCGTGGGATGCCGGATGATCAATCAATATTGGGTGGTCGGAGTAGACAGGTCCCACTCCATAACTCGGCACGATTGGATTCTTCCATGAATGCCTGTCACACTGGTGTCGACCGGTACCCGACGGACTGGATCTGACCATGAATTTGAATCAAGAGCAGGTGGCGCGACTTCGCATTGGCTTAATTGGAGCCGGTCGAGTCGGAGCACCGCTTACTGCTGCATTAGCTCGAGCTGGTCATCATGTGGTTGGAGTTAGTGCCATCAGCAAAGCTTCCCGCGAACGAGTTGAACTCTTGCTGCCGGAAGCGCCATTGTTGCCACCGGATGAAGTAGCCACTTCATGCGATCTTTTGATTTTGACCCCTCCTGATGACGCACTGGCGCAACTGGCACAAGGTTTAGCCGAAGTCGGAAGTTTAAGAACGGGTCAATTAGTGATGCATACGGCCGGTCGCTTCGGAGTTGGAGTATTTGACGCAATCCTTGAGACAGGTATTTTGCCGATGGCAATTCATCCCGTCATGACGTTCACTGGCACAAGCATTGATCTCTCCAGAATCGCTGGCGCTTTTTTTGGTGTCACTACGCCAGAACCACTCTTGCCAATTGCTCAAGCTTTGGTTTTAGAAATGGGAGGTGAGCCACTGGTCATAGCAGAGAAAGATCGACCGCTTTATCATTTGGCGCTTTCGTGGAGTACGAATTTTATTACTGCTGTCATTGCTCAAGGCAGCGAATGGTTAAATCAAATCGGAATAGATCAGAGCGAACGCCTACTTCATCCACTCCTGGATGCCGCGGTTGATAATGTTTTACGAAGAGGAGATAGTGCATTAACGGGACCGATTGCTCGAGGTGATGTTGGTTCAGTTCGCTCTCATCTCGATGCATTGCACGATCGAGCACCAGAGTTGGTCGTAAGTTATAAAACACTTGGGCGATTAACGGCCACTCGAGCTTTAGAGCATGGATTAATAACTCCATTACAAGCAACCACATTATTAGAAGTTCTGAGTGATCGCTCATGAAAATGATCAACTCATATTCAAACAAAATGGAATTGGGTCTTGGTAGTCGAGTTGGCTTAGTTCCAACGATGGGCGCACTTCATGATGGACATCTTTCTCTAGTCAAAAAAATTCGTAGCCATGTTGATTCCGTAGTTTTGAGTATTTTCATAAATCCGCTTCAATTCAACAGTAAATCTGATCTTGAGAAATACCCCAGGACTCTCGCGGCTGATCAACAAATGGCGGAGAGTGCCGGAGTTGACTTGTTGTGGGTTCCCACTGAAAGTGAGATTTATCAGGCAGATACCCCGGTCATTGAACCTCCGAGCGTTGGGTATTCATATGAAGGCTTATACCGGCCTAAACATTTTCGAGGAGTACTTACCGTAGTTAACCGACTTTTTAATATCGTCCAACCTCAGGTGGCGATATTCGGCGAAAAAGATTTTCAACAACTTTTTTTAATTGAGAATATGGTGAAAAAGTTGAATTTGCCGATCTCCATTCTCGCTGGAGAAACGATGAGGGACTCCAGTGGACTGGCTCTCTCATCAAGGAATTCACAATTACACGACCCAAAGAAAGTATCGATATTTTCGGATTTAATTTCAGATCTCAATCTTTCTGATTTAGACGTTTCTAGTCGGTTGAAATATGCAAGAGAAAGATTGAGTAAAATTTTCACAGTGGAATATTGTGAACTCATCGATTCACTAACGTTCCAGCCAATTGGCCAGAATTTCAAGGGAGATGCCCGACTTATCTTCGCTGGTTATGCCCAGGGGGTTAGGTTGATTGATAATGGCTTAGTGAGGTTCCAATGACACGGCTTCCTACCGGTCGACCTGGGTGGAGCACTCGAGCTGATGTCATAGTTATTGGCTCCGGAGTTGCTGGATTGACGACGGCCTTGCAATTACGTGGTGCTGATTTATCTGTGCTTCTTGTGACTAAAGATGTGGTCGATGCCGGTTCTACTCGTTGGGCACAAGGAGGGATCGCCGCCGCACTAGGTCCTGGAGATTCTCCCGATCAACATGAGATGGATACATTGACCGCCGGTGCTGGCTTATGTGATCGAGATGCCGTTCGGGTCTTAGTCACTGAAGGACCTGCTGCGGTTCGACGACTCATCGAAAGAGGCGCAGTATTCGACAAGGCAACTAGCGGTGAGATCTCTCTGACTAGAGAAGGCGGACACCACAGAGATCGAATTATTCATGCTGGTGGTGATGCAACCGGCGCAGAGGTATCTAGGGCATTGCTCGCTGCTGTTACGCAAGATCCGGGAATTGAAGTTTTAGAACATGCCTTGGTTATTGATGCATTAAAAAATGCCGAAGGTGAAGTTTGTGGCGTGACCCTGCATGTCATTGGTGAAGGCCAGCGCGATGGAGTCGGTCAAGCATTGGCGCGAGCAGTCGTGATTGCAACCGGAGGACTTGGACAGATTTATGCACAGACCACCAATCCACCTGTCTCTACCGGCGATGGAGTTGCGCTTGCGCTCAGAGCTGGTGCAGATGTTGCTGATTTGGAATTCGTGCAATTTCATCCAACCGTTATGTATCTAGGATTAAATTCTCAAGGCCAGCAACCATTAATCTCAGAGGCAGTGCGGGGTGAAGGTGCATTCTTAGTTGATTTTGATGGTCATAAGATCATGGAAGGAATTCACCCACTAGCAGATTTAGCACCAAGAGATGTCGTAGCAAAAGCGATCATGCGAGCCATGATGGAAAGTGGTCGTCCGCACATGTGGCTAGATGGTCGTGACATCGCATGGGAAGAACGCTTTCCCACCATTCTTGCCTCTTGCTTGAAAGTTGGCATTGACCCACATACTGATTTGATTCCCGTCGCACCAGCAGCACACTATGCATCAGGTGGAGTCCGAGTAGATCTTCGCGGACGATCAAGTATTAGGGGACTCTATGTTTGCGGTGAGAGTGCATGTACTGGAGTGCACGGCGCAAATCGTTTGGCATCTAACTCTTTACTCGAAGGATTAGTTTTTGGAGCCAGAATTGCAGATGATTTAAAGAAGCATTTACCTGAAAGTTCAGTACCAGTTACAGATACGAGTGCAACAATCGCGTTGATCGATCCAAAGTTGCGTTCCAGAATTGCAGATGCAATGTCTAAAGGTGCTGGAGTTTTGAGAAGTAGTAATTCACTTCGGGTAACGTTAGATCGATTGCAAGAGATTTCTGACCTGTCATCAATGGTTGAACCATGTGTAGAAGCTTGGGAGACCACAAATCTGCATTTGATTGCCATTGGGCTAACGCGTGCTGCCCTGCGAAGAGCAGAGACAAGAGGATCGCATTGGCGTGAAGATTTTCCAGAGACTTCTCCAAAGTGGCAAAGAAGAATTGTGGAACGTTACTCCGGCGAGTGGAGTGAGAGACTCGAGGAGGTTTTATGAATGAAGCGTTGAACACTGAATTAATTCGGATTGGATTGGATCCTGAATTTGTAATGGGTCAAGCCAGGGCTGCTCTTGCAGAGGATTTAGCGGGTGGAGTTGATGCCACTACGGTCGCCATCATTAGCGAGAGCCAGAGCGCTAAGGCTGACTTCACATCGCGTGCTACTGGGGTGCTTGCAGGAGTGGCTATTGCTCAAGCTGTTTTACAGGTGGCAACTGATAATCAAGTTAATTTCGAAGTCTTTAAAAAAGATGGTGATTTCATTTATCCCGGCGAAGTTATATTCACCGTCACAGGCAATGCTCGCGGAATTTTGCTAGGCGAACGTAGTGCTCTTAACTTTTTGGGAAGATTAAGTGGGATAGCAACTTTAACTAATGAATGGGTCAAGGCCTTATCTGGAACTACATGCAAAGTAAGGGATACTAGAAAAACTACGCCAGGCCTAAGAATCTTTGAGAAATTTGCAGTCAGAATGGGTGGCGGTACTAATCACAGAATGTCTTTATCCGATGCGGCGATGATCAAAGATAATCACATAGTTGCCGCTGGAAGTATTGATAATGCATTTCGAGCAGTTCGGAGTAAATATCCAAATCTACCTATTGAAGTTGAAATAGATTCAATAGATCAGATAGAAGCAGCGCTTTCTGCTGGATCGGATCTCTTATTACTCGACAACATGACACCTGAACAATGCCAGCAAGCTGTTTCATTAATTGATGGTCGGGCGCGAACTGAAGCTTCTGGTGGAATTTCACTTGAAAGCGTTAAAGCTTATGCACAAAGTGGAGTGGATTACATCGCAGTTGGCGCTCTCACTCATTCTGCAAAAAACATTGATATCGGAGTAGATTTTCACGAAGAGAGTAGGAATTAATATGCTGCTAGCAATCGATGTTGGTAATACCAATACAGTGTTAGGTGTTTTTGAAGGCAGCACACTGGTTGCATCGTGGCGTGTTAAAACTGATTCGAGAGATACTGCTGACGAATTAGCGCTGCAATATCGTGCGTTATTAAATGAATTCCAAATTTCGGGAATCTCAGTATGTTCAACGGTTCCGGCGGTACTTCGGGAAATTCGAACTATGTTGCAACGATATTGGCCTAATGTAAAAACCACGATCGTAGAGCCCGGAACTAAAACGGGAGTCCCGCTACTGGTAGATAATCCAAAAGAGATTGGTGCTGATCGAATTGTGAATTCGTTGGCAGCACACCACCTCTTTGGCGAGAACGGCCCGGTGATCGTCGTAGATTTTGGTACATCCACAAACCTTGATGTGGTTTCAGCCAAGGGCGAGTTTCTCGGCGGGGCGTTGGCACCCGGAATAGAGATCTCACTTGATGCTCTGGCAGCCCGAGCTGCGCAGTTGCGCAAAGTTGAGTTGGTTAAACCTCGGTCAGTAATCGGTAAGAACACGGTTGAAGCCTTGCAATCGGGAATGATTTTTGGCTTTGCCGGACAAGTTGATGGATTGGTTAACCGAATCATCGAGGAGTTGGATTCTGACAATGTTGCAGTTGTTGCAACAGGTGGATTAGCGTCGCTGGTGCTTGGAATTGCCAGAAGTATTGAATTTCACGAGCCCGATTTGACCCTGATCGGCCTGGAATTAGTTTTCGCCCGGAACTGACAATTAGGCTCTGACCATGACCGAGATCGAGGACGACCTCCCAGAACAGATTCGGATTCGTCACGAGAAGCGAGCCCGCATGTTGCAGGCTGGAATTGATGTCTATCCAATAGAAGTCCCGCGGAGTATTTCGTTAGAAGATTTACGTTCCAAATTTGGGCAACTTGAAATAGATGTTGCAACTGGCGAGATTGAAAGTGTCACTGGGCGAGTCATTTTCCGGCGAGACTCCGGCAAACTCTGTTTTGCCACCATTCGAGAAGGCGCCGGCGCACAACTTCAAGTCATGATCTCATTAGATAAAGTTGGTCAAGAGAAGTTGGATCAATGGAAGAGTGATATCGACTTAGGAGATATCGTCTCTGTTACTGGAGAAGTCATAACTTCTAAACGTGGCGAACTATCCGTCCTGGCCAATTCTTTCGTGCTCGCGAGCAAAGCGCTCCGTCCGCTACCAGTAGACCATAAACCACTCTCTGAAGAGACGAGAGTGAGAATGCGTTATGTGGATCTCATAATGCGTGAACAGGCAAGAGACATCGCTCGGCTACGTCCGGCAGTCATGCGATCGCTTCGCAATTCTTTTCATCAGCGAGAATTCATTGAAGTTGAAACACCTATGTTGCAAGTTCTACATGGTGGCGCTGCAGCCAGACCATTTAAGACCCACATCAATGCATATGACATGGAACTCTTCTTAAGAATTGCGCCAGAGTTATATCTGAAAAGATGCGTAGTCGGTGGCTTGGAACGAGTATTTGAAATTAATCGCAATTTCCGAAATGAAGGTGCTGATTCAAGTCACTCTCCGGAGTTTGCAATGG
>CAYFKL010000025.1:0-1457 GCA_964343565.1 uncultured Actinomycetes bacterium
ACCCAATACTGTTGAATCGATCTCAAGGTTCAAGCGAACTGGTTGACCGATCTTTGATGTCAAAGTCTTCTCAAGGGCTTCTCTCTGGCTTGCCGTTAATGCAATAGCGCTGCGCACAAGCGCAATCACACGATTCCGGCGGGCTGCGGTGGCAGCAGAATAGAAAGCGATAGCGCCTTCAATATTGCGTCCACGTAGTCCGGTTACCAAATGTCCAAGTAATCCCGCGGTCGAACCGGAGATTTTGGTTCCAAAGAGATCTTTGACCAACGAGCGCTTAGCTTCGTTGGAATACTTCGAAGCGCTCAATGATTGTCGTAATTCAGGATCGCTCAAGACAACTTTCGAGAATGTGGAGAGTTCATCTTCAAGGCGATCGAGTTCTCCTGCAATGTTTGCCGCTGATGCAGCTGCTTCAATTGCAAGTTGCTCGATTGCATCAGAGAGATCTGATGGAGCAGACCAACGAAGTGCGGCTAAATCAGAGATCAAGCCCGCGCTCTTGGCAGAGATTTTTCCGCCAAAGAGATCGCCAACCAAAGCGGCTTTTGCTTTCCCTTCGCGTGAAGAATCAGTCATGGCTCGCTTCAGAGCAGTCGATGAATCCAGCGCAGCGACTACGGAGAAAAGATCTTCAGCGACCTGATTCGCTTCACCAACAGATGCGCCTTTCAGGGCAGCATCGAGTTGAGTGCGTGCGGTCGCTAAAGATTGGCGGCTTGAGCCACCAAGATCCGTAAGCGCGTGAGTGGACATTTACTTACTCTTCTCCAAATCTTCCAAGAATCGATCGACGATTCGTGATTGACGAACCTGATCTTCCAGAGCTTCTCCGACTATCTTTGAAGCTAATTCGGTTGCGAGTGCACCAACTTCATTTCGCAACGAGGTAACCGCCTGTTGGCGCTCTGCCTCGATTGCGACTTGTGCCGATGCAGTGATGCGGGCCGCTTCTTCCTGGGCTTTGACTCTCATCTCTTCAATGATTGCTGCACCCTGGACGCGCGCTTCTTCGCGGATGACTTGGGCTTCCCCTCTGGCATCAGCGAGTTGGGCGGTGTACTTCTCCAAAGCGATCTGGGCATCACGTTGCGCTTTCTCTGCACGTTCCATTCCACCTTGAATCGCTTCAGTACGAGCAGCAAATGTCTTCTCGAACATGGGAACGACGGAGCGGCGAAGGACGATGTAGAGCAGCGAAAAGGCGATGAAGCCAACGATGATCTCCGCGGTATGCGGAATCAGCGGATTGAGTTCCTCTCCTGCTGCCAATTCGATCGGGTTCATAGTTCTCTCTATTTATCTCTCGTTATCGATGAAGTAATTAGAGGACGAACGCCAGAACGAGACCGAAGAGCGCGAGAGCTTCTGCAAGTGCGAAGCCAAGGAACGCGATCGGCTGCAAGACGCTACGTGCTTCTGGCTGACGAGCAACGCCGTTGATGTAGGCGGCGAAG
>CAYFKL010000025.1:1467-14219 GCA_964343565.1 uncultured Actinomycetes bacterium
CCATTTTCTTACCTTTCTTTCCTTTACTTCCTCATCCCAACCGTGCGCTGGAATGGGTAGAACTAGTTAGTGCTCGTCCGCGAGGGCTCCCGCGATGTAGAGCGCTGTGAGCAGCGTGAAGATGTATGCCTGAAGGCATTGCACAAATAATTCAAAGAAGGTGAATCCGATTGAGAATCCGAAAGAGAAGATGCTCATGAACTTCAAGAAAATCTTGTCGTTCAGCATGTATTCGCCACCCATTGTGAAGAGAATGAGCAGCAAGTGACCAGCAAACATATTTCCGAATAGACGCATTGCCAGCGTTAGTGGACGAATCAAGAAGTAAGTGGCGAATTCCAGCGGAGCCAAAATGATGTACATGACTTTTGGAATCCCAGGCATGAACATCATGTCTTTGAGGTACTTAAACAGGCCGTGCTTCTTGATCGCTACTGCGTGAAATACAAAATAAACAAAAATGGTGAGGGCAACTGGAAAACCAATATGTGACATCGTTGGGAATTGAATAAGCGGAATAATTCCAAACAAGTTATTGGTGAGCACGAAGACGAAAATGGTGAAGAGGAAAGGCACAAACTTTTGGAAATCGTGGCCGATTACATCTTTTCCGATGTCATTTCGAACAAAACTGTAGATCGATTCGCCGGCAAATTGCAGTTTTGAGGGAACGATTGCTGCTTTTCGAGAAGCAGCAATAAAGAAAGCCACAATGACGATGAGAGAAAACCCGACAAGTACCACTGGCTTCGTGGCAAGAATTGAAGAGCCAAAAATTGGTTGGAACATAAAGTCTTTAACACCAGGTGGATTAAATCCTTCTCCACTGGCAACTAAGACGTCCAACGCTGCTCCAATCTCACGTGCAACTTACTTTCCGAACCGCTGGTAAATCAGATAGACGGCGGCGGCCATTCCGATTAAGAGACCCACCAGCACCAAAAAACTGGTGTGTAACCATCGATCTAACAGCCAGCCAACTCCACCCCAGAAACCAACTCCTGAGATGAGATATCCGACGATGGACCAAGCGGCTCTATCCATATCTCCAGGTTGCTGGTTGGAAGGACGAAGATCCATCTCGACTACCCTAGCCGACTGCTGGGAGTATTGAGAAATTAGAAAAGCGGCTCACGTCGCTTCGCAAATCGGACGCTAATTTGCTCTCTCGCCAGTCAATTCTGGGTTAATTTCTAATGGCGTGATCGTCGGAATCCGAATTCGTAAAAATGCCCAAATTTCGCCCACTAACCAGAGCAATGTGGTTGTGATCGCACTCACACCGAAGAGTTGATGGAGCCCATTTTGAAACGGACGTATAAGCATAATTAGGGCAGCAAGTCCGGCTAACTTCACGATATAAAGCACGAAAACCAACGCCATAGTTAGCGCCGGTTTTAACAATCGGGTCCGATAAGAGACGACCAAGGTGAGCAGATAGAGGGCACTGATGATGCCAACACCATAGAGGGCTGACGTCAAACCTCGAGGTCCCCGCCATAAATAACCAGCCGAACCAATAAGCCCAGCCCACATCAATGCCAGCCCGCCGCTACGTCGTAACGTTTCTAATTCAAAAGAGCGAGTTGAGTATTTCGGTTTTCCGCGCACCAATCCAAAAGTGGCTAACAGCGCTAACAGACAAGCAACCACACCAGAGTAAATTGCCCAACGCAGTGGCATGAATGCCACTGCACTTACGGGGTACGCGATTGCAGCAGTCCACAAATAAAGAATTGCGCTTGCTCGACGATGAGTATGTCCTATTCGAAGAAGACGATGATGTAAATGCAACTTATCTGGCGTAAAAGGGGATTTGCCGGAAAAGGTGCGACGAATGATCGCCCAAGAAAGATCCAATAGCGGAATTGCTAAAACCGCAAACGTTAAAACCAAAGGCAGTAATGCAGGTGCAAGATTTTCAGCCGAAAGCGCATTGGCATCTAATTGCCCAGTAATACTGATCGCTGAACCTGCCAGCAAAAAACCCAGTGGCATCGAACCAGAGTCGCCCATAAATATTTTGGCCGGCGCTACGTTATGAGGAAGAAATCCAATACAAACTCCTACGATCAAAATCGTGATCAGCGTTGCTGTTCCAGCACGACTGAAACCGTGCACAACCGCCAGTAAGTAAGAGAATGCAAAAAATGCACTTGCGGCAATTGCCACGATGCCTGTGGCTAATCCATCTAATCCATCTACGAAATTCACTGCATTAATTGCAACCACGACAACCAAAATGGTTGCAACGATTCCAAGTGAACTTGGCAATGCAATAACACCATTGATAGGCAGCCACAAAAGTTGGACTCCTTGAATCACCATAACTCCAGCAGCGAGCGCTTGTCCCGCCAACTTCGTGATCGCATCAAGTTGCCATATATCGTCTGCAATTCCGATCAAACAAACCACCAGTGCACCTGAAGCAATTGCAATGATGTCCCTTGAACCGACGAACGCGTTATGAAGAAGTGGTAATTGGTTTGCCGCGAGTAAACCCGCAAGTAGCCCACCGATGAGAGCTAAGCCGCCCCAACGCGGTGTAGGAACGGTGTGAACATCGCGAGCTCTAATCGGTGAAAGCGCTCCTGCTCGCAAAGCCAAGCTTCGCACCACCGGCGTCAACAGATATGTGATGGTCGCAGCGATAAAGCCCGCTAGCAGATACTCGCGCACGTTACCGAGGATACGCCGGGAATGCCTGAGTTAATTCAGTGACTTGCGATCTGATCTGATCAATCGGCTTGCTGCCGGTGATTGCTGCTCCGATTAACTGCGCAATAGTCGACATCTGTGCCACACCCATACCTTGTGTCGTTATGGAAGGAGTGCCTACTCGGATACCCGATGTGACCGATGGGGCTTGAGGATCAAATGGAATGGAATTCTTATTCAATGTAATACCTGCAGCATCACATGATTGTTCGGCTTGCGCGCCAGTAACTCCAAGTCCTCGAATATCTATCAACGCTAAATGCGTATCAGTTCCCCCAGAGACCGTTCGCATTCCTTGTTCAGCAAGACCTTGCGAAAGTGCTTGAGCATTTGCGATAACCGACTTTGCATACGTCTGATATTGCGGACTCGCGGCTTCCTTGAGCGCCACTGCCTTTGCCGCAACTGCATGCATGAGTGGTCCACCTTGCATGCCGGGGAATACTGCCTTATCAACCGCAGCACCATGTTCTGCCTTGGCTAAAATCATTCCTCCGCGAGGACCGCGCAAAACTTTGTGGGTAGTAAACGAAACAACATCTGCATAAGGAACTGGCGATGGGATTGCTTTACCAGCAACCAATCCAATGAAATGTGCAGCATCGACCCACATGATCGCACCCACTTCATCGCAAATCTCTCTAACCTTCGCAAAATCTATGAGTCGAGAGTAGGCAGTTGCACCACTACAGATCATTCGAGGTTTCTGTGCAATTGCAACATCTCGTAATTCATCGTAATCGATGAGTTCGTTATCTTGCCTGACACCATAAGAAATAATGTCAAACCATTTACCAGAGAAATTTACTTTTGATCCATGAGTTAAATGTCCGCCGTGTGGCAACGACATTGCCAGAACTTTATCTCCAGGTTTAGTGAACGCAGCATAAACAGCAACGTTTGCGCTTGCACCCGAATGAGGTTGCAAATTGGCATGCTCGGCACCAAATAAACTCTTTGCTCTTTCAATGCCAATTATTTCTGCTTTATCAACTTCACTGCATCCACCGTAATAGCGCTTTCCTGGATAACCTTCGGCATATTTATTAGAAAGTGTTGATCCAAGGGCCGCTAACACTGCGGGTGAAGTGAAGTTTTCACTTGCGATCAGTTGTAATCCACCGCGAAGTCTTTCCAGTTCTGAAATCAAGATTCCAGCAATATCCGGATCTTGTTGCTGCAGTGCATCGAAGTCTGGGCCCCAGAAAGCCATTTGGAGTCCTTTCCTGATCGTGAGTTAAGAAGCAACTCTGATGGATGGTGCTTGAGAGGCTAACTCTAATAAGGAGAGCGCCCCTCGTCGCAAGATGGTCGGTGGATTGCTCGAAACATCAACGATTGTGCTGGACACATTCGCATCAAACTCCCCCTGTGCTTCGATCACCAGATCAGCATTAGATCGAAATGGCTCCATCTCAGCGAGAGTACGAGCAATGCTTCCTCCCACCAAGGCCACGGTAGCGGTAAGAATTGGGCCATGTTTGCGAGCAATGTCTCTGATAACTTCCGCCTCACTGCAACGTGCAAGAAATACACCTTGACTACCACCATCACCGAGATCCCAATTAAGCCCACTCTGCGATTTAACGACAAGACTTAACGGGCCGGGCCAAAACTTATTCATCAAGGCATTCGCTTCGTCGGAAAGATCACGCGCTAACCCATGCAAAGTTCGCTCATCTGCAACGACAACTTGCAAAGTTTCTCCGGGAATCATTCCTTTAGCTAATCGAATGACTTGGGCCGCTCCGGTATGGAACGCATCTGCAATGAACACGTAACCCATTTTTTCTGGAGCAATAACAACTCCACCGCGAGAAATTACCTCGACTGCTTGATCAATCATGCGCTCACCTTCACAGCCGAAGTCCAGCGCGGACGATCATTAAAATCGGTGTGAGTCACGATCTCAGTGAACCCGATTGAGAGAATAGCCCGCAAGGCTTCACCCTGATTCTCGCCATGTTCACAGATAAAAATTCCGGCAGGCTTGAGCAATCGAAGTGCAACCTGAGCAAACTTTGTTGGTACTTCTATTCCCTGCTCTCCTCCAAATAGCGCGCTGTCAGGTTCGAAAGCACTTACTTCAAATGGCAAGTCTGCACTGGCACCAATGTATGGTGGATTTGCGACGATTAAATCAAAGGATGAATTTCGCTCCATCAACGCATTAACTACATCTGCTTGTATGCACTCAACCTGCGGAGCAATTGCCGAACAATTTCTTTTTAACCAAACAAAGGCTGATGATTCCATTTCAACTGCGGTGACTGAAGCGGAAGTCTCGGTAGCAATTGCAAGTGCAATTGCCCCACTTCCAGAACCCAAGTCTGCAACCGATGCCTCTGGCATGGACTTGAGTAAATCGATTGCATGCTGGGCAACTAATTCTGTTTCGGGTCGCGGAATTAAAACGCCTGGACCTACCTCTAACTCCAAATAACGAAATGGCGCAGATCCTGTTATGTACTGCACGGGAACATGGCTACATCTAGTATCTATAAAAGAATTGAATGAGCGCGCTTGCGCATCAGAGAAATTTTCGTAGGAGTAAATTCTTCCTCGCTCCGTGTCTAGCACGTGTGCTGCTATCAACTCAGCGTCGACTCGAGGTGAGGCTACCCCTGCTTCAGTGAGTTCAGCTGTTGCCGCGAGAATCAAATCGCGTACATTCGCGGTCACTTATCTTGAATCCTTGCCAACAGCGGCTAATTTTGCCGCCGTGTCCATGTCTACAAGTGATTGAACGATCGGATCTAAATCGCCATCAAGCACTGCATTTAAGTTATATGCCTTGTAATTACTGCGATGATCACTAATGCGATTTTCTGGGAAGTTATAAGTTCGTATTCGTTCTGATCGATCTACGGTTCGCACTTGAGATCGTCGGGCATCAGAGGCTGCGGCTTCTTGCGCTTCTCTCGCTGCTGAAAGTAATCGTGCACGCAAAATTCGAAGTGCAGATTCCTTATTTTGCAACTGACTCTTTTCGTTTTGGCAGGAGACCACAATTCCAGTTGGTGCGTGGGTAATGCGAACTGCTGAATCTGTCGTGTTAACGCTTTGACCACCAGGACCGCTTGAACGATAAACATCAATTCTTAAATCATTCATATCAATTGTGACGTCGACTTCCTCGGCTTCAGGAAGCACTAAGACGCCGGCGGCTGAGGTGTGGATTCGACCTTGGGATTCGGTTTCTGGAACACGTTGCACCCGATGAACTCCACCTTCGTACTTCAATCGTGCCCAAGGCGCCATTCCTGCTTCCATATTTCCCTTGGATTTCACAGCAATTGAAACATCTTTATATCCACCAAGATCGCTTTCCGTGGCATCAATTACTTCTACTTTCCAACCAGCCCGTTCAGCAAATCGCATGTACATTCGCAACAAATCACCAGCAAACAGCGCAGATTCATCTCCACCTTCGCCGGCTTTTACTTCAAGAATGACATCGCGATCATCATCAGGATCGCGAGGCAGTAAGAGTTGTTGAAGTTTTTCGCTCTTCTCTGCAACATCATTTTCTAATGCTGGAATTTCATCTTTAAAAGATTCATCTTCACGCGCAAGTTCTCGAGCCGCAAGTAGATCTTCATTGGCACGCTTCCACTCTTGATAGCCAGCAACTACAGGTCCAAGTTGAGCAAATCTTCGACCAAGAGTTCGGGCCCTCCCGGTATCAGCGTGAACTGCGGGATCAGAGAGTTGTTTTTCAATATCTTGATACTCGTTAAGTAACTCAACTGCGGATCCAAATTCGGTTGGTGTTGTACTCACTAATCTCTCCTCTCCCAATTAGATGTTGAAATAGCAAACGCCGTGCACCCCCAATAAGGAGAGTGCACGGCGTAAGAAAAACTACTTTTTGCCGAACCGTTGTTCGAACTTGGCTACCCGACCACCAGTATCAAGAATCTTCTGCTTGCCGGTGTAGAACGGATGGCACTTAGAACAGACATCTGCATGTATCGCACCGTTGGTGGCAGTGGAACGAGTCTGGAAAGACTCTCCACATGAACATGTCACAGTCGTGGCCACGTAATCTGGATGAATTTCTGGCTTCATCTTCTCTCCTTTCGCCGCCGGGTCAGCACTCGCTGTGAACCGGAGCCCGGGAAGTCTAACCCGCTCCAGCCAACCCAGACTAATTGTGGGGTGTGCCTAGTTCTGGCTAGCGCCAACCGCAGCCGGGGCGTCAGCACCTGGGCCAACTGTGGTCTTTTGTACTTGTAGTAAGAACTCCACGTTATTTCGGGTGCCCTTCATCTTCTCAAGCAAGAGTTCGAGTGCTTGCTGAGAATCCAAGGCATGGAGAACGCGTCGGAGTTTCCAAACAATATTTAGCTCTTCACTTCCCATAAGGATTTCTTCTTTACGAGTGCCAGAACCATCGATATCAACGGCCGGGAAGATTCTCTTATCAGCAAAGCGACGATCAAGTTTCAATTCGAGATTTCCAGTTCCCTTGAATTCTTCGAAGATAACTTCATCCATACGTGAACCTGTGTCAACCAGGGCGGTTGCCAAGATAGTAAGTGACCCACCGTTTTCAATATTGCGCGCAGCACCAAAGAACTTCTTCGGAGGATAAAGCGCGGCCGAATCAACACCACCAGACAGGATTCTTCCTGATGCCGGAGCAGATAAGTTGTATGCGCGTCCTAAACGAGTGATTGAGTCCAACAAAATAACAACGTCATGTCCAAGTTCGACTAAACGCTTAGCTCTTTCAATTGCAAGTTCGGCCACTATGGTGTGATCTTCTGCTGGTCGGTCAAATGTCGACGCAATAACTTCACCTTTGACTGAGCGTTGCATATCCGTAACTTCTTCTGGACGTTCATCAACTAAGACCACCATCAAATGGCACTCTGGGTTATTTGTTGTAATTGCATTGGCGATTGATTGCAACACCATCGTCTTGCCAGCCTTTGGTGGAGAAACAATAAGACCACGTTGGCCCTTACCAATCGGTGCAATCAGATCAATCACTCGAGTGGTCAAAATCGAAGGATCAGTTTCCAAACGCAAACGTTGTTGTGGATATAGAGGTACTAACTTGGCAAATTCAATTCGATTGCGTGCTTCTTCAGGTTCACTTCCGTTAACGGAATCCAATCGAACTAATGCATTGAATTTCTCTCGACGTTCACCCTCTTTTGGTTGACGCACTTGTCCAGTGATCACGTCACCTTTTCGAAGTGCGTGTCGTCGAACTTGTTGAAGTGAAACATAAACATCGTTTGGACCGGGCAAGTAACCTCCGGTGCGAACGAATGCATAATTTTCCAAAATATCTAGAATTCCACCTACTGGGATTAATACATCATCTTCAGCAATGACCGGTTCTTCCCAACGATTGCGATTACCTCGATCATGGCCGCGATCAAAGCCACGATCACGATGGCGATTGCGTCCTCGGCGGCTGTCATCATCATCTCGATGATCGTTTCTGTTATCGCCACGAGAATCACTTCTGTTCTCACTGCGGGATTGCTCTTCTTGATTTACACGCTCATCATGACTGGCTTCTGACTGATCTGAATCTTCATCAAAGGCACGGTTTGACTTCTTGGAAGATCTTGCGGCTTTGGCGGCTTGTCGTTCGGCTCGCTTTGCCTCAGCGGCTGCTTTGCCTGCTGCTCGGTTTTCGGCTTGCTTCTCTTCGATTGCAGTAACGAGATCACCTTTGCGCATCTTTGCTGCGCCTTCGATCTCAAGTCGGGCGGCCACCTCTTGAAGTTCAGGCAAGAGCATGGTGGCGAGTGAATCGCCCCTCTTCTTCGCGCGTGAATTTTCGCTCACGATATTTTCCTTTTAATAATTTGAAATCGGGGATTTCAGAGATTGGGACTTGATTTGGGGCCAGATCCGCCCGCTATTTAAAAGCGTAGCACCAGGGGGTGGGCTAATTCAAAATCGTGGGGCCGGAGCTGGAAATCTCGACCTCTCTAACCTCGAAAGTTCCGCCTGCCGGCTTGGAAAGATCTAACCCTCGGGTAGTGCTCAACATCAATACGGTTGGACCTGCACCAGAGATAAAGGCGGCATGTCCGCCTTCTCGCAATTTCCCTACTAAGGAGAGCGAGCGAGGCATCGCTTCACGTCGATACTCTTGATGCAAGCGATCCTCAGTGGCATCAAATAAATACTCCGGATGGTGCGCAATGGCTTCCACCAAGAGCGCAGCACGACCAGCAGATAGCGCGGCATCTTTATGCGGGATTACTTCAGGAAGGAGTCGTCGCGCTTTTGAAGTAGCGACAGAATTTTGTGGAATGAAGGCATAGGCTACGACATCTTCGTGCGGTGTGATTCGAGTTGCACGAGCAACGCTCCCGTCAACCCAAGCAATCGTAAATCCACCATAAAGTGCAGCAGCAACATTGTCAGGGTGTCCCTCAAAATCATTGGCTAGTTTGAGCAATTGTTGATCTGATAACCGATCGGTACCACTGAGAACTAATGCGCGAGCCAATGCCATTCCACCAACGATTGCAGCAGCTGAAGAACCCATTCCTTTTCCATGTGGAATGAAATTCGCACAACTTAAGGCCAATCCTCTTGGACGACCGCCCATGGCATCAAATGCGGCATACATTGATTTCACGACTAGATTCTTTTCATCTTTCCGCAAATCATCTTTACCTTCACCAGCAATATCAACAGTCAAAGATTTTTCATCTAAAACTTGTGCAGCCAAAATATCGCGTACGTCAAGAGCTAAACCTAACGAATCAAAACCTGGACCAAGGTTTGCACTTGTGGCAGGAATCGAAATTGATACCGCTGCTGCTTTGAATGCTGGTTTCGTTGACATCAGAGTCCCAACTCTGCGGCTGCTGCATGTACATCATTAGGAATCAAGATTGGTTTTGCGGCTTCATTTCCTTCCAAGACCCAATGCACATCCTTGAGTCCATTTCCAGTTACGGTTATCGAAATTTTCTTTCCAGTTGGCAGTAAACCTTGCGCCTTCTTTTTCAATAAACCTGCAACGCCTGCGGCACTTGCTGGTTCCACAAAGACTCCTTCTTTAGCAGAGAGCAGCCGATAGGCACTCAATATTTCCTCATCAGAAACCATGTCAATTAATCCACCAGACGTTGTGATGGCATCTGTAGCTAAATCCCACGAAGCTGGATTGCCGATGCGAATAGCAGTCGCGATTGTCTCCGGATTTGGAACAACCTCACCACGAACTATTGGTGCAGCGCCTTCGGCTTGAAATCCCCACATCTGCGGCGTCGAGTTGGCTGGCCCATCTGCTTGATACTCCTTGAAGCCCATCCAGTAGGCCGAGATATTTCCTGCGTTACCAACTGGTAGTGCATGAATGTCGGGAGCATCACCTAGCGCGTCAACAATTTCGAAAGATGCAGTCTTCTGACCTTGCAATCGGAATGGATTCACGGAGTTGACCAAGGCAATTGGATATTTTTCTGCTAAATCTCTGGCAACATTTAAGCAATCATCAAAATTTCCATCTACTTGCAAGATGCGTGCGCCATGTGCAACCGCTTGTGCCATTTTTCCTAAAGCGATTTTCCCTTGTGGAACCAATACGGCAGAAGTCATACCCGCTTTTGTTGCATAAGCAGCGGCACTGGCACTGGTATTTCCAGTGGAAGCGCAGACCACGGCTTGGGCTCCATCTTCGGCCGCTTTCGACATCGCCATAGTCATGCCACGGTCTTTAAAGGAACCTGTTGGATTATTTCCTTCAACTTTTAGCCAAACTTGGTTGCCCAACATTTCAGAGAGCACACAGGCATAGACCAGTGGCGTTCCACCTTCATGCAATGTAACGACAGGAGTTGATTTAGAAACCGGCAACCGATCTCGATACTCTTCAATGACTCCACGCCATTGGTGCGCACTCATGACGTAGATCCAATCACACGAAGCACACTCGCGACGTCTCGCACAACATCCATACCGCTCAATTCCGTGACAGTTGCAGCAAGTGCGCCCTCTGTTGCCTTGTGAGTCATGACTACGAGTTCGGCATCTTCGCCGCGTCCAGTCTGTCGCACGGTTTGAATTGAAACATCATGGCGAGCAAAAGTTTGGGCCACGCTAGCCAAAACTCCTGGTCGATCCGAAACATTCAGTCGAATCAAGTAACTGGTGATCGTGTCAGCTGCAGGAGCAACAACACGGTCTGCGTAGGTACTCTCAGTCGGCCCAACATTTTCAGACAATCTATTTCTTACAACTGAAACTAAATCTCCAACTACTGCGCTAGCTGTTGGAAATCCACCAGCACCTCGTCCGTAGAACATCAGTTCGCCGGCAAACTGCGCTTCGATAAAGACAGCGTTAAATGCCTCTCTCACAGATGCCAGTGGATGCGCGCGAGGAATTAATGTGGGATGAACTCGTACTGCAACTGCCTGGTTCGGTGTCAATTCAGCAATAGCTAACAACTTGATCACATGATTCATAGCTTTTGCACTAGCAATATCTTGCGCGCTAACTTGCGAGATACCTTCACGAGCTACGTCTGCAACGCTGACACGAGTATGAAATGCAAGGGATGCCAAAATGGCTGCTTTGGCAGCAGCATCAAAACCTTCAATGTCTGCTGTTGGATCAGCTTCGGCATAACCGAGTTGCTGAGCTTCTTTTAAAACTTGATTGAAATCACTGCCCTCTTCATCCATTTTGGTAAGAATGAAATTTGTTGTTCCATTCACGATACCCATAACTCGCCGAATTTGATCTCCCGCAAGCGACTCCCGCATTGGTCTAATCAGTGGAATAGCGCCAGCAACCGCCGCTTCAAAATAGACATCGACGCCTTTATTAGCGGCAGCAGCGAAAATAGTGGCACCGTCTTCGGCTAAGAGCGCCTTATTTGCGGTAACCACCGACTTGCCCTGGCTAATTGCTTGCAAAATCAAAGTCCGAGCGGGCTCAATCCCACCCATCAACTCGATCACGATATCGATGGATGGATCGTTCACAATTTCTTCAGGCTTATCAGTCAACAATGCAGCAGGTACGGTTCGTATTCGGGAAAGATCACGAACCGAAACTTTGACAACCTCAATTTCTGCACCGGCTCGAGCGGTTAAATCAGATTCGTGTGAAAGTAATAATTCAACAACTGAACTACCTACTACTCCGCCACCAAGAACTCCAACTCGAACCTTCTTAGACATTTACTTCTCCATCCCATCGAGTCTGAGTAAATCTGCATAAGTTTCTCGCCGAACCACAATCTCACATCCATCCGCTCGAACGGCAATCACGGGGGGCCGTGGAACGTGGTTGTAATTGCTCGCCATGCTTCTGCCATATGCTCCTGTTACTGGTGTTAGAAGCAAATCTCCAACCTTGATATCAGCAGGTAATTCAACATCTTTAACGACCACATCTCCACTTTCACAGTGTTTACCTACGACTCTACTTGGAATGCTATCCCCGGTATGACTACTTGCTAATGCCACCGAGTAGACGGCGTCGTAGAGTGAAGTTCGAATGTTGTCGCTCATGCCACCATCTACCGAGACGTACTGTCGAGTTTTTCCATTTTCAAGCACCACATTTTTAACTGTGCCAACTCGGTAAATAGTGGTCATAGAAGGAGCGGCGATAGCACGCCCTGGTTCTATTGCAATATGTGGAATTGGAATGGAGTATTTCTTACATTCATCACGTAAAAACTCATAAAGACTCTGAGCAATCTCGCTGACCTGCATCGGTTGATCTGATTCGGTATAGGCCACACCAAATCCCCCGCCTAGATCCAAGTAATCAATATTGGCGCCGAGTTGCTTCACTTCAGCCATCAATTTGAGAATTCGCTCAGCGGTGAGTTGGTGTCCTTTGGTATCAAATATCTGAGACCCAATATGTGCGTGAAAACCTACCAATTCCAGGTTGCTTGACCGCAACACTTCTTGCGCAGCTTGCTTTGCAGCGCCGGAAGCAATTGAAAACCCAAATTTTACATCTTCATGTGCTGTGGCAATGAATTCATGTGTGTGGGCTTCAATTCCTGGTGTTGTGCGAATGATTAC
>CAYFKL010000026.1:0-13946 GCA_964343565.1 uncultured Actinomycetes bacterium
GTAGCAACCGTGTGGCTTTCTAGATTGAAAAACATTCTTGTTGGACATCAAGTTTTCTATTCATCTTATGGAGATTTGGATTTAGCAAGTTATGCGCAAAAGTTTTCACCGCTTGAACTTCGATCAATGATTGATTCAAAAGTTGCACAGACTGATGAAATATTAGGAGTTCGTGGTGAAACTTCTTTGGCCTGGCCGACTGATAGTCGATTGAATAAGGACCTGCTGACTTATCTTAAAAAAGCTGGATTTCAATCAGTAATCGTTGATCGCGAACAAGTTCCGCACTCATTAAATTTTACAGACGAATCAATTGCAACATCCGATGGATTAAACCTCTATCTTTCAGATACTCTCTATTCAAAATACTTACAAAAGATTTCTGTCATCAACTCGAATCATCTTTATTCACACTTATCAATGGTCACAGCCGAGAGGCCAGCTACACCTCGGTTACAAATAATTGTTCCACCACGATATCCCTCACTAGATGGTTCGCAAGCGTTGGTATCGAATGCACAATTTCTCACCGATGAGATACCTCTTTCCATATCCGCACGCACAGGTAAAACCGTCGTAGATCTCACAAATAAGAAATTGAAATTTATAGATTCAAGAATCACGTCTCAATTTCTTGAAAGCCAGAAATTGATTAATCAATTCGCAAAAATTCAAATTGAACCAGACGTAGCAGTTCCATTGCTCCGCACGAATTTGATTTTCTCTTCAAGTTGGATTGCTGAACCTTTTAAGGGGTACTTATTTGCTACCAACTTAGCCCGTGATGCTAATAATCTCGAGCGAAGTGTGTACGTGCTTAGTGGGAGTTACACACTTACGTCTCTCAATGGAAAAGTTCCGATCAGCATCACCAACGACTCTCAATCTCAAATAAAGGCACGCTTAACCCTGCGTCCAACTACTTTTCGATTGAATGAAGTTACTGCTATACCTATTGAATTGAAACCGAAATCCAAGCTTCAAGTGTTAGTACCAATACGTGCTAACTCTGCGGGCACCGCCGAACTTTCTGCCATGATCACCGACCAAAAAGGAAATCTATTAGGTGAGGCAACCGCGCTAACAATCCAAGTAACTTCAATCCCAACGGTTGCCTTATGGATTACCTGGCTAGCAGGTGCAGCTCTACTCTTGGCTGCAAGTTTGCAAATTTATCGCCGGTTAAAACGGAGAGGAAGTAATGAGTAATCACTCTGTTCTACGTTCCTCTGCAATTATGGCTGCGGGTACCACGCTTTCCAGGGTTACGGGGTTGGTGCGAAATCTATTTCTTGTTGCTGCTTTAGGAACCGCAATTATTGGTGATACCTACCAAGTAGCGAACACTATTCCAACCATTGTTTATATTTTGGTTGCTGGTGGTGCTCTCAATGCAGTGTTCGTGCCTCAGATTGTTCGAGAAATGAAAGGTGCTGATGGTGGTCGGGCATATACATCCCAATTAGTTACTGCCACCATAACGATCCTTGGTTTCACTACTGCCATTGGAATTTTGTTGGCACCTTGGTTGGTTCGTCTCTATGCCGCAAAATTCGGAGCACCTGGATTAGAGCCAGAGTTTGAATTGACCGTACTTTTCACTCGATACTGTCTTCCTCAAGTCTTGTTTCTCGGATTTTTTACAGTGCTTGGTCAAATAGCAAATGCTCGTGGAAGTTTTGGTCCCATGATGTGGGCACCTATTGCAAACAATGTCATTGTTATCGGAGTCTTGGGGGCATTTATTGCTATCGCTCCCCAAGCATCAGATGGTGTTATGAGCACGAATGCAAAAGTTTTACTTGGGTTAGGTACATCTGTTGGTGCGCTTATTCAAGCACTCGTACTTATTCCCGTAATTGCACGAACTGGACTACATTTACGTCCCAATTTCCGATGGTCTTCACTTAAGAAATCTGCACATTTGGCAACGTGGACCATGATTTTCGTTCTCATTAACCAACTCGGTTTCATGGTGATAGTGAATCTTGCAACGGCAGTCTCTGTTCGAGCAAAAGCTGCAGGAATCGACGTAGGTGTCGGTTTCACGCCATATCAAAATGCATACTTCATTCTCTTGCTTCCACACTCAGTTATTGCAGTCTCTTTTGTTACCGCTCTGCTTCCTCGAATTTCCAGGCTTGCAGCAGATAGAAATCTGGAGTTAGTCAATAAAGAATTACAACAAACCCTTTCTCAAATACGGGCATTGATTATTCCTGCGGCCATAGCAATGTTCTTTCTCGGGGAACCGATCGCGCAATTAATTTTTGCTGGATCAAATGATGCTGATGCTCGTCAGATAGGAATCATTCTCTCTGGATTCGCTTTGGGTTTAATTCCCTTCTGCACGTCATATTTATTGTTGCGAGGGTTTTATGCTTTTGAAGATACTAAAACTCCCGCCGCAGTTACATTGCTCATGAATCTGGTAACGATATCTGCAGCTTCGCTCTCCTACTACATTCTTCCCATCCGATGGATTACGGTCGGCATAGCAGCCTCGTTCGGAGTTGGCTACTTAGCGAGTTCACTATGGGCACGTAAATTATTGGCAAAACAGATTGGGCCGATGCATCAGGGTCGAGAGAGTTCACTCATGTTGTTAAGCGCATTCCTAGCATTCTTGCCAGGGTTAATTTTGAGTCGTTTTCTCCATACCGGCTTATGGAACTCGCTCTTCTGTTTGCTCCTAAGTGCTGGTTTAGCGATTCCGATCTACCTCGGGTTTGGGCGAATCTTTGGCTTAATTCCAATAATCTCAGCGTGGGACTCAATCCGGTCGAAGATCACACGCGAACGGTAGCCCTCACTGACTCAAATCGAGGGAAAAGGGAATCAAAACTGCCTAGGATTCGTTTTATCGTAAATAGAAAGGCGACCGATGAGTACTACAACGCAATCCTCTCCTGCAGAGGTACTTATCGTTGGTTCCGGTCCCGCTGGTTACACAGCAGCTATTTACACAGCTCGAGCTAGTTTAAATCCGATCGTATACACCGGATCCGTTACCGCTGGTGGCGCGCTTATGAATACGACTGAGGTTGAAAATTTTCCCGGATTTACCGACGGAATTATGGGACCTGACCTGATGGAAAATATGCGAAATCAGGCGGAACGATTTGGAGCGCAATTAATTCCCGACGATGTGGTCTCAATGCAATTGCGCGGGGATGTTAAGCAGATTGTCGATGGTTCAGGTAATACCGTGTATGCAAAATCGGTTATTTTGGCGATGGGTTCTGCTTACCGAGAACTTGGATTACCCGATGAGAAACGACTCTCTGGCAGAGGTGTTTCATGGTGCGCCACTTGCGATGGTTTCTTCTTCCGAAACCAAGATATCGCGGTAGTTGGAGGTGGAGATAGCGCTGTAGAAGAAGCAACATTCTTAACTCGATTCGGCAGTTCAGTAACTCTCATACATCGACGCGATCAACTGCGAGCATCCAAGATTATGATCGAGCGTGCAAAAAATGATCCAAAATTAAAGTTTGCGTGGAACAAAGAGGTAGTTGGAATTTCAGGAGAAGAGAAGGTTTCGTCGATCACCCTAAAAGACACTGTCGATGGATCAACAAGCGAACTTCCAATCACAGGATTATTTATTGCTATCGGTCATGATCCGCGAAGTGAATTAATCAAAGGCCAAATTGATATCGATGATGCCGGATATGTAAAGGTTGAGGGGCGATCTACCAAAACTAATCTTGAGGGTGTGTTTGCTTGTGGGGATCTGGTCGATCACACTTATCGACAGGCAATCACTGCCGCAGGATCTGGCTGCCAAGCAGCGCTTGATGCAGAACGTTTTTTAGCTGAAAAGTAATTAGAATTACCAACTGACGAAGGGAAGATCATGGGCGCAACATCTGCTGTAACCGATGCAAATTTTGATGCTGAGGTATTAAAGAGCAATATTCCAGTACTCGTTGATTTCTGGGCAGAGTGGTGTGGGCCATGCCGAGCAGTTGCTCCCATACTCGAAGAGATTGCTGCTGAGAATCAAGGAAAAATTAAGATCGTTAAATTAAATGTTGACGAGAACTCAGCAACAGCAGTCAAGTATGGAGTCAACTCAATTCCAACCATGAATGTTTATGTTGGGGGACAAGTAGTCAAGTCGATTGTCGGTGCCAAGCCAAAGCCGATGATTTTGAAAGATATTGAATCCTTCATCTAAATGGAAGGAAGACTAAGCAAAGGTGATCAAGGAGTTCAGGTACGAGAACTCCGAGACATCCTGGTTCGCTTAGGTTTGCTGGAAGATTCATCTTCAGAACTCTTTGACGGCGATGTAGAACATGCTGTTCGTTCTTTTCAGCAAGGTCGAGGTCTCGTTGCTGATGGAGTCTGCGGCTCTCACACGATGCGAGCGCTCGATGAAGCTCGTTGGCGACTTGGTGATCGCGTCATAAAAGAGAGCACTCCAATGATGCGGGGTGACGACGTTGCGCTACTGCAAACTCGGCTGATGGAAATGGGTTTTGATCTCGGACGAGTAGATGGAATTTTCGGACCACGATCGGTAGCAGCGCTGGCAGCCTTTCAAAAATCAGTTGGCATCCGCGTGGATGGCAGTTGTGGGCCAGAGACTTTCGTTGCACTAAGAAGATTGCAGCGCACCGTCACCGGTGGTGCAGCAGCACATTTACGTGAACGTGCAGTGCTGGCTCGACGTGGGCCTGCGCTCTCTGGAAAGCGAATTGTGATTGATCCCGGACATGGTGGAGCTGACCTTGGTGTTGAAGGTTTTGATTTAGCCGAATCAGAAATTGTCTTAGATATCGCCGAACGCATCGAAGGTCGTCTCGGTGCTCTAGGTGTTGCGGTTTATCTGACACGTAGCGGTCAAAACCCTGGCCCCACAGAACGAATGGGTGATACGGCCAGAGCGGACTTTGCAAATCAGAGCGCTGCCGATCTCTTCATATCCATACATCTTGATGGAAACTCTTCCCCTGAAGCGTCGGGTGTTGCTACCTATTACTACGGTAACGATGCTCATGGAGCACACTCTGTAGTTGGTGAACGATTAGCGGAAATCATGCAACGGGAAATATCTGCTCGAACAAATTTAAAGAATTGTCGTACTCACCAAAAAACATGGGAATTATTACGTCATACTCGAATGCCGGCAGTTCGGGTTGATTGTGGGTACTTGACCAATCCACAAAATGCCCAATGGCTTGGTCAAGCCTCCTTTCGGGAAGTCTTAGCAGAAGCTATTTCAATTTCAGTTCAACGCCTCTATCTTCCTGAAGAGGGAGATGCGGATACTGGAGTTCTAACTTTGGCCGATTTACGTAAAAAATAAATCCTTTTCCGATCTTGTGGCTATGCGTGCGAGAATGGGGCTGTGACTGGCTCCCGATTAGATCTCTTTCTAGATCGTTATGCAGAGAGAACTAAGGGAATGAGTGCCAGTGAAATTCGAGCGCTCTTTGCAGTGGCTTCTCGTCCGGAAGTAGTTTCACTTGCAGGTGGCATGCCAAATCTCTCTGCACTCCCAATGGATGTGGTTGCCCATATCGCCGAAGAAGTAATTAGAGAACAAGGCTCTGTGGCATTGCAATATGGCAGTGGCCAAGGTGACCCAACATTGAGAGAACAGATCGCTGAGATTATGGCGTTGGAGGGAATCGAATCTCATCCGGATGACATCATCGTGACAACCGGTTCACAACAAGCACTCGATTTAGTCTCTCGAATTTTCTTAGATCCAGGAGACGTGGTGTTAGCTGAAGCGCCTTCTTATGTGGGCGCTCTTGGAACTTTCCGGCAATATCAAGCATCGATTGTGCATGTGCAGATGGATGACGATGGAATTATTCCTCAACTGCTGCGCGAAGCCATTGCAAACGTAAAATCATCTGGTCGAAGAATTAAATTTCTCTACTTAATCCCAAATTTTCAAAATCCTGCCGGTGTATCACTCTCGCTGGAGAGACGATCTGAAATTTTAAAGATTGCACGTCAGGAAAATATTTTGATCATCGAAGATAACCCCTACGGGTTATTAGGTTTCGATGGGCAGATCACCCGAGCCATGCGCGCGGATGACCCTGAGAATGTGGTTTATCTTGGATCCTTCTCTAAAACATTCGCACCCGGATTGCGAGTTGGTTGGGCTGCCGCACCTCATGCTGTTCGAGAAAAATTAGTGCTAGCTAGCGAGTCCTCAATTTTGTGTCCATCTAACTTCTCCCAACTAGCTATCTCACGTTATTTCGCAACTCAGCCATGGCAAGATCAAATTAAATCGTTTCGAGAACTCTATCGAGATCGTCGTGATGCCATGTTAGAGAGCATGAACGCGCTCTTTCCTGCTTCTGCGACCTGGACCAAACCCGGTGGTGGTTTCTATGTATGGGTTACGTTGCCGGAAGGTATAGATACCAAAGCGATGCTGCCTCGAGCTGTTACTTCACGGGTAGCGTATGTTCCAGGAACAGCATTCTTTGCTGATGGGTTTGGCGCTTGGTCGATGAGACTCTCTTTCTGTTACCCAACACCTGAGCGAATTCGTGAAGGAATACGACGATTAGCTGGCGTTATTGAAGCAGAAATGGAATTAAGAGCGACCTTTGGTCCTGCCGCAATTTCTTCTGATCAATCGCGGATTCTTCCGCCCACACAGATGCAATAGGTGAGAATGATTTCGAAAGTTGTGGTTTTGTCAGGTGGACTCTCACACGAGAGGGACGTGTCGCTGCGCTCTGGTCGCAGAGTTGCCGAAGCGATTCGAGCCAAAGGCATCGAAGTTGATGAGATTGATCCTGATTCTCGTTTAACTCAAGTTCTTTCAGATTTACCAAAAAATAGCGTTATTTTCCCAACGCTTCACGGCGCAGTTGGTGAAGATGGCTCGATTCGGGATGTTTTAGAAATGCTCCACTTGCCCTATGTTGGCAGCAGCGCTGAATCTTGCCGCCGAGCATTTGATAAACCCATTGCAAAATCCATTGTTGCAGGTGCTGGTATTCGAACTACTCCATCGCGAGTATTACCGCACTCCACTTTTCGGGAACTTGGGGCTTCAAATCTCTTGCCGATCATCGCATCAGATATTGAATTTCCTTTGATGGTTAAGCCAACAAAAGGCGGATCCGCCTTAGGTGCCAGCGTTATTCATACCCCCGAAGCACTACCTGAAGCCATGATTGGCGCGTTTGCTTATGGAGATGACGTGTTGATCGAGCCTTATATTGCAGGAACAGAGATTGCGGTTTCGGTATATGAAGAAAATGGAAAATTAATCGCGCTTCCTGCAGTTGAAATAAAACCTGATACCGCTTTCTACTCATACGACGCCAGGTACACCGCTGGAATCACAGAGTTTTTTATTCCGGCTCGAATCCCTGATCAGGTTTCGGTTCATGCAGCAACGGTGGCGAAGAGTGTTCATCAAGCATTGGGATTGCGAGACATATCTCGGTCGGATTTGATCGTAGATGATCAAGGGCATATCTGGTTTTTGGAAGTTAACGTTTCACCTGGAATGACTGAGACGAGTCTCTTTCCGCAAGCCGCGTCTGAGAAAGATTTAGGTGCTATCTATGTTTCGTTATGTGAAGCAGCTCTTAATCGATAATTAAATCAACGATTCGATTCATATCCTCAGTTGAGGCAAATTCGATTGTTATCTTTCCTTTTGCTCGACCCATTTCAACTTTTACTCGAGTATCTAAATAATTCGATAATTTTTCAGATGACTCGTTTATTTGGGATGAACTCGCACGGCCTTTTTTGGCTTTAACTTTTTGCTCGGCAAATTTATCGCCAACCGCTACTAACTCTTCTACGGCTCGAACACTTAAACCTTCGGCGACGATCTTCTTTGCCATCGCTTCCATCTCTTCAGAACTTGTTAGCGAGAGAATCGCACGCGCATGACCAGCAGAAAGTACGCCTGCTGCCACACGTTGTGCCACATTCGCTGGAAGTTTAAGCAATCTCAACGTGTTAGAGATTTGAGGACGCGAGCGCCCGATTTTGCTTGCTAATTCTTCTTGTGTGCAACCAAAATCTTTAAGCAGTTGTTCATACGCAGCGGCTTCCTCTAGCGCGTTTAATTCTGCGCGATGCAGATTTTCAAGAAGTGCATCTCGTAATAAATCATCATCGCTGGTTTCTTTTACGATGACTGGAATCTCTTTTAAACCAGCTGCAGTCGCTGCACGCCATCGCCGCTCGCCCATTATTAATTCATATTTATTAGGACCAACTTCTCGTACTACTGGTGGTTGCAGCAGACCCACAATTTTTATGGAATCAACCAATTCAGCGAGCGCCTCTGGCGCAAAAACCTGCCGAGGTTGGCGAGGGTTAGTAGAGATCGATGTGATTGACACGGATCTCAGTGCTGCCAACCCGTCTAGCGAGTTATCCACAGGCTGCTGCGGGGTTGTGGATAAAGTTGGAGTTGAGGGTTTGCTCGGTTCGGCATTTGGAATAAGTGCGCCTAACCCACGCCCAAGACCGCCCTTTTTACTGCTCATGAGATGCCCCAGCCCGATCTGCCATCTCCCGAGCGGCGGTGAGGTATGCAATCGCACCTGTGGAAAGGGGATCGTATGTCATGACGGTCTGTCCGTATGAGGGAGCTTCCGAAAGTCGCACACTTCGAGGAATGGTGGCGGTAAGTACTTCGGCCGGAAAGTGTTCCCGGACGTTGTTCGCAACATCATTAGCCAAGCGAGTTCGACCATCAAACATCGTTAATAAAATCGTCGAGAGATTAAGTTGTGGATTCAGGTGTTCGGTCACCAGCCGAACCGTATTGAGTAATTGCGAGAGGCCTTCAAGGGCGTAGTACTCGCATTGAATGGGAATGAAGAGTTCATCGGCTGCAACCAGCGCATTCAACGTGAGTAGGCCAAGGCTGGGTGGACAGTCGATAAAGATGTAGTCATATCGAGTTCCAATCCCCTCACTCTCCTGGGTCTTACTCATTTTCAGTAAGGATTCCACTGCGCGGCGAAGCCGGTTCTCTCGAGCAACCATCGGGACCAATTCGATCTCGGCACCGGCCAAATCCAACGTTGCCGGGGCGCATTCAAGTTGATCAAATCCAGGTACTTTCACAATCACATCTGTGAGTGGGGCGCCATCTATGAGCACTTCATACATGCCATTGAGTTCAGCCTCATGGTGATCGACGCCAAGCGCAGTGGAGGCATTGCCTTGTGGATCTAAGTCAATGACCAAAACTTTAAGTCCGCCCATAGCAAGCGCAGCTGCCATGTTGACTGCGGAGGTGGTTTTGCCAACACCACCTTTTTGGTTTGCCACCGTTAAAACCCGGGTATGTGCAGGTTTAACCATGCCCGCTTTCAGGCGACGGATACCAACAATTTTCGGTGTTTCACGTGAAACGCTCATGCCACCTCACTTACGCAGAACCAGAATCTTGCCAGTAATTTCACCTTCGAGTAAGGGCGCGTGTTGAGAGATTTCCACCGGCTTAATCCGGGCTAACACCGCTTTGGCATCTGCTAATTCTTGGGTGAGATTCTCCCCTTTGAGTAGGACCAGAGATCCACCTGGCTTAAGGGCAGGCCAGAGCAAAGGGAGTAATCGAGTTAATGGTGCGACTGCGCGAGCAGTCAGGTGGTGATAGGTCGTGGTGAGTTCTTCGCCACGGCAACGGAGTACTTCAAAATCAAGGGATTGCGAATCCCGAAACTCAATTAAGAAATTGGCTCGGCGCAGCAGAGGCTCTACCAGGGTCATTTTTAAATCGGGACGGGCAAGTGCGATCGGTATTCCTGGCAATCCAGCACCTGAACCAATATCAGCTACCGATGCACCTTCAGCCAAGAATGGGGTTACCAGCAAGGAGTTGTAGATGTGTCGTTCCCATAGTCGCTCAACTTCCCGTGGACCGATCAAACCGCGTTCTACCCCTGCGGTAGCCAGAAAGTCAGCGTAAGCCTTGGCTTCCACGCTTCGCTTTGGAAAGAGCTGTAGCAGATGTTTCACGTGAAACGTTAGGCGGGAAGGACCACCACGTGGCGGTGCGGCTCCTCGCCCTCCGACTCAGAAGCCAAACCCGCCTCAGCAACTGTGTCGTGCACAATCTTGCGCTCAAATGGATTCATTGCTGTGAGTTTGACTGAGGTACCGGTGGAGCGAACCTCTTCAACTGCCCGCTTGGCAGCTTCAGCAATCTGTTTGCGTCGATTAGCCCGGAATTCCTCCACATCGAGCATGAGACGAGAACGATCACCGGTTACGGTCTGAACGGCCAGGCGAGTCAACTCCTGTAAAGCGTCCAATACCTCGCCATCCCTGCCGATCAGAGAGGTTAAGTTTCCACCTGAAATAGCTACCGCGGCCCTGCCATTCTCCACATCCATTTCGATATCGCCATCGAGATCGGCAATATCCAGTAGCGCTTCTAAGTAGTCAGCTGCGATATCCCCTTCCTCTTCTAGTCGGGCAGTCACGCTCTTCTCCTCGCTCATTCCTACTCCTCACTTCGGCAAAATGCCAGTTTTAAACCTATTTAAGGTAATTTGTACTATTTCTTCTTCTTTTTGGATTTCTTAGGTTGGAGCCGCTGCCCCTGATTTCGTTGATTGTCCACAGGTTGATCCAAGGTGTCGCCTGGATTGCCGTCAACGGTTGGGTTTGTTTGGGTTTCCTTCTTCGCCTTGGCAGCCTGCTTACGTTCCCACTCGTCATATGCCGGTGAACCCGGTGTGGGGTTTCGTTTAATGACATAGAACTGTTGGCCCATCGTCCAAAGGTTGGTAGTGAGCCAATAAATCAAAACACCAACAGGAAAGTTGATTCCAGATACCGCAAAAATAATTGGAAATACATAAAGCAAAATCTTCTGTTGTTGCACCATTGGATTGTTTTCCAATGAAGAGGCCGGCATACCTTTAATCATCAATTGGCGTTGGGTGGTGAATGTTGTAGCACTCATGGCGACAATCAAAATCACCGTCACAATCTTCACGCTGGTGATATCAGTGCGTAAAAACGTTTCAGAAATTGGTGCAGTTAAAAAACGAGCTGCTGCTGCATTCGTCGCATCCGTTGAAGTTAGTACTCCATATGCCTTTGGTGGATGTTGTCCAATGCCATTAAGAACACGAAAGAGTGCAAAGAAGATCGGTGCTTGCGCCAGTATGGGTAAGCAAGAAGCAAACGGGTTTGTTCCATGAGCCTTATAAAGTTTCATCAACTCTTCTGATTGCTTCTGTCGATCGTCTTTATATTTTTTCTGAAGTTCCTTCATCTGTGGCTGTAGTGCTTGCAAGGCGCGTTGACTCTTAATTTGTTTTACAAAGAGTGGAATCAAAATGATTCGAATAACGATGACCAAGCCGATGATCGATAGCGACCAGGTCACACCAGAAGTTGCACCAAACAACGGAGAGAATGCGCTATGAATCGCTTTCATCACGAAAGAAACAGCGATATATAACGGGTTCATTATTGAATCCATCAGATGCCTTTCTGGCTATAGGAAGATGAGAAACCATGAGTTGGAACGTAATCGACGCCACCTGCACTCCATGGATTGCAGCGCAATACCCGCCACAGAGCCAATGGGATGCCGGCCAAACCTCTATGCGATAGAGCATCGATGGCATAGGAAGAACAACTTGGGTAGTACTTGCAACGGGGACTTAATCCAGGAGAGATAAATCGTTGGTAGAACTTCAGCGGCAACACTAGAAGGGAAATTAATGAATTCATGGGCGATCAACTTTGGATAACAAGTGGTCTAATTCGATTCCTAATTCTTGCGACGGTAATCCAGCGGCACTAGGAAGTGCTCTCACTACAGCTAGATCACCACGATGTAGTCGATCTATCCGAGACATCATCAAATGACGAAGTTGTCTGGTCACTCGATGTCGCATGACGGAATTGCCCACCGCCTTAGAAACTATAAAACCGATTCTTGGATTTTGATCGGAAGTTAAATTATTTAGATGTAACACCAGCGAATTGCTTGCGCATTTTCGCCCGTGAAGTGCAGTTGAAAAACCGGTCGAGGAAGTCAACCGAAACTCTCGTTTCACGAAAGTTAGGCGGAGATACGCAGGCGTCCCTTGGCGCGACGTGCAGAGAGCACAGCGCGACCTGCACGAGTTGCCATGCGGGCACGGAAACCGTGGGTCTTTGCTCGACGGCGGTTATTTGGTTGATAAGTCCGCTTACTCACAGTGGGGCTCCTGTTATTTCGGGCACTCGGCGAGTGCACAGGAAGAAAACGCTACCGGTCGCGAGGCGTCATAACAAACTCAAGAGCGTCACCGTTAGCGGTAGAAATTGTGGACACGAGGGACTTGTGGATAAGGGGTTGTCTGTGGATAGACTCCCTCACTACGGTTAGATTCACCAATAGAAAGCCTTAAATCCGACAAATTGGACAGGCCGCCTTTGGGAGAGACCACACAGATTGTGGATAAGCCTGTGGGCGGAAGGGATGCCAATGAGTGTTGAGGCGGGAAATCTAACCGACGACATCACTGCGTTATGGCAACGAATTGTGCTCGCCGTCAACGAGGATGCGCCACAACATGGAGCTTTTCTTAACCTAACGAGAGCTGAAGCGTTGGTGGAACGCAATGGAGTCTCCACGCTCTTACTGTCAGCACCAAATGAATTCGCCCGCAACGTTTTGGAATCTAGATTGCGAGCGCCTATCACAACCGCGTTATCAGCGGAGATTCCAGGTGAAGTAAAAATTGCAGTCTCTGTTGATGAATCGTTGGCTGACGAAACACCACTACCGGAGAATCTGGAACCAGAGGTTCGTCCTGGAACAGGTCGCGAAGCAAAGAGTGATTCCCTGAAAGTTGATGTCGACCAATTAAACCCCCGTTATATTTTTGAGACATTCGTTATTGGAGCGTCAAACCGTTTTGCGCATGCTGCAGCTGTCGCAGTCGCTGAAGCTCCAGCAAAGGCCTATAACCCGCTATTTATTTATGGTGAATCAGGTTTAGGAAAAACGCACTTGCTCCACGCCATTGGAGCGTACGCAAAAGATTTGTACAACAACATTAAAGTTCGATACGTCTCTTCAGAAGAATTTACAAACGACTTTATTAACTCAATTCGTGATGATAAAAAGAGTGCGTTTCAAAAACGCTACCGAGACGTTGATATCTTGTTGGTTGACGATATTCAATTCTTGGAGAATAAAGAGCGCACTCAGGAAGAGTTTTTCCATACTTTCAACACTTTAAAGAATGCAAATAAGCAGATCGTTATTTCCAGTGACCGCCCACCCAAATTGCTTAACACTTTGGAAGATAGATTACGTTCGCGTTTTGAAGGTGGATTGATTACAGATATTCAGCCTCCAGAATTAGAGACTCGAATTGCTATTTTGCGAAAGAAGGCAGCTCAGGATCGCTTGACTGCTCCTGATGATGTTCTGGAATACATAGCCTCAAAGATATCTAGCAATATTCGTGAACTTGAAGGTGCTTTAATTCGGGTGACTGCTTTTGCGAGTTTGAATCGACAACCAGTTGATATGGGATTAGCTGAAATCGTGTTGAAGGATTTGATCCCTGGGGAGAGCGGTCCAGAAATCACTGCAAATACCATCATGGCGCAAACCGCTTCTTACTTTTCATTAACCATCGATGATCTCTGTGGAACTTCCCGATCACGTGCTTTGGTCAATGCGCGCCAAATTGCGATGTATCTCTGTCGAGAACTTACTGAACTCTCGCTTCCAAAAATTGGGCAGAGTTTTGGGGGGCGCGATCACACAACCGTGATGCACGCCGACCGCAAAATCCGACAATTGATGGCAGAGCGACGAAGTATTTTCAACCAAGTCACTGAATTGACTAACCGAATTAAACAGAACGCCCGAAACCAGTAATTTTGTCCATTTCGCCCACCTTGCACACATGTGGGTAAGGTTGTGGATAGAGCCTTATTTACGCTTAAAACTGGGGAAA
>CAYFKL010000027.1:0-4342 GCA_964343565.1 uncultured Actinomycetes bacterium
ATGCGATCTGCACCGAGATCTCCCTCTACATAAGCATCCAAAATTCGATCGAGTAAGTCATATTCAGGTAAGGAGTCACTATCTTTCTGATCTGGCCGTAACTCAGCACTCGGCGCCTTCTCGATGGAATTAGTTGGAATCGGCTCCACCTCTCCTAATTCACGAGCACGCGAGTTTCTCCACTTCGCCAACTCCCACACCATGCTCTTGGAGACATCCTTGATTGGGGCATATCCACCAACCGCATCGCCGTAGATAGTGGAGTAACCAACTGCGAGTTCACTCTTATTTCCATTAGCAAGCACTAAGTGCCCTTCCGAATTAGAAAGAGCCATCAAAGCGCTACCACGAACTCTTGCTTGGATATTTTCTTCCGCTAGTCCAGTCAAATTTAGATGCGAAACAAATTCGTTCACCATGGGTTCAATTTCTACCGTTCGAATAGAAATACCCAATCTTTTCGCAAGTTCATATGCATCGCTCTGTGAATGTTCGGAACTGTATTTACTGGGAAGAGATACGCCAAAGACGCGATCGGGTCCTAAGGCATCTACCGCAAGTGTCATGGAAACTGATGAATCTATACCGCCGGATAAACCAGTGATGACTGACTTGAATCCATTCTTATTCACATAATCGCGTATGCCGACAACTAATGCTTGCCAGACTTCCTCTAATGCATCTAAGCGTGCTACCACGCTTGGGTTTCGCTTCTCATTAATCAGATGCGGCTCTTCACTTATCACTACGTCAACTTTTTTAGCACTCGCAAGTTTGGCGGAAATATCAACGATTAATAACCCGTCGCTGAATTGCGGTGCCCTGGCAATCAACTCGCCGGAAGAATCCACCACCATGCTGTCGCCATCAAAAACTAATTCATCTTGACCACCGGTCATATTCACATAAGCAAGAGTGGTGTCTAACTCGCGAGCGCGCTGCGAACAGAGTGAGAATCGAACGTCATCTTTATCTTGTTCATACGGCGATCCATTAATAACCATAAGCGCACCCGGTTGCTGTGCCTTGTAACCCTTTATTACGGAATCGAATCTCCATAAATCTTCACAAATTGCAAAGGCAATATCTATTCCACAAATTCTTGCAATTAATCCTTTGTCTCCAGGAACGAAGTATCGATATTCATCAAAGACTCCATAATTTGGTAAGTGACACTTTGAATAGTGAGCGCGAATGCCACCTTGATAAATGATGGCCAACGAATTCTGCGGGGCTCCAGCTGGAGTGCCCAATTCGATGCTTGCCGTTGATGATCTTCCGAGATAGCCGATAACTACCGCAAGATCGCCAGCGCCTTCGTGCTTCAACGCAACGGCAATCTCTTGCAACGACTCTGCTACCGCCTGCTGAAACGATGGTCGCAAGGCCAAGTCTTCAATCGGGTAACCGGTTAAGACCATCTCTGGAAAGAGCAAGAGATTTACTCCTTCAACAGCGGCTCTTTTTGCATACTCCAGAATTAAGGCTCGATTACCCGCGAGATCACCAACTGTTGGATTCACTTGCGCCAGACCCACGCGTAAATCGCCGGAGTTCATGTCTTCAGGGTATCCTTAAATCACCCAGGGACCCATGTGGCCTTGAGGAGAGGAACCAGATATGACTGCTTTATATGGTGCTACCCATCGTCGGGTATCCGTACTTGATATTGCTGCTGCCAAAGAGCAAGGTGAAAAGTGGGCAATGCTTACTGCCTACGATCACCTCACCGCTGGGATATTTGAATCAGCCGGAGTTCCAGTCCTGCTTGTCGGTGATAGTGCAGCTAATAACGTTCTCGGATATGAAAACACCATCGGGATAACTGTTGATGAGATGCTTCCCATGGTTCGCGCCGTGGTTCGTGGCACGCAACGAGCAATGGTGATTGCAGATCTACCTTTCGGTTCATACGAATCATCCCCGACCCAAGCACTTGAAACCGCAACTAGATTTTTCAAGGAATCGGGCGCACATGCCGTCAAACTCGAAGGTGGTACTCGAGTAATTCCACAAATTGAAACATTGGTAACTCATGGCATTCCTGTTGTCGGTCACCTTGGATTAACTCCGCAATCTGTTCATGCACTTGGCGGTTATCGAGTCCAAGGTCGAGGCGGACAAGGTGAAGAGATGATTCGAGAAGCCAAATCTTTGGAAGCAGCCGGAGCATTTGCAGTGGTCTTGGAAATGATTCCAAGCGATCTGGCTCAACGCATCACTTCTTCCCTCAGCATTCCAACAATTGGCATTGGTGCGGGGAAAGCATGTGATGCCCAGGTGCTGGTGTGGCAGGACTTGTTGGGAATGCATGCCCAACCTCCACGACTAGCTAAAAAATATGTCGACTTGCGATCGATCATGAGCGAGGCGGTATCGCATTGGGTGAGCGATGTTTCGACCGGCGCATTTCCCACGAAGGAACAGACCTTCAATTAACCGATAATCTTCGCCAGTGCTCTCCAAATTGCGTTCGATTGCCATTGACCTGACCCCATTGCGCATTTCGAGAGATTTCCGATTATTGATGTACTCCGGGTTGGTCACCTTCCTGGGCTCGATGATGACTTATGTGGCCGTACCGGTGCAATTAAAAGAGTTGACCAATTCCTATATCGCAGTCGGGTTGCTCGGCGCAGCAGAAATCATTCCATTGGTGGTTTTTGGACTTTACGGTGGAGCGCTTGCAGATTCCATCGATCGAAAAAAAATGGTCGTTGCCATGGAGGCCGCAAGCACATTGATTGTTGGTTCGCTCCTGGTGAATTCCCTGCTCCCCCATCCACATATCTGGGTGCTCTACTTATCTGCCGCACTCTTTGCCGCGATTGATGGATTTCAACGGCCCAGTATGGAAGCACTTATTCCGCGCATTCTGCCGGTTGAACATATGGCTGCAGCAGCCAATATCCGATCGATCCGCTGGCAATTTGGCGCACTACTTGGTCCGGCAATTGCCGGTTTTCTTATCGGTTGGCACGGCGTCTCCATCACCTACATCGTCGATATTGCCACCTATGTGGTCAGCTTGATCTTTCTGATTCAGATGACAAATTCCCCCAGCGACGAACACTCACCTGCTCCATCGTTGAAATCGCTGATTGAAGGGGTGCAATACGCATTTAGCCGGAAAGATCTCTTGGGAACCTACTTTGTGGATCTCATCGCCATGTTCTTTGCGATGCCGGCTGCGCTCTATCCGTTTCTTGCTGACGATTTAAATGCACCGTGGGCTTTAGGACTGCTCTACTCGGCGATGTTAGTTGGATCAATTCTGGCCACATTAACTAGCGGGTGGACCAATCGAATTCATCGACATGGGTTGGCCATCATTGTGGCCGCCACCGGTTGGGGAGTTGCAATAGTGGTTGCTGGAAGTACTAACTATCTCTGGTTAGTTTTAACTGGTTTGGTGATCGCTGGAGCTGCCGATCAGATATCTGGAGTCTTTCGCGGCACAATCTGGAATCAAACAATTCCCGTGGAATTACGTGGCCGATTAGCAGGAATCGAAATGCTCTCCTACTCACTTGGACCATTAGGTGGCCAGACTCGAGCCGGTTCTATGGCTGCTTGGACCTCACTTCGAACATCGATTGTTGGCGGCGGAATTCTCTGTATTGGTGGAGTTTTGGCGCTCGCGGGAGCACTTCCACACTTTCGCAAATACGATTCCAGAACCGATGAATTTGCGATCGCAGAGCGGGAAAAACGAGGAAAGTCCAAAGATCAGGAATAGCGAAAAAGGAACGTCTGACAAAATTTTGACAATGAATAATTTGAGGTGCTTGGGGAATTTCTCGGGGAAGAAGTTTCGGTGATCGAGAAATCTCTCAATCAAATTCAATGGTGACATTCTCCAGATTTTTTTAAAAAAAGTGCGACACGACACGAATCAAAATCAGCAAATAGTGGAACTTATTGAAATTTAGTGTCACACTCTTCAATGAAAGTGTCCGGTGAAGGATCGGACCCTGCAGACAGGAGATACACGTGGCTGCTAGCACCACGCGTAAGACCGTAGCCAAGAAGGCTGCAAAGAAGCGCACTGCCAAGAAGGCAGCTGCTCCAAAGAAGGCCGCAAAGAAGCGCTCTGCAAAGAAGCGCTCTGCGAAGAAGGCAGCACCTAAGAAGGCTGCAAAGAAGCGCACTGCGAAGAAGGCTGCAAAGAAGCGCCCTGCAAAGAAGCGCGCAGCTAAGAAGCGCACTGCCAAGAAGGCTGCAAAGCGTCGCCCTGCAAAGAAGCGCGCAGCTAAGAAGGCTGGTGCCAAGAAGGCTGCAAAGCGTCGCCCTGCAAAGAAGCGCGCAGCTAAGAAGGCAGCACCTAAGAAGGCTGCAAAGC
>CAYFKL010000027.1:4442-6810 GCA_964343565.1 uncultured Actinomycetes bacterium
CGCCCTGCAAAGAAGCGCGCAGCTAAGAAGGCAGCACCTAAGAAGGCTGCAAAGCGTCGCCCACGTAAGCGCGCCGCGAAGAAAGCTGCTCCAGCAGCGTAACTCTTCCCAGAAAAGCCCCGTCGAGATTCTCGGCGGGGCTTTTCCCTTTCTGCTTGTATTGGTCTGTGCAGCCAACATCGCTTCGACCGGTGCGTTCTAAACCACTTCTACCAGGAGTGCTATCACCAGAACGGCAAGTTCCCGCTTCCATTACCAGACCACCGTATGTCGGCAAGAGTGCACCAGATAAGTTCTCCGGCTCTCATATCGTCGACTCAGAGACGATTGAGAAAATGAGAATTGCCGGCCGGCTTGCCGCACTCGCAATGGCTGAAGTAGCCAAAGCCATAGAGCCAGGCACCACTACGGATGCACTCGATAAAATTGGCCACGAGTTTCTTCTCGATCACGGTGCTTATCCTTCGACTCTGGGTTACCGGGGCTATCCCAAATCACTATGTACATCATTGAATGAAGTGATTTGTCATGGCATCCCTGATTCCACCCGGCTTGAAGATGGCGACATCATCAATATCGACATCACTGCCTATATTCACGGCGTTCACGGAGATACCGATGCCACCTACCCAGTTGGGCAGATCGAACCCGAAGCCCAACTCTTAATCGATAGGACAAAGACGGCGTTAGACAGAGCAATCGCTGCGGTAGCACCGGGCAGAGAAATCAACGTGATAGGAAGAGTTATCGAGTCATACGCCGCGCGATTTGGATATGGCGTGGTCCGTGATTTCACCGGCCATGGGATCCACTCTGCCTTTCATAGTGGACTGATAATTCCGCATTATGACTCGCCACATCATCGCGACGTCATGGAGAGCGGGATGACCTTTACGATCGAACCGATGCTCACTCTTGGAAGTATTGATTATGAGATCTGGTCAGATGGTTGGACCGTAGTAACTAAAGACCGGTCGCTCACAGCGCAGTTTGAACACACACTTGTTGTTACCGAATCAGGAGCAGAGATCCTCACTACTGCGTAAGTGTTCTTGAATCCGTGAAAAAGCTTTGGTGAATTGATCGAGTTCTTCTTTGCTGAGCAGATCGATGAAATGCGAGCGCACACTGTTGACATGATCCGGAGCGGCTTTCTGAATTGCCTTCCAACCCTTTTCGGTCATCACGGCATTTAAGCCTCTGCGATCGTGTGCACACTCTTCTCGAGTGACCAAGCCTGCTTTCTCCATCACTTTGATTCGATGTGAAAGGCGAGAGCGTGATAGCAGTGCAATATCTGCCAATTCGCTCATTCGCATGGTGCGCGCTGGAGCTTCTGATAGATGAGCCAGCAATTCGTAGTCATACATAGTTAAGCCGTGGTCACCTAAGTCGCTTTCAAAGGCCTCCCAGAGCCGCCGACTTGCCACGATATACGCTCGCCACGCACTCATTTCCGCAGGTGAGAGCCATATTGGGGTGCCCATAGCCATAGTTTAGCGTAGAAGTTGAATTTTCAACTATCTTGCTGTAACTTAGTTGAAAATTCAACTAATCAGGAGTTCCACATGACAGCAATTCCAGCCGGTACCTGGGCCATCGATCCCAGCCACTCCGAAGTTTCTTTCAGCGTACGCCACCTCATGGTGAGCAAAGTTCGCGGCACATTCGATACTTTCACTGGAAATATCGTGATCGATGCCGATCCATTGAAGTCCTCAGTCTCAGCAGAGATCGACGCTGCAAGCATTAACACTCGAGATGAGAATCGCGACAATCACTTACGCACTAACGACTTCTTCGACATTGAGAATCATCCGAAGTGGAACTTCAAGTCCACTGGAATTCGTCAAGGCGGTAAAGGTGGCTATCTTGTCGATGGCACTCTCACCATCAAAGGCGCTTCAAAGCCAGTTACTCTTGATATGGAATTGCTAGGAACCAACAAAGATCCATGGGGTAACACCAAAGCAGGCTTCTCTGCAACCACAGTTATCAATAGAAAAGATTTCGGTGTGGAATGGAATGCCCCGCTTGAGACTGGTGGAGTACTCGTGGGCGAAGACGTCACCATCACACTAGAAATTCAGGCTGCTCTTCAAGCATAACTTGATAAAAACCCCTATGTCGTAATTACGATGTAGGGGTTTTTTTCTTTAGATAACCATTTGAGCAACGTGACCATGGTTGATTTTGAAACTGCAATGCAACCTGAAAGATTCCGTCCGGTATCTAAATGAATAAAAATTGCGGCAGCGTTTGGACTTTTAGTTGCGACATGAATTGCAAGTTCATAAGAGGCTCGGTGATCAATTAAGCGCTCCCCTTCTCGTTCATCCCAGGAACAATTCGATGTGCACTCTTGCCA
>CAYFKL010000027.1:6910-9858 GCA_964343565.1 uncultured Actinomycetes bacterium
GGGTTCAAAGTCGATCCCATGAGGAGTGCCAGCAAGATCGACTTCACTCTCGCAGCGTAGTCCGCTCCCCTATCATGTGACGGTGCGATCAGCCTTTGCTTTTGAAACTACATTCCAAGGTGAAGGATTGGCTCGAGCAGGTGTCATCACCACTCCCCATGGACAGATTCAAACGCCAGCCTTTATACCGGTAGGCACGAAAGCCACCGTGAAGGCGGTGCTGCCGGAGACCATGAGTGAATTAGGCGCTCAAGCACTCCTCGCTAATGCCTACCATCTCTACCTGCAACCCGGTCCAGATGTCGTCGACGAAGCAGGCGGCCTCGCCAAATTTATGAATTGGCCAGGCCCAACTTTTACCGATAGCGGTGGATTCCAAGTTCTTTCGCTTGGTGTTGGATTTAAAAAAGTCTTAGCGATGGATGCTTCTGTGGTTCAGCGGGATGATGTTATCGCCGCCAATAAGGAGCGATTAGCGCACGTTGATGATGACGGCGTTACTTTCAAATCTCATATCGATGGCTCTCTTCATCGCTTCACCCCAGAGGTTTCAATGCAAGTGCAGCATCAACTTGGTGCTGACATCATCTTTGCCTTCGATGAATGCACCACACTGCTCAATACTCGTAGTTACCAAGAGTTGGCAGTAGAGCGGACATCTGCATGGGCTATTCGATGCATTAACGAACACCAGCGTCTCACACAAATAAGATCTCACCGCCCATATCAAGCGCTATTCGGCGTCATTCAAGGAGCTCAATACGAGGATTTGCGTCGGCGCGCTGCTCAGGAATTAAATGCCATGGATTTTGATGGGTTCGGTATTGGTGGTGCTTTGGATAAGCATGAACTCGGCACCATCGTTCGATGGGTTAACGAGGAACTCACCCCAACTAAGCCACGACATTTGTTGGGCATCGGTGGGCCAGATGACTTCTTTGTCGCGATAGAACAAGGTGTTGATACCTTTGATTGCGTTTCACCAACCCGTGAGGCTCGAAACCATGCAATTTACGGTCCAACCGGTCGCTTTAATGTCTCTAATGCCATTTATAAAAGAGATTTCAATCCGATTGATGACGATTGTCTTTGCTATACCTGCCAGCACTACACAAAGGCTTACCTGCACCACCTATTCAAAGCGAAAGAAATTCTAGGCAGCACATTAGCCTCAATACATAATGAGTGGTTTACGGTGCAACTGGTAAAAAGAATTCGAGCAACATTAATCGATGGCAGTTACCAGGATTTCAAACGCGAATTTCTAGCTAAGTACTACCGAGCTCAATCCGGGAAGTGACAAGCGACTTCGCTCTTACCAATTTGAAGTAGCGCCGGGGCTTCGACTCGACACTTATCTTGCACTTTCCAACAACGTGTATTGAAAACGCATCCAGTCGGTGGATTCATCGGACTTGGTAGATCACCCTGCAAAATAATGCGCTCTCTAGTTGCCGCAGTATTCGGATCTGGAACAGGTACGGCAGAGAGTAAGGCCTTGGTGTAAGGGTGATGAGGCATCGCGTAAAGATCAGTTGTTGGAGCAATTTCCATGACCTTACCGAGGTACATCACCGCTACTCGGTCAGATATGTGCTGCACGACAGAAAGATCGTGAGCAATGAAGAGGAAACTGATGCCAAAATCTTTTTGGAGATCGTCAAGAAGGTTAATAATCTGCGCTTGAATCGAAACGTCCAACGCGCTGACGGGTTCATCGGCAACTACGAACTTAGGATGCAGCGCGATAGAGCGGGCGATACCAATACGTTGACGTTGACCACCAGAGAATTCGTGGGGGAATCGGTTGTAATGCTCAGGGTTAAGGCCGACTCGATCCATAAGATCTTGGACTGCCTTCTTTACTCCTCCGGCAGGTTCAATATTTTGGATCTCAAACGGTGCGGAAATGATACGACCAACGGTATGTCGTGGATTCAAGGAAGAGAATGGATCTTGAAATATGAATTGCATTCGAGACCGGTACTCACGCATTCCTGCACTTGAAAGTTTGGTGATGTCTTCTTCCTCGAAGAAAATCTGACCCGAGGTAGGTTCGTAAAGTTTGATGATGGTTCGACCTGCAGTAGTTTTACCGCAGCCCGATTCTCCAACCATTCCTAAGGTCTCGCCGTGACCGATGGATAATGAAATTCCATCGACTGCTTTAACCGTTCCAGCCTTTTGGCGGGATAACGAATTCTTCTTAACCGGGAAATGCTTAGTTAAATTTTCAACTCTTATCAAACTCATGCCGCACCACCTTGTGGAGCGAAGCGGGTGCTAGCAGTGGCTCGTAACTGCCGATCTGCATGGCAGCGGGCAAAGTGATTTGCGGCTTCTTCGAGCAATTCTGGTTGCACACTTGCACACTTGCCATCGGGAACTTGTTTAGCGAACTCGCAACGAGGCGCGAATGCGCATCCACTTCCAAGTGAGATTAATGATGGCGGTTGGCCTGGGATAGCCTGCAACTGTCCGGTGCCCTTGCCGTAAACCGAAGGAATAGAGGACAACAATCCCATTGTGTAAGGCGCTAACGGTCGGTAATACACATCTGCTACTGGAGCACTCTCAACAATTTTGCCGGCGTACATAACGTTTACTCGATCTGCAACTTCGGCAACAACACCTAAATCATGAGTGATGAGCAGAATTCCCATGTTGAATTCTTTTTGCAAATCATTCAACAACGACAATATTTGTGCCTGAACCGTGACGTCGAGAGCAGTAGTAGGCTCATCAGCAATCAAAATTCTTGGATTATTTATTAATGCCATCGCGATCATAACTCGTTGACGCATACCACCGGAAAATTGGTGCGGATACTCTCGTACGCGCTTCTGCGGTTCTGGAATTCCTACTAGATCCAGCATCTCAACTGCTCTTGCAATTCCTGCGCTCTTGCTTACCTTGTGATGCACTCGATGAGCTTCTGATAATTGGTT
>CAYFKL010000027.1:9958-11497 GCA_964343565.1 uncultured Actinomycetes bacterium
TCGGTAGGAAAGGTGACATGCAGATCTTTAATAGAGAGTAATTGACTCACGAAACACGCACCCGAGGATCAAGCACTGAGTAGAGCAAATCGACAATCAAGTTCATCACAATCACAATTGTTGCTGCCAGCAGGGTGCAGGCAAGCACAATAGGTAAGTCAAAGTCGTATACGGCTTTTAACGACATGCGACCAAGTCCAGGTAGGTCAAAGATGGTCTCAGTCAAAATTGCGCCACCTAATAGACCAGCAAAGTCGAGTCCAGCCATAGTGACCAATGGCGCGATCGCAGCTCGAAGAGTGTGCTTGCGCAAAATAACTGCCTGAGTAAGTCCCTTAGCTCGAGCGGTACGAATGTAATCTTCTGAAGAAGTTTCGATCACTGCCGAGCGCGTATACCGCGTATAGATCGCAGAGAAGGCAAAAGCCAAAGTAATCCACGGCAGTAAGAAATACATAAAGAATCTAGGTGGATCGCTGAAGATTGATATGTAGCCATCAAGATTGAGCGGAATGATTCCGGTCTTGAGGGTTAGGAAAATGAGAAGGAGTAAACCAGTTACGAATGTTGGCAAACTCGTTCCAATAAGCACAAAGACAGTTGATCCGGTATCAACCGGAGTATCACGGAATCGTGCAGCGATGATTCCTAAGCCGATTCCAACAATTAACCAGAGAATGAGTGCACCAATGGCGAGTGAGAGCGTTACTGGCATGGCCTGTTTCATCAAATCAGTAACGCAAGCATTTTCGCGGAATGAGTAGCCCAAACTTGGAGCTGGGCAAGTGAAAGCGGCGGATCCAGTGCCATAGGTACGGCCCACAAAAATACCTGAGAGAAAGAGCCAATATTGTTCATAAATTGGTTTATCGAATCCAAGTCGAACTCGGTTTGCATTAATTAAGACTGGCCGACAATTCTTACCGCAAGTCAGTGCTGCCGGATCAAAAGGAAGTAATCCAAAAATGAGATACACCGCAGCACTAACCAACAAGAGAATGATCAGCGCGTAAAACATACGTCGTGCGATGTAACTAAGCATTTCGGATCCTCGATTCTTGACTTACATACTGTGGTGGGCTTCCGACAGATTGTCAGAAGCCCACCACAGATTAGGTATTACTTAAGGTAGAGCTTGCCCCATCCAAGGGTGCCTTGTGGCTCCCAGAAGAAGGCTCCACCAACGGACTTGCCCCAGATGTACTGAGTCTTTCCGAAGTTGGTTGGCAGTACCCACATGCGTTGCATTGCTTGCTTATCCAATGCTTTCCACATGGCAGCTTGCTTTGCGCGATCCGTGGTCTTCATTGCAACATCAACTGCTGCTTTGAAGTCCTTATAGGTTGGATCATCGGTGTTCTGCGAAAGGTTAAATCCACCTTCTGCAGTGAAGAGCTCTGGGATAACGGTTGATGCGTTTGCCCAGTCAGCACCCCAACCACCGGTTGACATATCGCTCTGCTTTGCAGGGTTAAGCACGGTTGAGTAGTAACCGCTCTTAATGATGTTGTAGTTCACGATGATGCCAGCGCGCTTGAA
>CAYFKL010000027.1:11597-13800 GCA_964343565.1 uncultured Actinomycetes bacterium
TAGCGCTCGTCAGTGAAGAACTTGTCCTTGTTGGCAGGAAGTGGTCCGTCGAAGTTAACAGCGTTCCACATTGTGTCGTTGAGCATGATTTCGTCCATGACCTGCTCATCCAAACCAAACTTCATCACGATCTCATCTGGATATGGTGTGCGAACTGGGTCTGAAGACTTGTTCCACTTGGTGTTACGAACCAACTTGAGTTGGTTCTTGGTGTTTTCAGCGATCTTGTATGGACCGGTTGCTTGTGGACGAAGATCGTATGAGTCGCCCTTATCCAACTTCTGTTGAATTGGTGAGATCACACCGTAGGTTGCGAGGTAGTTGAAGTCTGCAACCGACTTGTTGAGATTGAAAGTGATGGTGCGATCATCCTTGGAACAAGTAACTGCCTTGTCGAATGCAGCTTGTCCAGCAGAATCATTAGCGTATGGACCCTTGTAAGTCACACCGCCGAGATCGAGCCAGCTGTTGAGGTAGGCAGGACCATCAGTGATGATGTCGGTGGCGAATACGCGAGAGACACCGTACTTAACGTGTGCACACGTGATCTTGGTGCCATCTTCAAAGGTTGAGCCTGGACGAAGTGTGAACTTCCAGGTCTTAGCTTCGTTGCTAGGAACACCAGTGTTGGTGGCTAGGTCAGGAACCAAAGATGCTCCACCTGGGCCAGCCTTCGGGGTGTATGCCACGAGGGTACGAATTAAGAAGGAGTTCTCAAATGCCAAGTCGCGTCCGGTATAGATGCGGCTTGGATCCAAGTGATCCAACTTCGGTTGGTGCTCAAGCAGAATCAGGGTTCCGCCTGTCTTTGGACCAGCAGTTGCTGCAGTTGCAGAACCGGAAGTAGCCGCCATGAGTCCAGTGACTACAAGACCTGCTACTGCCGAACTCGCAAGCGCTGCCCGTCCAAATCGCTTTGCGCTTTGGGGCGACTTACTCATTTTTTCTCCTTATTTCCTCCGAAACGCGGCCGCGAATCGGAACTCTATGGTTATTTATCTGCTTTGGGATCCAAAGCATCTCGAACTGCATCACCTAACAAATTGAAAGCTAACACCACGAGTACGAGCGATAGTGAAGCGATCAAAAAGAAAGCGGGGTCATTGGTTACGTAGTGCGTGGAATTGGAAATCAATAAACCCCAGGTAAAACCTGGAGGCTGTACTCCGATTCCCAAAAACGAAAAGACTGATTCTGCCGTCAGGTAGCCAGGTAACGAAAGTGAGATCACCACGATGACTGGTGCCCACAAGTTTGGAACCAATTCTTTAAAGACGACTCGAGTGCGAGAAGCGCCAAGTGCAGTTGCGGCAGTAACGAAATCACGTTCACTCAAACTAAGCACTTGCGACCTGATTAGACGAGAAAATCCAGTCCACCCGAAGAATGTCAAAATAATGATAAGAAAAACGATGCGAGCCGAGTTTCCATGTGCGATTCCAAGACGTTGAATTCGATCAACCAGTGGTTCTGAAAGTGCCACAATCATGAAGAAAGATGGAAAGGCCAGAAGGAAGTCGGTTAACCGACCAATCGTGGCATCGACCTTGCCTTTCAAATACCCAGCGGTAATACCTGCGATGAGGCCGACGAAGAGTGTGAATACTGTTGAAAGGATCATGACCAAGAAAGAGATGCGTGAGCCCACCAGGATCTGAGCCAAAATATCGCGACCGGTTCCCGGCAGAATTCCGAGTGGATGCTCCCAACTAATTCCACCGAAGGCGCCTTTTGGTAAACCAACTCGATCTAACTTATTCAAGTTGAGTTTGTACGGACTAATACCGAGCAATTTGCACAACCATGGAGATAAAGCCGAGGCTAAAAGTACTGCCACACTAAAAATTCCAGAAACTACACCGACCTTATTGCGGCGAAAACGACGCCATGACAATTGCAGCGGGCTACGTCCTTGGACTTCCGCTGGCTCAACTGTGGCGGTGGCGCTGATGGGATACCTCTTTCTGGCAGTTTTCGATCACTCTCAGCCGCTCAGGCTACCGACCGCAAGCCCGAATTGGAACATTTGGGCCGACTATTTCGCCCAGAATGGGACAATTCCCCTGCAAAATCCACCCAAAACGTTTCACCGAAGTAGTATTAAGGCATAGAGCCAAAAGCGGACGAATAGAGGAACCCATGGTGCGTCGACTTGCCCTAATAACCGGATTGACCCTTTCCCTCGCTGCCTGCGGTGGCGGAA
>CAYFKL010000028.1:0-6775 GCA_964343565.1 uncultured Actinomycetes bacterium
GATGATGCTCAATCAACTCCAGTAGCCAAGAGCGCTTCCTCAGAAAATGCTGGGGATGATGATCAAGTTGCAGCGGATGAGGCTGAGGAAGCATAAACTGCTTTCGTGAAAAAACTTTTCGCTAAGGGTTCTCTCCTTCGCGAGCTTCCAATCTTGGTTATCTCAGCGATGGCCATATCGATTTTCCTCAAAGCTTTGCTGATCCAAGCCTTCTATATTCCATCTGGTTCGATGGAAAATACATTGCAAATTAATGATCGAGTTATCGTGAATAAGTTGGGTATGCATCTTGGTGATATTGGCCGAGGTGATGTAGTGGTCTTTAAAGACCCGGGCGGGTGGCTGCCAGAACCTTATGTTGATGACCAAGTAACTATTGGCGAAAGAATAAAGAGTTTTTTTGTTTCGGTTGGTTTTCTTCCCGATCCGGCGGATCAAGATCTCATTAAACGTGTAATTGGCGTTGGTGGCGACACAGTTAAATGTTGTGATGCCAAAGGACGAATAATGGTGAATGGTAAATCTATTGACGAACCATATGTATTTAGTGGAAATGTTCCCAGCGACCTAAAGTTCGAAGTCAAAGTTCCAAAGGGATCTATTTGGGTGATGGGAGATCACCGAGGTGCTAGCGAAGACTCTCGTTATCACCAAGAGGATCCTCGCAAAGGGATGGTCCCACTAAAATCGGTTGTGGGTCGCGCTGTTGCAGTCATTTGGCCAGTTAGTCACCTCAAAACTTTGCCTCGACCAGATAACCTCACTGCCATTAAGTAGTGCAGTGGCTGAGTTTGAAAAATTACTTCATCAACAAGGTTTCCTTCGTATTGCTGGAGTGGATGAAGCAGGGCGAGGGGCTTGTGCTGGACCTTTAGTAGTTGCCGCCGCGGTTTTGCCCACAGAGCATCCAAATCTAAATCTATGTGCAGATTCAAAATCGTTAAGCGAAAAAGATCGTGAAGCAAGATTTGAAGTTATAAAAGATCTTGCATTGGCATTTTCTATCGTTGAAATTTCATCGGTAGAAATTGATCAATTTGGGCTGCATGAATGTAATCTCACTGGGATGCGTCGGGCAGTGGCTGCTCTTGAAATCGTTCCAGACTTTATTTTGACCGATGGGTATGCCATTGAAGGTTTAACGACCGCGCATTTAGCAATGTGGAAGGGCGATGCGGTCTCACTTAGTATTGGAGCGGCATCGATATTGGCCAAAGTTCATCGAGATCGAATTATGCGGGAATTAGCTATTGCGTTTCCACAGTATGGATTTGATGAGCATAAAGGTTATGCCACTGCTCGTCACACAGCGTCACTCCAATCCTTTGGAATAACTCCGGTCCATCGGAAATCATTCGCAAATATCGCTGCCTTATCCACATAACAAAATTTCGACAAAGATAGTTTGATCAACGGCACCAAACTTCGCGAGTGCAAAATTCACGACAAGTTTTGGGTGCAAAGGGTGAGGACTTCGCATCACGCTTTCTCGCCCAGCAAGGGTTGATTTGCGTTCATAAAAATTGGCGATGTTCCTTTGGGGAAATCGACTTAATAATGTTTGAAGAGATTTCGAAGACAATTGTTGCAGTAGAAGTGAAAACAAGAAGAAATCAAAGTTTCGGAGATCCCCTTGAGGCGCTAACTATCGAAAAAGTTAAAAGATTGCACAAGTTGATTCGCATGTATCGAATCGAATCTGGCCATTTCGATATGCAAGTTCGTGTAGATGCTATTGGCATCACGCTCGAGCCGGAATTTATTGCTGAATATAGGAAGGATATTTAATGGCTCTAGCGATTTCCCATTGCATTGCGTTGAATGGAATCGAAGGAACTGTGGTTGAGATAGAAGCAGATCTCAATGATGGCGTGCCGAGTTGGTCACTGCTGGGTTTACCAGATGCAGCTCTCTCTGAATCTCGCGATCGGGTTCGCGCAGCAATAATAAATTCCGGTGAAAATTGGCCAAATAAAAGGCTTACCGTGGCGCTCTCACCTGCTTCACTTCCGAAGAGAGGAAGTGCATTTGATTTAGGCGTTGCATTAACTATTTTGTCGGCAGATGGCAAGATTCCAAGTCAGACGTTGGCCGACACAGTGGTCATTGGTGAACTTAGCCTCGACGGACGTATCCGACCAGTCAGCGGTGTGCTTCCTATGTTGGCAGTTGCTCGCAGCGCAGGGTTCAGACAAGCCATAGTTGCCAGCGCCAATCAGCGAGAAGCTGCTTTAGTTCCTGATCTATCGATCAGAGCATTTATATCGTTGAAAGATCTGCTCAACTCCCTGCGAACCAATACTTACGAATATGTTCCCGAAATTTGCAATCAGGAAATTTCATCGATTCACGTAAAAGATATGAGCGATATCGTTGGTCAATCTGCTGCAAAGCGTGCTCTCGAAGTTGCTGCGGTTGGTGAACATCACTTACTCATGATGGGGACACCCGGAGCAGGTAAAACCATGTTGGCAGAGCGATTGCCGACCATACTGGCACCGCTGGAAAATGAAGCTGCCCTTGAAGTCACTGCAATCCATTCCATAGTGGGCAGAGTTAATACGCAATCACCTCTGATCACACTGCCGCCCTTTAACGCTCCTCACCACAGCGCCAGTCGATCCGCCATCATCGGAGGTGGCTTGGGCATACCCAAGCCAGGCGCCATTTCGCTATCGCACCATGGAGTGCTCTTCCTCGACGAAGCTCCGGAATTTCAAAGTGGCATTTTGGATTCGTTGCGAGAACCCTTGGAGTCAGGATCTATTTCGCTTGCCCGTTCTCACGGAAATGCAAAGTATCCTGCTCAATTTTTGTTAGTACTAGCGGCCAATCCTTGTCCTTGCGGAAGATTTGTGGGTGATGGCAGAGCATGTCAATGCACTCCTATGGCAATTCGAAAATATTTGGGAAAACTCTCCGGACCATTACTTGATCGGATTGATGTGCAAATATTGGTTGAACCGCTTTCGCGAGTTGCACTGAGTATGAGTAGTAATGAAGAGAGTAGTTCAGCCATCCGAGAGCGGGTTCTTCAGGCTCGTGAACGTTCCAGGCATCGAAGCGCGTATGTAAATTCGGCTATCCCAGGAAAACTGCTGAGAAAAGAATTTGCTGCAAGCGATGATGGGATGGCCCTAATTCATCGAGAGTTGGATGCTCATCGCATAACTGCTCGTGGCATGTACAAGGTTCTTCGAACCGCGTGGAGTATTTCTGATTTGAATGGGAGGAATAAACCAAGTAGCGAAGATGTAGTTATGGCGTATCAATTGCGCGGCGGGATTTCTCATTTAATTGGAGCGGCATAATGGATGATCGACTAGCGCGGAAAGCAATCATGTCGGTCAGTGAACCAGGCGCAGTACACATCTCCCGTTCAATATCTATTCATGGTTCTGTGGAGACATGGAATCGCATATTGGCAGGAAATTTTTATGAACTGGCTCCACAAACTACCGCGAATGCTTTGGAATTAGACATAGGCGAGATCGAGCTGGAATGGGAGAGATCTGGAGCACGTTTTCTCATTCCTGGAGATGCAGATTGGCCAATAAGTGTGGATGCGTTAGCAGTACCACCGATCGGGCTCTCCGTGATCGGGAACCTTGATCTGTCGATGTTATCTCGATCTGTGGCGATTGTCGGATCTCGGATACCAACACATTACGGCGTAAGAATTGCACAAGAGTTGGCTGCAGAATTAACAAGTCGTGGATACGTCATTGTGAGTGGAGGTGCGATCGGCGTTGATGCGGCAGCACATCATGGAGCATTAAGTATGGCTCATGAGAATTACGGCGGAACATGTGCGGTATTAGCTTGCGGCGTGAGCGAAGTATATCCAAAAAATCACGCCTCCCTCTTTCGTGCAATATCAGCTAATGGTTTATTAATTTCAGAAGTAAGACCTAATGCAAAAGCTTTTAAAGCAAGGTTTCTAGTACGGAATCGAATTATTGCTGCATTGTCTTTGGGAACTGTTGTTGTTGAGGCGGCTGTTCGCAGCGGCTCATTAAGAACGGCATATGATGCTTCAGAGTTACACCGCCATGTGATGGGGATTCCCGGTCAAGTAAATTCACCTTTAAGCGCGGGTGTACATGACCTCATTATTAAAGGCGTTGCAACGCTGATTACAAATGTTGAAGATATTTGTTCTCTCATTTCTCCGCTTGATTCCGTACAGCCAGCGTTAGACTTGGGGGCAGGATGGCGTCGTTACCTTAACGGTGTGGGAACTTGAGAAGAGGTGAAGCATGGCAATTTCAGATGAGTATCAAAAACTCATCGATGCATTTGCTTCCCATATTTCATCCGAGCGTAAATTATCTGAACATACCCAGCGGGCTTATCTGGCTGATCTTCAGTCGCTGGCAGAGTATGCATACCGACGAGAGCGCCCCATTCCTAAAGACTTAAACTTGACCCTCATCAGAGGTTGGCTGGCCGAATTGAATCAAAGTGGAGTCGCTAGAACTTCGATTACCAGAAAAACCTCATCGGTACGCGTTTTTACATCATGGGCTTACCGACGCCATTTTCTTGAAGAGGATCCGGCAGCCCAACTCGCCTCACCTAAAGCGCATCGAATTCTCCCCGAGGTGTTGGACCAATCAAGTACTGAACAACTCTTGCAATCTTTAGAAGTCGCGGCAGTTGAATTAGACACCCCCGAAGCATTTAGAGATCGAGCTATTGTCGAACTCTTGTATGCAACCGGTATTCGTGTATCAGAACTATGTGGACTAGATATCGAAGATATTGATTTTGATCGAATGACGTTACGGGTTATTGGAAAAGGAAATAAGGAACGCACTGTGCCCTTTGGGATACCAGCACGCAAAGCCCTCGATTATTGGTTAAAGCGCGGAAGAAACGATCTAAATAAAACCGGAGGCAGGGCAGTATTTCTAGGTGTTAAGGGGAAGCGAATAGATCCTCGAACCGTTAGAACTGTGGTTTATCGCGCTTCGGCAAACGTTGGCAGCACTGCTGGCCCACATGGTTTACGTCACTCAGCTGCAACGCATCTCCTAGAAGGTGGTGCTGATATTCGTACGGTTCAAGAATTACTCGGACATTCGTCGCTTGCAACTACTCAGATATATACCCACGTTTCGATTGATCGCCTAAAAGAAGCGTTTGCTAAAGCACATCCCCGTGCTTAATTAACAAACGCTAAACCAGCAGCAAAAACTTCGAGGAATAGATCGACATCACTCCGAGATAGGACCATGGGCGGTTTGATTTTCAGCACATTATTAGCCGGTCCATCACTTGATAGGAAAACGCCTTGTGCTTTTGCGAATTCGATTAATTTCACCATTTCCGCTGTTGCTGGGGTGTTCTCTCGATTTAATTCAACACCAATAAATAATCCATGCCCACGGACATCAGCGATGAGTGAGTGTTTCATCGCGCGAACACTTTCCATGAGGTAATTTCCAACATTGATTGCATTCTCTTGTAAGTGCGCATCGAAAACATAATCAAGAACCGCTTGCCCGATGGCAGCGCTTACTGGGTTGCCTCCAAAGGTGTTGAAGTACTCCATGCCGTTGTTAAAAGAAGCGGCTAACTCTGGCGTGGTGACGACTGCGGCTAGTGGGTGTCCATTTCCAAGTGGTTTACCCATTGTGACGATATCTGGCACGACGCCGTGTAATTCAAATCCCCAGAACTTTTCACCAACCCGCCCCAATCCGATTTGAACTTCATCCGCAATTGTCACTCCACCTGCTGCTCGCACACTTTCATAAGCGTGCGCAAGAAAACCGTTTGCCAGAGTGATTTGACCGGCAGTTGAAACAATTCCTTCAGCAATGAATCCGGCGATCGGTTGATCGAGAGAGGCTAAGACTTGATCAAATTCAGATTTAAATTCATGACCGGGTCGAGGTAGATCCATAACCCTGACATGCGAAGGCGTCCCCTCTCCGCCTTTGCCTAAGAATTTGTAGGGGCTAATGTCGACGACGCTTGCGGTATGGCCGTGATAGGCATGTCGCAATGAGACCCATCCGCGCGCTCTCGTATGTGCTCGTGCGATTCGTATCGCGAGATCATTGGCTTCGCTCCCAGAGTTCACCAAGAAAACTACATTGAGTGGGTCAGGCAGTGTTGCTGCAAGTGAGCGTGCGTAATCAACAATATTTTGATGTAAGTAGCGAGTGTTTGTATTGAGCTCATGCATTTGTTTTGCAGCTTTAGAAACAACAATTGGATTGCCATGTCCAACGTGTGCAACATTGTTAACTAAATCCAGATATTTCTTTCCATTGACATCAAAAAGATAGGCGCCTTCACCTCTAACAATTTCTAGGGGAGTGGTGAAGTTCAGACTCAAATTACGAGATAAGTTTGTGCTGCGTTGCGACTTGATCATCTCGGTTGAAACGTGAGCATGGACATCAGTTCCGGTAGGAATTCCGAGTGCGAGATTTGGATTTGGCGAGATGCTTCGCCAAAGTGGGACTTCATCACGAGGGGCTACGCCATAAACATCAACGCCCATCCCACAAAGATCGGTGAGTAATTGGAAATGTGTGTGAGGCGGCCAACCAACATTCTCGCTCTCATTTCCCATCGTGGCAATTTGCTGACCAGCAGTAACTTGCTTGCCAATCTCCCAATCTTTCATCGATTCAATCGAGAGATGTCCGTAAAGAGTAAAAAATTCAATGCCAGTATCAGTCTGGTGCTTGAGAATAATCACTGGACCGTAATCAAGGGGGGTCGCGTTGTTGTTGAACGCGTAGATTTCGCCATCAAG
>CAYFKL010000028.1:6875-13623 GCA_964343565.1 uncultured Actinomycetes bacterium
GCTTCGTAGCCGCACGCATCTCTAAATCGGTAATGTGCAAGATTTTCATTTACCGATTCAAGTTGATTTAGTAGTTTAGGTATGACTGCCTGGCTTATCAGCAAGTAATCATTATTCGGAGTTGCTGCACTTTGAATGGCTGCATTTATCACGCTCATCGCCAACCGAACTTTGATAAGCGGGTAGAGGAGAGCGAGTTCACTTTGGTTGAGTGAATGCGCTAAGTGATATGCCCGGACTAGTGGAAGTACATGCTTAATCGGGTCTTCTTGTTCAAGACAGAGATAGGCGAGCGCGGTCGCTAGTCCGATAATTTTCGGTGCAAAAATAATGTCGCCGAAATCAATTAGACCGACGCCTTCCTCACCAACCATGATGTTGTAGTCATTTCCATCATTGTGAATTAATTGGTATTCGAGTTGCGCAAGTTGTGGCAGGTGAATTTCTCTGAAGTCTTCCAATATGCGCATGCAGATCTCCCGGACCTTTCGATCCTCGATCTGATGAAGATGTTGAGACAAGTTTCCCGCTTGCAACATGTTCCAAATGAAAGGGCGTTGCAGAATTGTTAACTCTGGTGCTGAAAGTTCAATCGATCGGAGTCTGCTATCCACGCTTCCCAAGAGTTTTCCCAAGTTACTTAAATCGCGTGAAGATTTTTCTACCTCTGCCCACGCCTTTCCGGGAACCCAAGTGACAAGCCTTGCGTGTTTGCCTCCGGCTAATTCGATGATTTGGGTATGGAGTGGTTGCGGAACGTGTGGCGCTAAATCCGAAAGCGAATGAAGTGCTCGATCTTGAATCATCAACCAATCGTGTTGACCCGGTTGATAAATTTTGAGTACTGCACAGTCGTTAGTTTTGGTGAGTTTGAAGTTTAAATCGCGCTCTCCAGCAAGATCTGCAATCTCGGCGTTCTGCCATTCAGGAAAGTATTGGCTCAGAATTTCGGTCGGGCGCACGCACTAACTCTACGGACTTGTTAAACGAATTCGAGATTTTGCTGGGTTGTAATAGTGCTGATGGATGATCAGACCCCAATGCAGCGAATGCGAATAATGCGGTTGACCCGGGAGTAGGCGGACTTGGCCGAGATGCGCACCAGCACTGACGTTACTGCCAACCGAGAGGGTTGAGGCCACGGGGGCGAAGGTCATGACCCCGCCCGAGGGGTAAACCGGGGAAGGCTGGATTTGAATAGTGACGGTGGGTATGCCGGCTACCTTGCCATTGAATGCAACCACCCCGGCAACTGGCGCTAACACCCATTGATCCGCGCTCGCGGCCAGGTCGACACCTCGATGTCCCGCTGCATAAGCGCTCGAAGGGGCGTCAAATGAGCGCACGATCGCCCCAGGGAGCGGAGCGGACCAAAGTAAGAGCGCTGTGATGGCGGACAACGGGGCTGGTGGCATTGAGCGATTGTGACGGCCCCCGAGTCGGACCGGGTACGGACTTGGCTTTGCTGTGGAATTGCGACGATTTCCCGCCGGGGCGCTCCCTCCGTTACCCTTCTCCCAGCACGGATTCGTCCGTGACTTCGCGCGCATCGCAACCGAACTCGGTCCCAGAAATGGGCCAACAGCGGTGCGCCAGGGATGAGCCCGAACGGGTCTCATCGACAACCGAGTGCGTTTGACTGGTTCAAACGCGGAAGGAGCGCGACCAATGGCAGTCGTGACGATGCGCGAGTTACTCGACGCAGGTGTGCATTTTGGACACCAAACCCGACGTTGGAATCCCAAGATGAAGCGTTTTATCTTCACTGAGCGCAACGGGATTTACATCATCGACATTCAACAATCGCTGGCATATATCGATAGTGCCTATGAATTCGTCAAAGAGACGGTCGCACATGGCGGAACCGTGCTCTACGTCGGTACTAAGAAGCAAGCGCAAGAACCAATTGTGGAGCAAGCTGGTCGCGTAGGAATGCCTTACGTTACTGAGCGTTGGCTCGGTGGAATGCTCACCAACTTCGGAACAGTTGGCAAACGAATCTCCCGTCTTAAGGAATTGGAACAGTTAGAAGCAGAAAACGATCAACTGTTAACCAAGAAAGAACTTCTAGTGCTCCGACGCGAAAAGGAGAAGTTACTTCGCGTTCTTGGTGGTATCCGTGAAATGCATAAGGTTCCTTCAGCAATTTGGGTTGTTGATACTAAGAAGGAACATCTTGCCGTGAAAGAGGCACGCAAACTCGGTATTCCTGTCATCGGAATCCTTGACACCAACTGTGATCCAGACGAACTTGATTACAAGATTCCAGGCAACGATGACGCGATTCGCTCAGTCACCTTGTTAACGCGGGTTATCTCCGATGCCGTTGCGGAAGGTCTGAAAAAGCGTTCAGAAGTTGCCGCTGCAAAACAGCAACAAGCCCCTGCAGATGTCGCTCAAGAATTATTAGAAAAGGCAGAAGCAACTCCAGTTGCCGATGCTGCTGTTGAAGCACCACAAGCGTAAATAGCTGAAAGCGTATCCACGCTCAAGCGTAAACAACGAACGAGGAGAAGTATCTTGGCGAACTACACCGCCGCCGATGTGAAGCAACTGCGTGAACTCACCGCTGCTGGAATGCTCGATTGCAAAAAAGCACTTGATGAAGCAGATGGCGATTTCGAAAAGGCAGTTGAAATTATTCGAGTTAAGGGACTTAAAGGCGTTACCAAACGCGAGGGTCGCTCAGCATCGAATGGTTTGGTCACGGCAAAAGTCGACGGAGATCTCGGTGTCATGATCGAGCTCAACTGCGAAACTGATTTCGTAGCAAAGGGAGATCGATTCCAAGCATTAGCGGAAGAAATCTTGAGTCACGTTGCTAAGACCAAGATCTCTGACCTGGCTGAACTTTTGGCTTCAGATTTCGGTGGTGGCAAAACTGTTGCTGCCCACGTTGATGAAGGTAATGCCACGCTTGGCGAGAAGATTGAACTTCGACGAGTAGCTGTACTCGCTGGTTCTCCTGTCTCGGTTTACTTGCATCGAACCAACCCTGATCTACCACCACAGGTTGGCGTTCTGGTTCAACTCGGTTCTGCAAATGCTGTTGGTAAGGATGTAGCTCAGCACATTGCTGCGTTTGCCCCTCAATATGTTTCCCGTGATCAAGTGCCTGCTGCCGTGCTTGAAGAAGAACGTCGAATTGCAGAAGAAACCGCTCGAAACGAGGGCAAGCCAGAGGCTGCGATTGCTAAGGTCGTCGAAGGACGAGTCACTGGCTTCGTGAAAGAGGTTTCTCTGTTGGAGCAAGCATTTGCTAAGGACAATAAGAAGAGCGTTGATCAAGTTCTAAAAGAAGCGGGAACTTCGGTCAGTGCATTTGCTCGGTTTAGAGTCGGACAGGCATAAGGCAATGTCTTCTCGCCAACCTTTCAAGAGAGTTCTACTAAAACTCTCTGGTGAGGTTTTTGGTGGCGAGAAGGGAATTGGCGTTGATCCCGATGTCGTTCAAGACATTGCTAAACAGATTGCAGAAGTTGCACGATCTGGAGTTCAAGTAGCCATTGTCATTGGTGGCGGAAATTATTTTCGTGGCGCTGAATTGAGTCAACGAGGTATGGAACGTTCCCGAGCGGATTACATGGGCATGCTCGGCACGGTCATGAATTGCTTGGCGCTGCAGGACTTTCTGGAAAAGCAAGGCGTACAAACACGGGTTCAGACTGCCATCGCGATGGGGCAAGTTGCCGAACCTTACATTCCACTCCGAGCAATCAGGCACTTGGAAAAAGGTCGTGTTGTTATTTTTGGTGCGGGTGCCGGTATGCCCTACTTCTCAACCGACACAGTTTCTGCGCAACGCGCACTCGAAATTGGTTGCGAAGCCCTACTGCTGGCTAAATCTGGTGTCGATGGCGTTTACTCGGCTGATCCACGCAAGGATGCATCCGCTACCAAGTATGACGACATTTCATATCACGAAGTTTTGTCCCAAGGGTTGGGTGTGGCAGACGCAGCCGCCTTTGCCCTGTGCAGTGAGAACGGATTGCCCATCATTGTTTTCAATCTCATGGAGGATGGCAATATTGCACGCGCTGTTCGCGGTGAGAAAATCGGAACGATCGTTCACTAAGGAGCGGGCATGATTGATGATGTTTTGATGGAAGCCATGGACAAGATGGATAAAGCCATTGAAGTTGCAAAAGATGATTTTGCTGCAATTCGGACAGGACGAGCACATCCAGCGATGTTCAATAAAATCATGGTTGATTACTACGGAACCTACACAGCGCTGAATCAATTAGCATCAATCCAAGTTCCTGAAGCTCGAACAGCATTAGTTAACCCTTATGACAAAGGTGCAATGGCAGCGATCGAAAAAGCGATCCGAGATAGTGATCTTGGCGTAAATCCGGGAAACGATGGCGGAGTTATTCGCATTAACTTTCCGCAATTGACTGAAGAGCGCAGAAAAGAATTCATCAAAGTCGCACGTAACAAAGCAGAAGAATCAAGAGTCTCGCTTCGAAATATACGTCGACATGCAAAAGAAATGCTTGATAAGTTGAAGAAAGACGGCGGCGTTGGCGAAGACGATATTGATCGGGCTGAAAAAGAGCTGGATAAAGTGACCTCTTCTCACGTCGAAAAAATTGATGACCTCTTAAAGCACAAAGAGGCAGAACTTCTCGAAGTCTGATCGTGACAGATATTAACGCTCGAGTAGGGCGAAACCTCCCAATAGCAGCAGGAGTAGGTCTTTCTTTAGTTGCCCTAATAATCGCTACGTTAAGTTTTAATCGTTTGGCATTTGCCATTCTGGTTGCATTGGTCATGATCCCAGCCATGTGGGAACTCTCAGCAGCATTTGGGAGAAAAAGCATCCACATTGATCCTTACACCGCCAGCCTGACCGCGGTAGTTATCGTAATGTCGACATGGTTTAAGGGACTTACCGGTTTAGCTATTGCCGTTGGAGTAACGATCCCTATTTTGTTGATCATCCGATTGCGATCGGGAGTTTCATCGATTGTTGCCGATTCAACTGCAACGTTATTTTCAATACTCTATGTGCCGGTTCCTATTTCATTCGCCGTTTTGCTAGCCCAACCTGCAGATGGCAGGGCTCGGGTGATGACATTCATTGCTGCGGTTGCTATGAGCGATACCGGCGGACTGTTCGCTGGTGCACTTCTAGGAAAGCATCGGATAGCGCCAAACATAAGTCCAAAAAAATCATTTGAGGGATTGATTGGTTCATTCATATTTTCGATCGGAATAGCCGGTTGGCTTTACAACGTATGGATGGATCATCCATTTTGGCAGGGGGCAATTCTTGGTTTTGTGGCCACAATCACTGCAACCGGTGGCGATCTTATTGAAAGTGCACTGAAGCGGGATTTGGGTGTAAAAGATATGGGACATTTATTGCCTGGCCATGGCGGATTTCTCGATCGCCTTGATTCACTTGTGTTAACGGCACCTTTTGCTTACTTCATCATCACATATTTTGTGAGCCCATAATGCCCCTACCTGGTGAGTTGATTTTTGAAGAACCGCGAAGAGCGAAAAAACCTCCTACACATTTGGCTGATCTGAATCCGCAGGAGAGAAAGAAGGCAGTGGAGAATTTAGGTTTGCCTGGATTTCGAGCAAATCAAATCGCCTTACATTATTTTGAACATCTGAATTCTGATCCTGCATCATGGACTGATATTCCCGAAACATTGCGAGACTCAATTAAGTCTTCGTTATTACCTGACCTAATAAGTCCAGTTCGTGCACTGGAATGTGATGGCGGAACGACTCGTAAGGATTTATGGCGATTACATGATGGAGTGCTAGTTGAAAGCGTCATCATGCGATACCCCGACCGAGCGACCGTATGCATCTCATCTCAAGCTGGATGTGGAATGAACTGTCCTTTCTGTGCGACGGGCCAGGGTGGCTTGACGAGAAACTTGAGCGCTGCAGAAATTACTGATCAAGTTGTGGCGGCAGCGAGAGCACTGGGGCAGGGTGAGATTCCAGGTGGCCCAGTCAGATTATCGAATGTTGTTTTTATGGGGATGGGTGAACCGCTTGCTAACTATCAGGCGGTAATTACTGCTATTCGTAACATCACCTCACCTAATCCAAATGGTCTGGGAATAGGTGCGCGATCGGTGACCTTATCGACGGTTGGTTTAGTGCCTGCCATTGCGAAACTCACTGGCGAGGGTATCCCAGTTACATTAGCCGTTTCGTTGCACGCTCCTGATGACGAACTGAGAGACACATTGGTGCCTATCAATACGCGCTGGAAAGTTTCCGAAGTACTTGAAGCTGCCGATGCATACTCTGATAAGACTGGCAGACGTTACTCAATTGAGTACGCGTTAATTCGCGATATTAATGATCAAGCCTGGCGCGCAGATTTACTAGGCCGACTTTTGAAAGGCCGTAATGCGCACGTGAATTTGATTCCATTAAATCCAACACCGGGATCAAAATGGACGGCATCACGGCGTGAAGACGAGAGAAGATTCGTCGAGGCCTTAGAAAATTATGGTGTGGCAACTACGGTGCGCGATACTCGTGGTCGAGATATCGATGGCGCGTGTGGACAACTAGCTGCTGCCGAGTGGGCAAAGTAAATCTTCTGCTTAGTAATTACTTCTTCTTATATCCCGCAGGACATGTGGGATTAACGGCAGTGATTTTCTTTGAAGTTTTTCCCTTGACACAGGTGATAGAAATTTTTGCGGCGGGTTTGCTGGAAACGGCAGCGGGTTGAGCAGCGGGTTGAGCAGCGGGTTGAGCAGCG
>CAYFKL010000029.1:0-12986 GCA_964343565.1 uncultured Actinomycetes bacterium
CGCTAGTGGCTCGCAGCGTTGACAATAATTCTCGACTAGTCAGCCCACCTGCCTCTGGTGTACCAGTACCTGGCGCGTGGGCAGGATCTAATACATCAATATCAATGCTGATATAAACGGGACGATCCAATACTCGGGCTTTCATCTTTTCAATGGCTGCGTTGACTCCGAGATCTTGAAATTCAACGCTAGAAAATATCTGAAAACCCAAAGCCTTATCGTCAACTAGATTTTGTGCAGCGTATAACGGTCCCCGGATTCCTAAATGTATACATCCTTCAGGATCGAGCAGTCCTTCCTCATTTGCCCTACGAAAAGTAGTTCCATGAGTGAAGTCAGCTCCAAAGTAAGAATCCCATGTATCAAGGTGAGCATCGAAATGAATAACACTGATCGGACCATGCTTTTTTGATAACGAGCGAAGAATCGGGAGAGTAATGGTGTGATCCCCACCAATAGTGATGATGCGATCTGACTGTTCACTCAATAAGTCGTAGCGATTTTCAATACTCTTGATTGCCTCAGCAATGTCAAAAGGATTTGCGGGAATATCCCCCGCATCAACCACTTGCTTATCTGCAAACGGCGAAACCTTTAATTCGGGATTGTAAGGACGAAGTAATCTGGAGGCTTCTCTTACGTGACTTGGACCAAAACGTGCCCCTGGTCGATACGAAACACCAGAGTCAAAAGGAATACCAACAATGCAGACTTGTGCTTCTTCGATTTCAGCGAGCGTGGGAAGCAATGCAAACGTTGAAATACCAGCAAATCTTGGGGTTTGAGTGGCATCAACTTGCCCAACGACTGTTCCAGATCTGATTCGAGGTACTTCTTGTTTTGCCATTCCTAAATTCTCCTTCTACCAACTTGCAATTGCTCTTACCGGAGCACCGTCACTGGGACCTAAATTTAGTGGAAGCATCGATATATTTGGTCTTAAGTGGGTTATTTGTTCGAGACGGCACAAGTTTTCACCGATAATGCCGTCCTCAACAGACCAAAAATAATGATTATCCAACGTGAATTCTTCTCCCGGTCCAGGTGTGCGATCAAGTGATAAAAAATCGAGGGCAATAGTCGTGATCCCATGCCGACGTAAATGCGCTAAGGACTCAATATTGGGATATGGGTGCGCTAAATACTTATCAGTTCCGAAAAATGCACTCCAACCAGTTTTTACCAAAGCGATTGAAGCGCCAGAAAGATCGGTATCCAAAAATCGACCTGTAGGAATTTCCTCTCGATCCCCCAGCCCAGTCGCATCAATCACGACCCCGACTCCCATGAAGCGATTCAAATCGATTTCATTTAATTTCTTGCCATCGGTAAAAACATGGAAAGGTGAATCGATGTGAGTTCCTGATTGCGAGCCCATATGAATATTGAGCACATTAACTGAATGCTCTTGAATCGTGAGTTCTTGATTTATAGTCACGAGAGGATCACCAGGATAAACCTGTATTCCCGTTTCCAGAACGTGACTCAAATCAACTATCACGATGCGACAAATTACTTATTGACAATAGGAGCTACCGATTTATCAATAGTTGATCTAAATCGAGCGCCCTTTTCTCCGTGAATGGCTGTCGCTTCTGGCGATATCAGTAGATTCAGATAATAGAGAATTGCCGGAACAACTACCGCTACCAACAACGATATATCTAATCCATTGAAAAGATTTCCAAGTGCTCCCACAAATTGTCCAGGTAAATTAACAAAAGAGAGACTCAATGCGGCAGAAAATATCCATATGACAAGCGCCTGAATGTTATATCCATTGTTAAACCAGTAGGCACCGCCTTTTTGATTTCTGTTAAACACTTGCAAATCATCTGGAAGATAATGGCCTCTCCTGTGCAAATATCCAACCATCATCATGATCATCCAAGGCGTTGTGCACACAATGATTAACGTGACAAACGTAGTAACACTCGTGACGATGTTGAACCCGAATCGACCAATAAATACCAACGCGATTGAAATTATTCCGATAAATATGGTGGCTTGCACACGGCTAAATCGAGGAAAGACACTGGAAAAATCTAATCCTGTTCCGTAAAGCGAAGTCGAACCAGTGGACATTCCACCGATGATTGCGAGCAACAAGATTGGGAGTAAGAACCAACTGGGAGTGGTTGCGAGTAATCCACCAACGTAATCAAAGTTCTTAAAATAATCTGGTGCTTTTTCAGCAACAATGGCTGTAGTGACAAGTCCAAAGATAAACGGAAGGAGCGAAGCTATCTGCGAGAAGAAAGCTGCGCGAACGACTCGCATACCACCGGCTTCTCTGGGGATATAACGACTCCAATCACCTAAAAATGCTCCAAAGGAAATTGGGTTGGAGAGGACAATAAAGGCTGAACCTAAAAATGCTGGCCAAAAACCTGGCGTTGAAACACTCGGAAAGCCACCCGCATAACTCCAATTAGTGTCTCCGGCAAATGCGATAAAGCCTAGTACGAAGACAACGGATGCTCCGGTGATCGCAACTTTGTTAATCCAAAGCATGAATTGATAGCCATAAATACAAACAACTAGAACGAGAATTGCGACAATGCCGTAGGAAATTCCTCGAAAGATTTGACTATCTTTCAAACCAAAAAGCTGTACTGCTCCACCAACAATTGCATCCCCTGCAGTCCAAACAGCAATCGAGTAAAAAGCGATTGCGGTCAGCAGTGAAAGATATGAGCCAAGTATTCTCCCAACCACCCCGAAATGTGCTCCCGACGAAACTGCGTTATTCGTCCCGTTTATGGGACCAAAAACTGCCATAGGCGCCAAAATTGCCGAACCAACAACCACTCCAAGTAATGTGGCAAAAAGTGCCTGCACTAACGACAATCCAAAAAATATAGGAAATGCTCCTAAGAGCACCGTAGCGAAACTATTTGCACCACCAAAAGCGATCCGAAAGAGATCCATGGGGGTCGAGCGGCGATCTTCATGAGGAATGGATTCCACTCCATAACTCTCAATTTCAGTGATCTTAGGTTTGTTGGTTGACATATAGGCGCATCCTTAAGTCAAGTTTCATTCTTAATCCTTCAAGATAGCGGAAGAGATGGATTTTTGTTAGGAAACTGCCTACATTTTGCTCAGCAAAACCAGGAAACCAGGAGCGAAATGTCCGATCTTATTGAGAGCAATGTACTCAATGCGGCTTCAAAATTAGTCGCCTGCTTTGGCGAAAACAGAGTTGCTGATTATTTCAACTGTTTTAGCTCAGACGCTGATTTCATTTTCTATACCTATCCGAACTCTCTTCCAAACCGGTCTGCTTACGAAGATTTATGGAAATCTTGGGTAAAGGAAAACGACTTCAAAATTCTTGAATGCAAAAGCACGGATCAGAAGGTCCGAGTGCTTGGTGCCAATTTGGCTCTTTTTACACATACTGTAGAAACCACGCTCTCTACCACAGGCGGAACCGAGAAGGTAGTTGAACGAGAGAGCATCATTTTCCAAAAAATTGATGATTCCTGGTTGGCAATTCACGAGCATTTGTCGCCGCTACAAGCGTAATTTGCGAGAATTTCGAACAAAATAGTCACAGAATCATTCTGTAAATGCGGCTATCCCCCTAACATCTATGTAACGCCCAGATGGTCTGGGTTTCCTCAAAGGAGATTGAATGAGTTCTGCTGATAAAGCACTTGCACCTTCTCAAGTTGAAACCAGAAGTGTTGACTGGGTTCCTCACAATGAGAGGTTTGGTAAGTCACGCGATTTACGGAATGTGTGGTTTGTTGGAAACGTGAACCTAACTGCAATGGCAACTGGTGTTGTAGCCCTCTCACTAGGTGCCAATCTAATCTGGACTTTGATTGCGGTTGTGACCGGTTCACTCTTTGGAACTTTTTTCATGGCGTTCCACTCAGCACAAGGCCCACAATTAGGTCTACCCCAACTTGTGCAATCTCGAGCTCAATTTGGCTATATTGGCGCAGCGTTCACAGTCTGGATTTTCGCGCTGGTTAACTACATCGCCTACAACACCTCGGATGCGATCTTGTCTGGCTCAGCAATGCATCAAGTAATCAAAGTTCCCACCGAACTCGGTTTCTTTTTAGCAGCAGGTATTGCGACAGTCATTGCGATTTATGGTTACAGCCAAATTCACTTCGTAAACCGCATTCTCTTCTGGCCCTCAATCATCGCCCTAATTGCGATGACCATCGGTGTCTTTGTTCGCGGATCATTCCCTGCAGGCGCATGGGATATCACTGACTTCAAACTCGCACCCACAATGACTGCTTTCGTGATCATTGCTGGATTCCAACTAGGTTGGGCGCCTTACGTCTCAGACTATTCGCGCTACCTACCTGCCTCAGAAGGAGTCCGTTCCACTTTTCACTCAACATATTGGGCAAGTGGTCTTTCAGGTGTTTGGGTTTTCGGTCTTGGCTCATTGGCTTCTGGCCCAGATGGAAAACTCACTCCGATTGAAGCGTTTAAGGCTGTTGGCGATTCCATCTTCTCCGGATTTGGGACAATCTTGCTCATTCTCTTACTTGCAGGCTTATTAGTGGTCATGTCCGTGAATGCTTATGGCGGATCATTAACGCTTATTTCAATGCTTGATTCGATTAAGAAGGTAAACCCAACAAAATCACTTCGCTTGGCTGCACTGTTGGTCATGGGTATATCTGTTTGGGGTATTGCTCAGTTCGTAGGTGAAGCCAGATTCAATACCTTCTACGGTAATGCGTTGGTCTTTTTGGCGTATCTATTCACACCTTGGACTGCGGTCAATTTGATTGATTATTTCTTTGTCCGAAAAGGCGTTTATGTCATTGGAGAAATTTTCAAGAAAGACGGCATCTACGGACGTTGGGGTTGGAGAGGAAATTTGGCGTACGCAATTGGCTTGCTCGTCATGATCCCATTCTTCGTAACAACTCCCTATACCGGACCAATTGCAAAGAGCTTAGGCAGCGTGGATTACTCACTCTTTGTGGGTCTGCCAGTTAGTGCAATTGTCTATCTCATTTTGGCTAAGGGAATCAACCTCAATAAAGAACGTGAGATGGCTGCAGCTGAAGGAAATCTGACCAAGTAAGGAAGTTAAAAAATCACCCACGCTACGGCGTGGGTGATTTTTTTTCTCCCAAATTTCGATACATCTCTGGTCTTCGAGTTTGAAAGAAAGGAAATAAATCTAACCAATCACGCTTTTGGTCCAGATCTAACTCCGCAATTATTACCGCAGATTCATCTCTTCCAGCTTGAACTAAAACCCGACCGTAAGGGTCTGAGATGAAAGAAGATCCATAAAAAGTTACACCGTCTTCAATTCCAATTCGATTCACTGCAGCCACAAAGTAACCATTCGCTATACCGTGTGCCACCATCATCTGTCTCCAAAGTGGCTCGGTATCAAACGCTGGAAAATCAGGTTCACTCCCAATCGCCGTGGGATAACACAAAAGGTCTGCCCCTAATAATCCGTACTCTCGAGCAAGTTCAGGAAACCATTGATCCCAACATGTTGGGGTGCCTACGCGAGCCCCTTCAAACTCTGCAACCAAAGGCGAAGTATCTCCCAGATTGAAATACTTATCTTCGTAGTACCCAGCCGTAATTGGAAGGTGGGTCTTTCTGGTCTTTGAAACTATTTCTCCATCAGGTGCAACAATGATTGCAGTGTTGAATGCCTCATCATCTGCTGCCTCAAAGAGCGAAATAACTACTGCGGCATCAAATTCTTTTGCGAGTTCGGATGCAAACTCGTAACTCTGTCCGAATAAGGGTTCAGGCAGGAAATCACCTGATGCGATTGGTCGCGTGCAGCCATATGGATAGAGCGTAAGTTCGCTCAGAATGATCAAGTGCGGTTGATCCTCTTTAATGCTTTGCAATGCATGTCGAATCGCTTTCTGCTGCGCCTGAACACTTCCATGCCATTTCTCTTGAACCAAAGCGATCCGCAAATTTGATCGAGATTTCGGTGACTTTCTAGCCGGAGATCCAATCTGTTCAAGCATTCGGTAAATCTGCACCATTACTGCCCCAAACCTTCATAGAGTTCTGGACGTCGATCGCGTTTCACATCGTTAGAAATAGCGATTCTTGTATCTGTTGGTAGTTCCACTTCGGCAATTAGATTTTGAATGGGTCCAGTGAAATCAGGCTTAGCAATTACTTTAAGATTTCCATCGAAATCCGTGATGTGGGAAGCCCCGAACCACTCTTGTCCTCGCTCTACACCAACTCGATCTGCCGCTGCCACCACCACTTTATTCATAGAAGCGTTTGCTTGACTCTTTACTACTTCAAGTGGGGGCGAATTAAGCACATCTCCCAACTTTGGCCAATTCGTCGGAAGCGCAATTAGTTGCGCTCCTTTCAACATAGCAAGTCGGCTCCACTCTGGAAATTCAATGTCATAGCAAACCATGGTTGCGATACGGCCAATGCTGGTATCAACAATGAGGGGCGTGGAGTTGCCGGGTTGAAAAAATTTTGGTTCATCCCCAAATAAGTGTGCTTTCGCATACCAACCCCTCAAGCCACTTTCATCCACCACAACTGAGGCATTAAGGAATTTGTTCTCGACGTGAAGTGCTAACCCAGCAACAATTATGATCCGCAAATCTTTTGCTAGTTCAACCCAACCTTGAATTACTGCACCATCCAAAGTTGTGGCACGTTCCCGAACCTCATCAAGGTTGTTGAACATGTACCCGGAGTTGACCAACTCGGGAAGCACAACAAGTTGCGCATTGCTTTGGGAGGCCATCGCGATAGCCTCATGGGCTAGATCTAGATTTACTTGAGGGCGCTCAATATCTAAGTGAAGTTGACTGACGCAGATTCGAGCCACCAGACCAGATTAGTGCTCCCGCGCTTGGACTCGAACCAAGAACCTGCCGGTTAACAGCCGGCTGCTCTGCCAATTGAGCTACGCGGGAAGGTGCCTCGGAGCCTACCTCAGAGCCTGTGAGAGTGAAAAATCCGCCCCAATGTCATCGCCTAGAGAGAGCGCGAGATTTCTTTCCGACGCCTGCCAAGGCTCTCCGGCTGGAACTATTTGAGGCAGTATTTCGCCACTCGACAATCGCCGAATGATGACCATCCGCCCCGTCGATGCTCGCTCTGAGAAAATTATTGAACTGGTTATGGTTTCTTTTAAGGCTTGAAGGAATCGGTTTGATTCTTTCGTTGGTTCACCAATTTTAAGAGTAAGAGTCTTGCCCGAAATCAACATCAACTCAAGATTGATTTCCGGGACATCGGTGCCATCGCTTGCGCTCGTCCCAGAAAACGATGCTCTAACCACATCATCGATAGATAGGACGTCATCGCCTAATTTCAACGACTCCTTCGTCAATTCAACAGTGATAGTTTTCGAATCGAGAATGAATTCAAGTTTTAAGTTCAATCCATTTCCCCTAACGCCACAGAATGCAATTCACGACGTTGGGCTTCCAAGGCAATGAGTTCGCTGAATAGCGCGGTGTAACGTTCTTCATGAGGGTCTATGCGTTGAAGTTCAGACTTGCACTCCTCAATTTTTCTACTTACGCCAACTTCTCGTAATCGATAAATCAAACTTTCGACATATCTGGATAAATTAGTTTCATCACTACGAATTGGCTCCACACTCAATTCTGTTAAGAAAGAGGCAATGACTGGTATCACTCCCTCTTCGACCGTTGAAGCAGTAATGGCAGTCATGCGAATTTGATCAATAATGTCGGGAGTGATTTCACCACTTTGAGGTGCGTACCGCCCCAACTCCTCAAAAAGTTCACGATGCAGTGGAGCGCTAAATGCCTCCGGAATAATCTGTTGCCACAATTCTGTTGCTTCGCCTTGCACGATACTTTTCAGAACTTCCCGTTCCAGAGTTACCACTGGATTACTTTGATCTGGTCGATGCGTTGTTGTGGTGGCTATGCGACCACCGCCAGCAGCGTTCACCGCGCTTCTCACTTGATCGATATCCATTCCCAACCAGCCAGATAGCGAGCGCACATACTCAGGTCGAAGCGCACGATCTCGGATTCGAGCCACCAAGGGGGCCGCTATTTTTAATGCCTCCACGCGACCCTCTGGAGTTGCCAATTGGTACCTCGCCAAGGTGGATTTGATGGCGAATTCAAAGAGCGGAACTCTTGAAGCGATAAGGTCACGGACTGCGCCGTCGCCCTTTTGCACCCGAAGGTCGCATGGATCTAGACCATCTTGCGCAACGGCCACAAAAGTTTGCGTGACGAATTTCTGATCTTCTTCGAAGGCTCGAAGCGCTGCTTTTTGTCCGGCAGCATCACCATCGAAAGTAAAAATGACTTCGCCGCGGAACGTGTCATCATCCATGAGCAGGCGACGCAGAATTCGGATGTGTTCTTCGCCAAATGCGGTACCGCACGTTGCCACCGCAGTTGTTACTCCAGCTAAATGTGCAGCCATTACATCGGTATAACCCTCGACGATCACAGCCTGTCTCGACTTAGCAATATCTTTTTTCGCTAAATCCAATCCATACAACACTTGATTCTTTTTATAGATTGGAGTCTCGGGAGAATTCAAATACTTAGGGCTCGTATCGCTGGCATCAGTTGATAGTTTTCGAGCGCCAAATCCAACGATGTCGCCAGACAAATCTCGAATCGGCCATATCAATCGATGCCTAAAGCGATCAACTAATCCCTTTGTTCCTTCTTTGCTCACACCAGATGTAATGAGTTGTTCGTTACTAAACCCTCTACCTCGTAACACCTTGGTTAATGCATCCCACTCATCGGGTGCATAACCAACAGAAAATTTGAGTGCCGCCGCTTGATCAAATCCGCGAGATCTTAAGAAATCACGCCCCATTTGCGCTGGGCCAGCCTGGTTTAGTTGCTCCTGATAAAAAGTTGCCGCAATCTGATGAATCTCAATAAGGGGTTGGCGTTGAGCAACTGGCTTGGCTCCTTCGATGTAGGTCAGTTGATAACCAATTCGATCAGCCAAGCGCTCTACAGTTTCAGTGAACCCGGTGTGTTCCATTTTCATGACGAATGAGATGACATCTCCCCCGGTCTGACATCCAAAGCAGTGAAAAAAGCCACGCGCAGGCGTTACGTGAAACGACGGAGATTTTTCATCGTGGAAGGGACATAAACCTTTCTTCTGTCCGCCTCCAGCATTTTTCAATTGAACGTAATCACCCACGATGTCATCAATTTGCGCATGCTGGCGCACGTAAGCGATATCTTCCTCGCGTATACGCCCGCTCATCGTGTCCCCTTCATGCTTGCCCACAGCGTACGCGCACCGACGTCGGTCAAGGAAGCCACCTGGTCGATAACCACTCTTAACTGATTCGTTGCGCTACCGGCGCGCTCCCACGACTCGTGAAAAGTTGGCTGAAGATAGCGATCGCCATTTTCAAGGAGTAACTCAACTAATTCGTGTATTAATTCTCTCTGCTCAAGGTAGCGCTGTTGTGCAGCATCGCTTCGCATCACGTAATGCGCCGCGATGGCTTTGAGGATTGCGACTTCCACGATCTGTTCTCGAGGAATCATCAAGTCTGCTCGGTAACGAATCATCGGCGCTGTGAAATGAGCGCGCGTCTCTTTCTCAGCAGCTTGCGCAAATCGTCCAATGAGCGAACTTGTCAGATCCTTTAAAAGAGCATGATCTCGATGTGATCCATGGAATGCTTTAGGCCAATACGACAGTGAAGTTAGTCGATCAAATGCTGCAAGAAATTCTCCTTCGCTTGCATCCTTCAAATAACTTTCACTCGCCACCGCAATTACTTCCCGCTGTTCGCCAGCATCAGCAAGCGCAGCAAGAGTAAATTTCTCTGCAACTAAGCCATCTTCTAAATCGTGGACCGAGTAGGCCACATCATCAGCCCAATCCATAATTTGGGCTTCTAATGAAACTTTCTCATCCCCGCGACCTGCTCGCATCCATTGAAAAATCGGTTCATCGTCAGCATAAACGCCGAACTTTTTTGGATTAACTTCGAATGTCCATGGGTATTTGCTTGCCGCATCCAATGTGGCTCGAGTGAGATTTAATCCGATTGGTTCACCGTTGTGGTGAGACTTTGCTTCCAGTCGAGTGAGGATTCGAAAACTTTGCGCGTTACCCTCAAAACCACCACATGGAGCCGCTGCTTGCGCTAACGCAGTCTCACCATTGTGACCGAAAGGTGGATGGCCTAAATCATGCGCCAAGCATGCACTCTCAACTAAATCTGGATCTGCTCCTAATGCAAAACCCAACTCACGACCTACCTGTCCACACTCCAAAGAGTGCGAAAGTCTGGTCCGCGCAAAGTCACTCTCCCAAGGCACTTCGACTTGAGTTTTAGCGGCCAACCGCCGTAGCGCTGCTGAGTGCAAGATTCTGGCGCGATCTCTGGCAAATTCGGTTCTTCCAGGACGCTTTGCGGGTTCGCTGGCAAAACGTTCAACATCTTCAGCAGAGTACTCAGCCACCATCGGTCACACTCTCTGACATAGGTGCACTATTTACAGAGAAAATTTCATCGGGATCATTAAGCCAACCATCGGGCAACGAAACTGCTCGAGTTGTAGTAGTTCGACCTCGAGGACCAGTAGCGATTTCAGTTGGGAAAGGTTGATCACCGACAAATTCATCGATATAGGTTTTCATCTGAGCCAATGTTGATACTTCGGCTAAACCAACGCGTAAATGATTTTTGACAGTAAAGCCTTTTAGATACCAAGCCACATGTTTTCTAAAATCACGGCAACCCCGAAGTTCATCGTGGAAGTATTCAGCGAGCAGGTTTGCATGTCGAAGCATGACTTCCCCAACTTGCCGCAAATTAGGTAATGCTGGCGCACTATCTCCATTGAACGCTGCGACTAGTTCAGCAAATAGCCATGGGCGACCTAAGCAACCTCGACCAACAACAACGCCATCGCAGCCAGTCTCCTGCATCATGCGCACACCATCTGCGCCAGTCCAAATATCTCCATTGCCAAGCACTGGAGTATTAAATGGCGCCAACTCTTCCTTAAGTCGAGCAATTGCAGACCAGTCGGCTTTTCCGCCATACATTTGCGCAGCGGTCCGGGCGTGCAAGGCAACCCAGTGGACTCCTTCTTGAGCAGCGGTTTTTCCTGCCTCTAAGTAAGTTAAATGGTCATCATCAATGCCTTTGCGCATCTTCACAGTCACCGGAATGTCTTCTGCAGCCGAGACAGCGGCGTTAACAATTGCGGCAAAGTGTTTTCGCTTGAACGGGAGCGCTGAGCCCCCACCTTTGCGCGTCACCTTTGGAACTGGACAACCAAAATTTAAATCGATGTGATCTGTTAAGCCTTCACTAACCAACATGCGCACTGCATCTCTGACGGTCTGCGGATGCACTGTATATAACTGCACTGATCGGGGAGATTCACCCGGTGCAGGTGTAATCATTCGCAGAGTTTCTGGATGTCTTTCAACTAAAGCCCGGGCAGTCACCATTTCTGATATGAATAAACCAGCGCCTTGCTCTCGACACAATGTTCGGAATGCAGCATTGGTAATTCCTGCCATCGGGGCTAACACCACCGGTGGAGTGAGTTGGTACTGCCCGATTAACAACCGAGCAGGCGAGGCGCTAACCATGACTCCACCTGATCTAAGGCAATGCGCTCTTGCGACATGGAGTCGCGCTCGCGAATCGTCACTGCATGATCATCCAGGGATTCGAAATCGATTGTGATGCAGTACGGCGTTCCGATCTCATCTTGACGACGATATCGACGCCCAATTGCTCCGGCATCATCGAATTCGACATTCCAATTCTTTCGCAACTGAGTTGCAAGATCTTTCGCTTTGGGTGACAGATCAGCGTTGCGTGAAAGCGGGAGCACTGCAACTTTCACTGGAGCAAGTCGATGATCGAGTCTTAGGACCACTCGCTTATCAACTCCGCCTTTCGCATTCGGAGCTTCATCCTCTGCGTAAGCATCTAGCAAGAACGTAAGTGCGCAACGATCAACTCCAGCAGCCGGCTCAATGACGTAAGGAACCCAGCGCTCATTGGTCTCTTGATCAAACCAAGAGAGATCTTTTCCAGAAGATTCAGAGTGTGCACCCAGATCAAAGTTTGTCCGGTTAGCAATTCCCTCTAATTCGCCCCACTCGGTTCCAGTGAATTCAAACTTGTATTCAATATCTGCGGTTCGTTTTGAATAGTGAGAGAGTTTTTCTTTTGGATGTTCATAGATCCTGAGTCGATCTGGATTGATCCCCAAATCTTTATACCAAGCCAGACGCGTATCAATCCAATATTGATGCCACTCTTCATCGGTTCCTGGAACTACGAAAAATTCCATTTCCATCTGCTCAAATTCGCGAGTTCGGAAAATGAAGTTACCGGGCGTGATTTCATTTCGGAAGGATTTACCGATCTGGCCGATACCAAAAGGTGGCTTTAGCCGCGAGGTTGTTGCCACGTTATTGAAGTTAATGAAAATGCCTTGTGCAGTCTCTGGCCTTAAGTACGCCAATCCAGTCTCATCTTCAACCGGGCCCAAATAAGTTTTGAGCATTCCAGAGAATTGCTTCGGTTCAGTGAATTGGCCTTTCACACCGCAATTTGCACAGTTAATCTCTGCAAGAGATGCTGGCTGCTTTCCATGCTTGGCTTCATAAGCCTCTTCAAGATGGTCAGCGCGATATCGTTTGTGACACGAAGTGCATTCAGTTAATGGATCAGAAAATGTGGCGACGTGTCCGGAGGCTTCCCACACTTCACGCGCCAAGATCACACAAGAATCAAGACCCACAACATCTTCCCGACCATTGACCATTGATTTCCACCATTGGCGTTTGACGTTGTTCTTCACTTCCACGCCCAGTGGCCCGTAATCCCAAGCCGCACGCAAGCCACCATAGATTTCTGATGATGGATAAACGAACCCGCGACGCTTGGCGAGACTAACGATGGTTTCTAAACGATCGGCCATGAGGACTCCATCCGGCTGGTTGTCGGCGGCGCCTCGGTTGGCGCT
>CAYFKL010000030.1:0-12946 GCA_964343565.1 uncultured Actinomycetes bacterium
GATTCATCATCGCAACGGAGATAACTGTGGGCAAGACCAACTCTTAACCTGCCATGTTTCCTTGAGGCATCCGAAATCATGTATTGGAGAGATTGTGGAATTTGTGTTTTTGAAATTCTATTAATGAATTCTTCAATCTGATTAGTATCGTAACCACAGTCAAGTGCGTGGCGAATTGAATTTTCAGTAAAGCGAAAAATTGTTGCGGTTCCGCGACTTTCAACTTCAGCCATCATGGAAATTTCCCGAAAAATTTCAGGGAAAAGTGGGCCTGGTGCTACAGCCGTGTGATCTCCTTGAAGTAGAACGTGATCGACCAAGGGGGGTAGTTGTTTGGCGAGTGACTTCGGCTCTTCATCTTTGAGAAGTTCAACACCAAAAGTGGTGATCGCTCCTCGACCTGTGACACCAAGCCATTGAGCTTCTCGCAATGTCCACTCAACGAAGGATGGTTGGAAGTGCCGTGCTCTTCGTGGTCTATGCCAAGCTAAAACATCCACAAGGTTTTCTTGGGAGAAAGAGGTATTTGGACTTAAAAGCGAAAGTAAGAAATGTCGCAATGCCGGAGCTGCCGCTCGGTCCAATTCTGGACCAAGAGGAGCTACGCCTTTGCCTTCAGTTGGTGCGCATAACCCAGCAACTCTGGATGAAGTTAGCCATCCAGAGGCAATTTCTCGCCAACGATCTTCTGGTTTTTGAGACAGCCAAATGTCGTAAGCCGTTGTGGGCAAGATTTGATCGTCAATATCAATGGATACCAAGCCAATGATGTAGGCACTTTCTGCTACGAATGCTGCGCATGCTTCTGAAATTCCTAGGAGTGCCGTGATTCTCTTAAGTTCTCGAACGCTCATGCCGCCACTGCGAAGTGCTTGCCCTGGTTCCCTACTCCACGCTTCAAGTAAATCTTCAACCCACATTAAAAATGTTGCCGCTTCCATCGCGCCGGCAGGATCAGCATCTTGAATATTGCTGCCACTAAGTTCTGGAGGCAGCGGGTGATACGCCTTATGAATAATTCCTTCGCGAAGCGCGAGCCCAACTTGAGCTGGCAACATGACGTGTTGTGCATCAAGTTGTTGCAGCCAACCTTTTTCTATTAACCATCTGAGTGTGGGAACGGAATTGACATCACTTGCGCTTCCACGGGGACCTTGCCACGCGAGTTTTTCAATTATTGAAATTGCTGCTTCGGGTGCTTGAGTGAGATCCAAGTCAATATCAGGTCCCGTTCTGCTCCCCAAGCCACAGATATCGGCTCCCAATGCATCACGAACTCCAGTAGGCATTCTGTACTGATTCTTGTCTTTATATAACAGCCCGATGCGATACAAGTGATTGAGCACTTCTTTGGGTGAGGTAAAAGTGTGTTTTTTGATGGCCTTTTCATCGAAAGGTTCTTGAACTAGCGCACAAACCTCCAGAACTTCGATCTGCCATTGATTTAGAGCATCGATTGCCCGGGCTGAACTTGGGGTGGAATTCGCTCGCGCGGCCAATGCTGATAAGTCCGGGGGGACTGGTGAAAGCAGGTCCGGACGCGCTTGTAGGAGGAGCGCCACATCGCTATCCGAACGAGCGCGAAGATCATCGCTAAAGGAGCGTTTCATAACCGACCTAATTTACCCTGACGCGCGCACCAATTTCCTACTGACCGGAGCGTGCGCTACTTTTAGGTCTGCTCCGGCGAGGGGATATATCCCGTAATCGACGTAGATCCACTCCTGGCGCACTATGCGAAGGAGTTTTTTTATGGCTACCGAAGTCAAGATTGATGCCAACGTACGTTCAGAGTTTGGAAAAGGTGCAGCTCGTCGCACTCGACGTGATGGCAAAGTTCCAGCGGTAATTTATGGTCACGGTTCCACTCCTCGCCACGTTTCCTTGCCAGCTCACGCTCTCATGATGGCGCTAAAAGAGAGCAATGTGCTCATTGAGTTGAATATCGAGGGAAGTGCACAACTTGTACTTCCAAAATCAGTCGTTCGTCATGCGATCAAGGGCAGTCTAGAACACGTTGACTTCATTGAAGTTCGTCGTGGTGAAAAAGTGGTTGTAGACGTACCGGTCCATTCCCATGGCGAATCAGATCGTGATGGAATTGTTGAACACGTACATAACACTGTTCAGGTTCGTGCAGAAGCAACAAGTATTCCTTCCGAATTGATAGTAGACATAACCGACTTGGCTGTTGGCCATTCGGCTCATGCTTCGGATATCGAACTTCCTGCTGGTGTTGAATTGGTTTCACCAGCAGACATGATCATCATTCATATCGGTGCAAAGCCGACAGCTCCTGTAGTTGAGGCTGCACCAGCCGCAACCGAAGCAGCACCTGCAGCGCCTGCTGCTGAGTAAATTGTCTACGCGCTGGCTCATTTTGGGTCTTGGAAATCCAGGATCGGAGTATGCGGCGACTCGACACAATATTGGTTTTCAAGTTGTTGATGAATTAGCTCGTCGAAATTCGGCCGCCTTTGCTTCCCACAAAAGTAGGGCAGAAGTCGCGCAATATAAATTAGGTTTTGGAGGAGATGCTCCAACTTTAATTTTGGGTAAATCAAAGTCATTTATGAATGAATCGGGTGGACCAGCCAAATCACTTACCGACTTTTTCAAGATAGATATTGAGAACCTTGTTGTGATTCATGACGAATTAGACCTGCCTTTCGAAGCCATCCGAGTGAAAGCCGGTGGTGGCGATAATGGTCATAACGGTTTAAAGAGCATCAGTAAAGTGTTAACCCCGCAGTACTTGCGAGTAAGAATGGGCATTGGAAGACCGGTTGGCCAGCAAGACCCAGCTGATTTTGTGCTGAAGGCCTTTGCAAGTTCAGAAAAAGCCGCACTGCCAATATTTATTGCTCGAGGTGCTGATTGTGTGGAAACCTTGGTCAGTAAAGGTTTAACTGGCGCTCAACAAGAGTTCAACAGTTAGGAGGGCGAAATGAAACAGCGAGGTGAATTGAACAAAATCATCCTCTTCTATGGTTTCGCTCCGGTGGCAGATCCTGAAGCGCTCAGATTATGGCAACGAACTCTTTGTGAATCATTGGGATTACGCGGAAGAATTCTTATTTCAGAGCACGGAATTAATGGCACCGTTGGCGGAGAAATGTCCTCGCTGAAGAAGTATGTACGCGCCACTAAGGAGTACCCAGGCTTCAAGAAGATTGATTTCAAATGGTCAGAGGGTTCCAAAGAAGATTTTCCACGTTTATCTATCAAGGTACGACCAGAGTTAGTGGCATTCGGTAAACCAGATGAGATAAAGGTCAATCTTGATGGAGTCATTAATGGAGGAATTCATCTCAAACCTGAAGAGGTAAACCAGTTGGTTGCCGAGCGGGGAGATGAAGTGGTTTTCTTTGACGGAAGAAATGCATATGAAGCAAAGATTGGTAAGTTTAAGAACGCCGTGGTTCCAGAAATTAATACTTCTCACGATTTCATCAGAGAGATCGAAAGTGGAAAGTATGATGATTTGAAATCGAAGCCAATTATCACTTATTGCACTGGTGGAATTCGATGCGAGATCCTTTCCGCCGTCATGAAGAATCGTGGATTTCAAGAGGTATATCAAATCGATGGTGGAATTTTTCGTTACGGAGATGCTTTTGGGGATCAAGGTTTATGGGAAGGTTCGCTCTACACATTTGATGGAAGAATGACTATTAACTTTAGTGATAACCCACAAGTCCTTGGCCAATGCGATGTTTGCGAGAAACCAACAGTTGATTTTAGAAATTGTGAAAATCAAAAGTGTCATAGACTTTTTCTACTTTGTGATGATTGTGATGCGAAACCAGCAAATAAAGAGTGCATCCACGAAGATGCTTCAGATCCTGAATTGATTGGGTAATCTGTACTTTCTTGGCTTGGTTACTCTTCCCACATAAGGGGGCTTGGTTGTGATTAGGGCGATTTCCTCGCGATTACAACCGATTCCTTTGCTTCCTGGACGTTTCTCAGTTCGAGTCGAGCCTGGCGTAGTGCCATTCCTCGCTGCTCAATCCGAAAAGGCATTACTTGTCACCGCTAGTGGACGCGAAGCTGAAGAGTATGCGAGTGCGTTGGAGCAAATTTCTCCGGGTCGTGTGAGCCTTTTTCCGGCTTGGGAAACACTTCCACACGAACGACTCTCACCTCGAGCCGATACCGTTGCTCGAAGGCTTACCACTCTGGCGGCGCTGGAAAATAAATTGCCAGAATCCGACATTATTGTGGCACCGATTCGAGCACTGCTAGCACCGATAGTTCGTGGATTAGGTGCCAGATCACAACTCGAAATTCATGTAAAAAATGAATATCGAATTTCAGAATTAGTTGAAAATCTATTGGTTGCGGGTTATTCCAGGAACGAATTAGTTGAGCGTCGAGGTGATTTTGCTGTACGTGGCGGAATACTAGATCTCTTTTCGCCACTATATGAACATCCAATCAGAGTTGAGTTTTGGGGAGATACTGTTGAAGAACTTCGTTTCTTTAACGTAGCCGACCAAAGGTCCATTCCTGGCGAAGATTTATCGTTCGTAACTGCGCCACCTTGTCGAGAGATAATGCTTACTGAACAAGTTCGAAATAGAGCGGGTAGTTTGCTGAAAGAGCATCCCGAGTACTCTGAGGTTCTGGAAAAAGTTGCTGAAGGTATTTCAGTTGAAGGCATGGAAGCTTTTCTTCCAGCCTTGGTCGATGATTTTGATCTTCTAATCGATTTGTGCGAAAAAAGTACTGCAATTTATCTCTGTGATTATGAAAGAATCCGAACTCGGGCAGTTGATCTTTATGCTACTAGCCAAGAATTCTTAGAAGCTGCTTGGTTAAATGCTGCTGCAGGAAATCAGCGTCCGGTCGATTTTGGTGCTTCGGCTTATCAGGATTTAGATCAGCTTTTAGCCCATGCAACTTCACTGCAGCATACTTCTTACGAATTAACGTCGTTTCCAAATGATTCAGTGGATTGGGATATAGCAAGCCGTGTCTTACCAACTTTTGGAAGTGAAATTGAATCGATCACATCAGCGATTTTAAGTTTACAAAAACAAGGGCAGACTGTGATTGTCTCAAGTCCAGGAAATGCTCAGAGATTCTCCGAACTACTCTCAGGTGCTGGAATCCCGACGAGACGTTGTGAGCTATACACAACTGACTTTGATCAGAAAATTGTTCACTTCACAAGCATCCCTCTGACAAGCGGGTTCATTTTCAAAGATCTTGCCGTTATAACGGAATCTGAACTCTCTGGACAAAAATCGAGTAAATCTGAAGTTCGTCGCCTTCCGTCAAAACGTAGAAAAGTACTTGATCCTTTAGAACTCAAGCCGGGGGATTACATTGTTCATGAGCATCATGGTGTGGGTCGATTCATCGAAATGGTTCAAAGAAATGTGTCTGGTGGCGTTAGAGAGTATTTAGTTGTCGAATATGCATCAAGTAAGCGCGGACAGCCGAATGACCGTCTATTTGTCCCAACGGAATCACTTGACCTTGTAAGTAAGTACGTGGGTGGGGAAGCACCGACGGTTCATCGATTAGGTGGTGGTGATTGGAGTAAAGCAAAGGGTCGAGCCCGTAAAGCGGTGAAGGAAATTGCGGGTGAATTGATTCGACTATATGCCGCGAGAACGAGTTCACCAGGATTTGCTTTCTCTGCAGACACTCCTTGGCAAGCGGAATTAGAATCAGCTTTTCCATTTCAAGAGACACCAGACCAATTAGCAACTATCAATGATGTTAAAGCCGATATGGAAAAGCCAATTCCAATGGATCGAGTCGTCTGTGGCGATGTTGGGTATGGAAAGACAGAAATAGCAGTAAGAGCCGCATTCAAGGCAATCCAAGATGGTAAACAAGTAGCACTTTTAGTGCCAACCACATTGTTGGTTGCGCAACATCTGAAAACCTTCCAGGAAAGATACGCAAGTTTTCCAATCAAATTAGTAGGCCTATCTCGGTTTGAGTCGCATGCAGAGATTAAACAAGCACTAGCTGGCTTGGGAGACGGCTCCGTAGATCTTGTGATTGGTACCCATCGTTTGCTCTCAAGCGATGTAGTTTTTAAGGATCTTGGTTTAGTCATTGTGGATGAAGAACAGCGATTTGGAGTCGAGCATAAAGAGGCTTTGAAGCGAATGAGAACACATGTCGATGTTTTGACCATGTCGGCAACTCCTATTCCGCGAACACTTGAAATGGCAATTGCTGGAATTCGCGAAATGTCTACGATCACTACGCCTCCAGAAGAACGACTCCCAATTCTGACATTTGTTGGGGCGTACGATTCGAAACAGATATCTGCTGCGATACGAAGAGAATTGTTACGTGATGGCCAGGTTTTCTATGTTCATAATCGAGTTGAATCCATTGATAGAACTGCTCAGTTTCTTAAAGAATTGGTGCCAGAGGCTCGGATAAGAGTTGCACATGGTCAAATGCATGAAGATCTTCTAGAGGAGGTAATCGTTGGTTTCTGGCAACGAGAATTTGATGTACTTGTTTCAACTTCAATCATTGAAAGCGGAATTGATATTGCAAACGCAAATACGTTGATCGTTGAGAGAGCCGATGTGATGGGACTTTCCCAACTTCATCAGTTGCGTGGAAGAGTGGGACGTGCCCGGGAACGTGCATATGCCTACTTTCTATATCCTTCTGAGAAACCGCTCACAGAAACAGCGCTAGATCGACTAAGAACAATTGCTGCACATACAGACCTTGGAAGTGGAATGTATGTGGCGATGAAGGATCTTGAAATTAGAGGTGCCGGAAATTTATTGGGTGGGGAGCAATCTGGTCATATCGCAGATGTTGGCTTTGATCTCTACATGCGTATGGTTGGTGAAGCGGTCGCTGACTTCAGAGGCGAATTGCGGGAACTTGCAGAGTGCAAAATTGATTTGCCAATTGATGCTCATATTCCTCATGGTTACATCGACAGCCAGAAATTAAGATTAGATGTTTATCGTCGAATGGCTGAGGCTGGAAATGACGATTCTCCACAATTGGTTGCAGAGTTGAAGGCTGAGTTACACGATCGCTACGGTGAGATCCCAGCCTCGGTTGAGCGACTTTTCCATGTCACCCAAATTCGACACCAAGCCCAGTTGTTGGGTTTACGCGAGATCGCCTTGGCCGGGAAGAGCGTTCGCTTCTCACCCGTGCAACTACCCGAGTCTGCTCAGATGCGCTTGACCCGTCTCTACCCTGGAGCGACCTACCGGCAAGTGGCGCAAACTCTGTTACTTCCGCTCAATTCGCTGGGGGCGGGGCAGATAGGGAATAATCATCGACACGAGGACGTCTTGGCCTGGGTCGAGACGGTTTTAGCCGAGTTAAACGAAGTGAAGCGGAAAGTGTGAGTCGTATGAAAAAGCTGGTCTTACCGATCGTGGCAGTACTTGCTCTTTCAGGATGCTCATCCACCGCTGGAGTGGCAGCAGTCGTTGGCGAGCGCGTTATTAGCGTGAATGATGTTCAAAAGAGTACAAATGATGTCATCGCTGAGCGCAATAAACTTAAAATTCAAGGGGATCAGAATTTAGCTGACCTTTCGCGAACCCAGTTTAGATTTCATATGCTCTCTGCCGTTGTAGATACCGTCGCTGAGAAATCTGACATTACGATTACCGAAGCTGAAATCGATGCAAGACATCGTGCTATTCGGGACCAACTTGGCGGAGAAGATGCCCTTGCGAGCGCGATGGCGAACGCCTCAATTTCTAGAGCAGACTTTCCACGCTATCTGAGAGATGTCATCATCGAGGATAAGATTGCTACAAAGTTTGGTGCTGTAGGGATTTCAGATGCGGAAAAAGGCCAAGTTGTTCAAGCTGTTCTTCAAAAGACACTTGAAGCTCTTAAAGTCAACGTTAATCCCCGTTACGGAACGTTGAATACCTCAAAATTAGATGTCGAGAATCTTGATACAACAGGTGGATCAGCATTTCAACTGAAATAGATCTCATGATTGAAGTCATGGAGCGACTTCGTCGGGATTGTCCGTGGGATCGCGAACAAACTCATGAAAGTTTAGTCACATACTTGATCGAAGAAACGTACGAATTGATTGAGGCAATCGAGACTAAGAATAGTGTTGATCTTCAAGAAGAACTTGGTGACGTTCTACTCCAAGTGCTTTTTCATGCGCAAATCGCGAGCGAATCCGAAGGATTTAACATCCAAGATGTTGCACAGAAATTGAGGGAGAAGTTAGTAAACCGCCATCCACATGTCTTTAGTGATGGTGAAGCGAAAACTTCGGAGGAAGTTAAACAAAACTGGGAACAAATCAAGGTTGCGGAGAAGAGCAGAACTTCTCCCGTTGATGGTGTTCCGCTAGGGCAGCCTGCACTTTCTCTTGCAGCCAAAGTATTGCATCGAGAGCAAAAGATATCTGGTAAAAAGGTGTTGGCCGACTCAATTAGTGAAGAGGAATTAGCCGATGCGTTATTCAACTTGGTTTCACGCGCACATGTGTCTGGAATTGATCCAGAAGGTGCGCTGAGGCGATGGGTTCGTTCCTATATTCAAGAGAGTAAGATTTAAGCACTAGAAGTTTGGAGAGAAGTAATGGCAACCATCGAGGCAATTGGCGCTCGCGAAATACTTGATTCTCGTGGTAATCCCACGGTTGAAGTAGAACTCGCCCTTGATGACGGAACTCTGAGTCGGGCAGCCGTTCCAAGCGGAGCCTCAACTGGCGCTTTCGAAGCGGTTGAGTTGCGGGATGGCGCCAAGCGCTACCTTGGCAAGGGCGTAGAGAAAGCAATCAGTGCAATAGAAGATGTCATTGCTCCAGAATTGATTGGATTTGAAGCAGAAGACCAGAGAATTATCGATCAAGTAATGATTGATTTAGATGGAACCGCCAATAAATCCCACCTAGGTGCTAATGCCATTTTAGGAGTCTCGCTTGCGGTGGCTAAGGCTGCAGCAGCCAGTGCGGGATTACCGCTCTTTCGCTATTTAGGCGGCCCGAATGCGCATCTCTTGCCGGTTCCGATGATGAATATTCTCAATGGCGGCGCACACGCAGATACCAATGTCGATGTTCAAGAGTTCATGGTTGCACCCTTTGGCGCTCCAACTTTTAAAGAGTCTTTGCGCTGGGGAGCCGAGATTTATCACAGTCTTAAATCGGTACTTAAGCAACGCGGCTTGGCTACCTCAATTGGTGATGAAGGTGGATTTGCTCCAAATTTGGAGAATAATCGCGCAGCCCTAGATCTGATTTTAGAAGCAATTTCATCAGCAGGTTTTACGCCAGGCAAGGATGTTGGGTTAGCTCTCGACGTTGCTGCTACTGAATTTCACAGTAAGGGTAGTTACTCATTTGAAGGTGCTCAAAAGAGCGTTGATGAAATGATTGAATATTATTCAAAACTGGTAAAAGACTATCCACTTGTATCGATTGAAGACCCACTAGATGAAGAAGATTGGCAAGGCTGGAAGGCGATCACAGATCAACTTGGGAGTCATGTTCAATTGGTGGGAGATGATCTATTTGTTACTAATCCAACTAGATTAGCTCGGGGAATTGAATCTGCAACAGCCAATGCGCTCTTGGTGAAGGTGAATCAAATTGGTTCACTAACAGAAACGTTAGATGCGGTAGCACTCGCTCAACGTAGTGGATACCGCTGCATGATGAGCCATCGATCTGGTGAAACAGAGGATGTCACTATCGCAGATCTTGCAGTCGCTACAAATTGTGGGCAAATAAAGACCGGTGCTCCAGCTCGTTCTGAGCGAGTTGCAAAATATAACCAACTGCTCCGCATCGAAGAACAGCTCGACGATGCGGCTCGTTTTGCAGGTCGTGCTGCTTTTCCTCGTTTCCAATAGTTACGCTTAGCCCATGGCTCAAAATCGACGCATTAACTCAAGGGCCATTGGAATTGCATTAGTTGCCTTGTTGTTGGTGCTCTTCTTGGCACAACCATTGCAACGCTACTTTGCACAGCGTGCTCAAATAAATGCACTGAAAGCTAATGTCGCTGCCAGTCAAGAGCGAGTAAAAAAAGCGCAAGCAGAATTAGAAAGATGGAACGATCCTGACTTTATCAAGGCACAAGCGCGGGAGCGATTGCACTTTGTTATGCCGGGAGAAACGCAATACATAGTGATTGATCCGACGCAAACAGAATCGCAATCTCTGCCTGTTGCAAGCAATGTATCTTTTTCAGCACCTTGGTATCAAAGGATTATCTCTTCCATCCAAAATGCAGCGTGGCAGAATGGATGAAATAAGTCCGGCCGATTTGACGTCAATTGAAAAACAGTTGGGCCGAACACCTCGCGATGTTCATGCTATTTCGTATCGGTGTCCCTGTGGCAAACCCGCAGTGGTATCAACACTTCCTCGCCTCGCAGATGGAACGCCATTTCCAACTTTCTATTATGCAACTTGCCCAAAATTAACAGCTGCGCTTTCGCGCTTGGAATCTGATGGGCTAATGGAAATGATGAATCAGGAGTTGGCTCAAGATGATGAGTTGGCTCTCCAATATAGGAAAGCTCACGAAGCCTACCTGGCAGATCGAGAATCAGTGGGGAAAGTTTCTGAAATTGATGAGATAAGTGCTGGAGGCATGCCCGATCGAGTCAAGTGCTTACATGCGCTGGCTGCTCATTCCCTCTCTGTAGGACCGGGAGTTAATCCGGTGGGAGATCAAGCGTTAGCGGAAATTGGAACTTGGTGGAGTTCATGCGAGTAGCAAGTATTGATTGCGGTACAAATTCGCTTCGTTTATTAGTGGCAGATATAGAGGGAAATAGTTTTAGAGAAGTGGTCCGCGAAATGCGAGTGGTGCGTTTAGGTGAAGGAATTGATGAAACGAAAATAATTTCAGAATCAGCTCTCCAGCGAACTTATGCTGCACTTGACGAATATGTCTCAGTCATCAGACGTAAAGGTGTTGAAAGAATCCGATTTTGTGCGACAAGTGCCACCAGGGATGCTGGAAATAAGGAAATATTCCTAAATGGGGTGCAATCCAGATTAGGAATTATCCCTGAGGTAATTTCAGGGGAAACTGAAGCGGAATTGTCATTCATGGGCGCCACTAGAGAATTAACTGGGGGCCCATATCTGGTCGTTGATATAGGAGGTGGCTCAACAGAATTTGTATTTGGAGATCGCGCTGTTGAAGCTGCAAAGAGTGTAAATATAGGGTGCGTGCGCTTAGCTGAACGATATTCGCTTTCCGAAAGACCTACAGCCGAATTTATATCGACGGCGATTTCAGAGATTGATAACGCGATCGAAATAGCATCCAAAGTTGTGCCAATAGCAACTCCAAGCAAGTTGATCGCGGTAGCGGGAACTGCAACCACGGTTGCAGCGGCTGCCATGAATTTAGAAAGTTATGATCGCGACGTGATTCATTTAAGTCGAATCAAGGCAATCGATGTAGAAAGAATCAGTAATCAATTTCTTAATATGAACGCGGCCGAACGAGGAGAACTTCCCTATATGCACCCTGGACGAAAAGATGTGATCGCCAGCGGGGCATTGATTCTGAATCGCATCATGTATGCGACAGGGGCTTCAGAGTTCGTAGCGAGCGAACACGATATTTTGGACGGTATGGCATGGTCGCTCGCACATTAGGTGGATTAAATAAAGCGATTATTGAGTGCCATGCTTGCCCAAGGTTAACGAATTGGCGCGAACAAGTAGCCATAGAAAAACGAAAAGCTTTTTCAGGTGAAGAATATTGGGGCAAGCCCATTCCCAGTTTTGGTAGTGAGTCGCCACACACCATGTTGGTGGGTTTAGCGCCTGCCGCACATGGTGGAAATCGAACGGGGCGAGTATTTACCGGAGATCGTTCAGGTGATTTTTTATTTGCTGCGCTTCATAAAGTCGGTTTTGCATCGCAGCCAACGAGCACTGGTAGAGACGATGGGATGGAACTCTATGGCGCCAGATTGCTCGCAGCAGTCAGGTGTGCCCCGCCTGCCAATAAGCCCACTCCAGAAGAAGAGAAGCAATGTCGACCATGGTTAGTCAAAGAATTTGAATTAACACAGAAGTCGGTCCGTTCCTATGTAGCTTTTGGAGCCTTCGCCTGGCAAGCGGTCTGGCGAGCGCTGAGCGAGATTAATGAGCAAGTTGCAGCGCATAGCAAGGTTAAGTTTTCACATGGGGTTCGAGTTGACTTCCCCACATTTTCGCTCTTTGGCACCTTTCATCCCAGTCAGCAGAATACTTTTACTGGGAAATTGACACCCAGGATGCTGGAGACGGTTTTAGCGGATGCAATGTCAAACGCTCAGAAGCGGTAAGTTACTCCCGCGCCCCCATAGCCCAACCGGCAGAGGCAAACGACTTAAAATCGTTCCAGCGTGGGTTCGAATCCCACTGGGGGTACTTATGCAGGCGGCTGAAATCCAGTGCCGCCAATTCCGCAATAACCATTGGGCACTTTCAATAAGTACTTTTGGTGGTACTCCTCGGCCAAATAAAAATTCTGCTTTTGAGCGATTGTGGTGGTGATTCTCGAGAATCCAGCGTTCATTAATACTGGTTCAAATTTGGCTCTAATGTCTAGCGCGATATTTCGTTGTTGCTCGGTGGTTGTGAAAATAACACTTCTGTATTGGCTGCCGATGTCATTTCCTTGGCGATCTCCTTGGGTTGGATCATGTTCGGTAAAGAAGATTCGAATTAAAGCCTCAACAGAGATTACCGTGGGGTCAAAAAATACCTGCACAACTTCAGCATGGTTGGTGGTGCCAGAGCAGACCTCCCGGTACGTGGGATTAATAAGTCCACCACCGGCATATCCGACATTAGTTTCAAGCACGCCTTCAAGTTTCCAAAACATACGTTCGGCGCCCCAAAAGCAGCCCATTCCAAAGAGTATTTCTTCTCTCATGCTCTCTTTGTCTCCGTCATCTTGAATACCCATATTAATGCTGGCAACAAGATAATGATTGCAGA
>CAYFKL010000031.1:0-12482 GCA_964343565.1 uncultured Actinomycetes bacterium
CCTGCATACATTAACTGAACAAACAAATGACCTCCCGAATCATGCACTGCGCTGGCAATCTCTTTCCATCCAGCTTCTTGAGCATCGGAGTGAACACCAGGCGTGTTGGGATATCCCTGACCGACCGATTCGGGCTGAGTGCCTTCAGAAATGATTAATCCAAACGTGGCTCGTTGTTGATAGTAACGAGCCATTAATTCGTTAGGGACTCCATCGGCATTCGCCCTATTTCGCGTCATTGGAGCCATCACCACCCGATTTGGAATGGTGATGGCTCCAATACGAAGCGAATTGAAAAAATCGCTCATCAACTAGCGCGGAAGGCGCACACCTTTTCGCTCAAGTCGAGGCAATACTTCTTGGGCGAAGTATGGAAGTTCCTTGGCGTAATCCAAGAATGCAATTGTCATTCCACCAAAACCTGCTTTAGCGAATTGTTCAATGCCATCAGCAACATCATCGGGAGTTCCGATCAAAGGACAAGATCCATGCCCTGCAGCAAATCGACCACGGAACATCTCGAGCATTTCTTTCGTAAAGGACATTGCGTGCAAACCTTGAAGTTCCATCAAGTTATCTACTGCTGACCAATCTGCATATTCGTCAGCGTAGTAATGCAAGAAGTCATCTGCCTCTTTTTTAGTTGGCCTAACAACGACATGGCTTAGGGTGAAGACACCCATATCTCGTTGGAACTTCTCTTTCGCCAAAGTCTTAACAGTCTGCACAACTCCGGCGCCGTCTTCTGGTCCACCAACTACAGTGAAAGCGAAATTAGCATTGCGAGCACCAAATGCGCGTCCTTGATCGGAGGAACCAGCGTTAAGGACTGGAATAAGGCCGTCGTAAGGTTTTGGCAAACCTTCAACGTGATTTAACTTGAAGAATTTTCCATCCCAATCGAACTTGCCGGGAGTAGTCCAAATCTTCTTGATGATGTCCCACCACTCTTGTGCAAGCGCGTAACGATCATCGTGATTTTGAGGCAAGTCCATACCGAAGGTGTCGTACTCAGGTTTATTCCAACCCGCCACGATGTTGATTCCGGCACGGCCTTGACCAATTTGATCAACTGTTGCCATTTGTTTGGCAACCACAATTGGATGATTAAAAGCAGTATGAATGGTGGCAAATACGTTGAGTCTCTTTGTGTTTGCCAAGAGTCCAGCAGCCCAAGCAGTTGGATCTAAAACGCCTTCATGGAAATTCGTTTCACCTCCATAACCAATCCATCGAGCAATTGGAAGCATGAAATCTATTCCAGTCTCATCACAGATTTTGGCAAGTTTTAAATTATCTTCCCAAGACCCGCTCCAACGATCAGGCGCCTTAGTGACTGCTAAGCCAGATGAGCAATTGGAGGAGAATGTTCCTAATTTGAAATCCTTGCCATCAAGGAGAGTGCTGGCCATGTTTACCTCTTCTACTTAGTTGGTTCTGGCAGGTTAGCCGCCACCAGCGAACCGTGAACGAACGTTAATGGTTTTGCAATTCGTTGCTGGAAAGAGTCGACCTCGCCGACGATGACGACATGATCTCCTGCATCCATTCGATTCCAAGTCCGACATTCCAAACGCACTAACGCATTAGGAAGCAGCGGAACTCCATTGGCTGAAATTTGAAAATCAAGACCGGCAAATTTATCGCCACCTTTTTGAGCGAATTGCTTTACAAGATCTTTCTGGTCTTCAGCCAAGAAGTGAATCGCCCACTCTGAAACTCGCATCCAATGATCGAAGGAAGATGACTTTCGATCCACAGTCCACAGCAACAACAATGGGTCTAACGAAACCGAGGTAAGCGAATTGCAAACAATGCCTACCGGAACCCCAGCATCGGTGGAAGTCACCACTGCAATACCGGTTACCCATTGCGACATCACCGCACGAAACGTGGCTGGATCTAACGTGCCATCTTCGCGTCGGCCAGATGCTGGGATATCGGTGGGCTGTGGAGTCATTTCCCCTCTGCTCTCGTTTTGACGACCGTAAACTAAGCGCAAGGTGGGGTCAATGACCTAGGCCATCAATCTGGGTTTTGTGGCCAATTCAACTCATTAGCGCTTGAGCAACCGCTTCGCCGCTAACCCGCCTGAGATGGCGTTGACCCCAGCCCCGGGCCACGTGCCCGCCCCAGCAAGGTACAGGCGCGGAATCTCGCTCTCATAGCGACCCAAGTCCAAGCTCGGTCGAAGTAGAAATTGATCAAAATGGTGACTTCCAGCGACGGAGTCGCCGCCAACTAAATTCGGGTTGGCAGCTTCCAAATCGGCCGGACTCATCACATGTCGACCAACCACGCTGGCAGAGAAGCCAGGTGCATACTTTTCAATTTTGGCAGTGACTTGATCTGCGTATCGCTCTGCTTGTGCTGCCCACGTTGAACCCTTTGGCGAATTAGGAAGTGTGCGAACTTGCACCCAAACAGTTCCTTTGCCTTCCGGTGCCCGAGTTGGATCAACCGTTGATGATTGACCTATAACCAAGAGTGGTTCAGTTGGTAATTCACCCGCGAGAGATTGTTGATAGGTGCGAGCCATATCGTCAACATAAGGACCGACGTGTACATATGCATACTTTCCAAGCCGAGCATCACTCCATGGAATGTTGGTGGAGTTGATCGCGTAATGCACCATCATGGTGCCCGGTCCAAATCGATAATGCGATGCTGCTTGATTCATATTCTTGGGCAATGCACTCTCGGTTAGGAGTCGCTTGGCCATCACCGGCAATACAACGGTAGAGATCACTCCACGTTTTGCGTAAATCGTCTCTCCACCTACAAGCCGAACTCCTTCTGCACCTTTATCTCCAGTGATGATTTGTTCAACATCAGCATTAAGTCTTAATGTTCCACCTTTCTTTTCAAGCAAGGAAACCATTGCTTTAGGAAGATTGCTTGCACCGCCTTGCACAATCGACATGCCATTTGCCATATCAATAAAGCATTCCAAAAGTGGGAAGACTGCGCCACCAGTGATATCGGGCGCGTAATCTAAATGCATTCCCCAGGCTGCAAGAAGTGAGCGAGCTTCTGCTGATTCAAAGTAGCGTTCACCGAGTGCGCGAGTTGAAGAGAGCAGAATTCGCATTAACTCTCCAGAGCCTTTCTTGCCTCGCGTTTTCCATAACGAGCGCGCTCCTTGCCAGGTACCTTTTGATGGAAGCGGGTTCCCGTAAATCGGAAAGTATGCGCCAGCAAAGTCGCCGAAGAGAGCTCCTAGCTCAGCCCATCCCTGTGCATCCCTTGCGTTGTGTGATTGCCACATAGCCATTGTGGCCTCTGCATTTTGATCGACGTAAAGATTCTTTCCATCTGGAAAGGCTGAAGCATAAGGAGAAGTTGAATGCGCAAAAGACAATCCCAGATTTGCCAGTTCTGAACCATAAGTAGCGAAAAAAGGCGAGCCAAGGAATAGACCCATGTTGGTCGCCCAGTAATCATGGATATGGCCCGGCTGAGTTAACTCACCACTTCGGATGGCTCCTCCGGCTTGATCTCCACGCTCCACGACGACGACCGATAAACCCTTTGCCGCCAACTCTGTTGCTGCCACCAGCCCTTGATGGCCGGCACCAATAACAACGACATCAACTTTTTGACTCATATAAGAAATCTATCTGTAAAGAATCAACTTCGGAACTATTGGGTCGAATCCTTTTTGTGAAGTATCCTCGAACTATGTCATACGGAGCAGATCAAATTCTTAAAGGTAAAGGCGATAGCGATTACGAGCGTTATATCAAGACTGAAGATCTGTTAAGTCTGCAGCCAGAGCCAGAGACATGGAAGCATCGGGATGAATTGCTTTTTACGGTTGTGCATCAATCTTCAGAACTCTGGCTCAAATTAGCAGTCGCAGAGTGCCAGCAAATTGTTGAGTATTTAAAGGTGGGCGATCTCGCTTCGGCGCTTCGGCTCACTCCAAGAATTCCAATGTGTGTTGCAAATGCCACGACTGCCCTCGATATGTTGGAGCAAATGTCACCATGGGACTATCAGCAAGTCCGACGCGCACTCGGCCATGGTTCAGGCTTTGACTCTCCGGGTTTTAATGCAATTCGATCCGCAGTCCCCAATTTAGGTGTTGAACTACATCGACTATTGAAAGCTGCTGATCTCACGCTGCTACAGATGTATGTAAATCACACTAAACACGATGAGCTCTATCGACTAGCTGAGGCTCTCATCGAAATCGATGAAAAACTTATAACGTGGCGTGGCCGTCACTTTAAAGTTGTAGAACGCAGCATCGGGCTACACGTATCTGGAACTCAGGGCACACCTGTTGAAATCATCGGAAAACTTCGCGATAAAACGTTCTTCCCCGAGTTATGGGATGTTCGAACTGAAATTACCAACTACGCGTTGGCAGAGGAGAATCAGTAAAACTTAAGCGAGCGCCGCATCTAATGTGATGGTGGCACTGGCAAAGAGTTTGGATACTGGACAGGTGTTCTTAGCTCGTTCAGCAAATGCAACGAACTCATCATTTGAACACGACTGATTACTTCCTCGAGTAATTAAATGGATTTCAGTAATCCAGAATCCATCACTCTTCTGTTCTAAAGTTACTTTTGCTGAAGTCTCAATTGAGCCAACTGAAAGTCCGGCATCTTCTAAAATGCTAGTCAGCGCCATGGAGAAACAACCTGCATGAGCCGCACCCAACATCTCCTCAGGATTTGTTCCAGCATTCTCTTCGGTTCTGGATTTGAGTGAGAACGGAATAGTGGTGCTGCGACCAAGTGTCATAGATCCTGTTCCAGTGGGTACCGGTCCGCTCCAAATCGCGCTAGCGTGGCGAAGTATCTTCATTGCTTGACCTTTCGAAAGGAGCCCTCATGGAGCCCGGAATTGTCTATACAGCCGAAACCGTAGCAAAGGATCGCATCACGCGTCGCGGTGAGGCTGAGTGCTTTGAAGTCGTTCGCACATCTTTTTATGCGGAGCCGATGTCTGCCACTGACATTTATTTAACTGGAACCAGCACACCGCTGACGGCAACCAAGAATGACGTATTGATTTTTGCACGAGAAGGAATCGGGCGTCTGGTTGTCGGCGATGAGCAGGTCGATCTTTCTCGCGGTACGGCCGCAATGATTAAGAGTGGTGAAACTTTCCATTACCAAGATGGGCATGGATTGAAATTATTAGAAGTACACGTACCGGATAGCAGCGGACCCCACGGACGCCGACTTGCTGCACCTACTGGAACATTCGTGCGCTCAGTTCAACAAGGAATTTCATCTAAAGGCAACGCCACTGGAAATCGCGAATTTGAAGTTCTCTATGACGCCCAACGCGGGAGCAGCGGTGCCACCATGTTTATTGGTTTCATTCCAACCTCCGGCGCTCCTGCTCACTTTCATCTCTATGACGAAATCTGCCAAATCATTTCTGGCGGTGGAAAATTAGAAACCCACGACAAGGTCCAACCCATTTCTTCGGGCTCAACATTCGTCGTTGCACCGCGCATGCTTCATTCCCTGGTGAATGACCGGGATGAGGATCTTTGGGTCCTGGGTATCTTCCGCCCCCAGGGGACCCCCGCGGCTGCCTACTATCCAGATGGCACCCCAGCCCCCGGCTATACCGAGGTTTAATTTTTCAGGATTGAGCGCGAAAACCGACTCGACTTTGCCTGACCCACGCTATTGAGGCACGATTAGCGCCAATCCCCTACCGGAAGGAAATTGTTACGTGAAGAGTTTCTCCAAACTCGGCGTTATTGCAGCCTCCAGCGCCCTTGCGCTGACTGGATTAACTGCAGTCGCGTCCCCCGCAAATGCAGCAGATTGCACTGGCACCGTTGCCATCATGGCTCCGTTGACCGGCGGCGTTGCATTCATTGGTAAAGAACAATCTGGCTTCGCACAACTTGCAATCGCAGATGTGAACGCTAAGAACGGTTCAAAGATTGCGTTCAAAGAGTATGACACTCAGCTCGATGCAGCTCAGGCAAGTACTCAAGCACCAAACATCGTTGCTAACAAAGATGTCGTCGGTGTTGTAGGACCTGCAGGTAGCCAGGAAGTTTTGGCAACTGGCGGTCTCTTCGGCGCTAACAACATTGCTGTTGTCAGCCCATCAGCAACTCGAACCAACCTCACCGCAGGTACTTACCCATCCTTCTTCCGTCCAATCCCTAACGACGGATTGCAAGGCCCTGGCGATGCTGACTTCATGGCAAAGAACTTGAAAGCCAAAGAAGTTGTAGTTATCGAAGAGAAGACCGCTTATGGAACTGGTTTGGCTCAAAGCGTTGTGGCACAACTTAAGAAGTTGAAAGTTAAGGTCACCAACATTGCAGTCAACGAGAAGAATGCTGATTATGCAGCTGTTGTCACCCGAATCTCGAAGACCACCAACGTGGTATTCGTGACTTTCCAAGACGCAGCGAAGTCTGAGCAAGTTGCTCAGGAATTGATCAAGCAGAAGAAGAAGGCAGTTGTATTCGGTTCCGATGGATCCGACCAACCATCCTTCAAGACTCCAGGTACCTATGTATCTGCATTCGCTCCTGACGTAACTGGTCTTGCTGTTGCTGCTAGTGCAGTTGCTGCTTACAAGGCACAGTTCAAGGCTGAGGTAACCACATTCGGTCCTCCAGCTTATGTCGCCGCTCAGGTCATTGCAGAAGCAGCTGTGCGTGCATGTGCTGCAGGTAAGACTGGCGATCGCGCCACAGTTCTTGATGAGGTAAAGAAGACCAAGATTGCCAAGACGATCTTGGGTAACGGTCTCGAATTCACCGCCAATGGCGACGTGAAGGGTGGACGTTTCTACATCTTCCAAACTCAAGCAGACGGAAAGCGCAAGCTGATTGGCTAATTGCCACTTGAAGTAATGAACTAAGAGGTGGCGATTTTTATCGCCACCTCTTAGTTCTCCAAGCAAGGGGAAGATATGAGTTATCTCGGCCAACAATTGGTAAATGGCCTAACGCTCGGCGGTGTCTACGCGCTAATCGCTCTCGGATACACATTGGTTTACGGCGTACTACAAATCTTGAACTTTGCCCACGGCGACGTATACATGATCGGCGCATTCCTTGGCTTTTTCGCCATGACGTGGCTTGGTGGCCCAACCACACCAACCATTCCAGTTGCTCTCATGATCCTGGCAATGTTCCTTATCTCGATGTTGGGCACTGGCTTGCTCGGTATCGCAATTGAGAGATTTGCCTATCGTCCTTTAAGAAATTCAACGCGGATTGCACCGCTGATTAGTGCCCTTGGAGTTTCAATTCTCTTACAAAATGGTGCACTCCTAATTTTCTCCCCCAATATTCGCTCCTACGACACCTCGTCTTACATCTCATCAACATTGGGTTTTTCAATTGGCGATGTAGTTATCGACGGCGTTCGCCTCGGAGTCTTAATTATCTCCGCAATTTTGATGTTTGCCTTAGCGCGCTGGGTGAACGGAACTCAAGTAGGTCGTGCAATGCGAGCCATTGCGTATGACAAAGACGCTGCCGTCATGATGGGCATTGACGTAGACAAAGTTATTCGCTGGACATTCTTCGTCAGCGCCGCACTTGCTGGCGCTGCTGGCGTAATGAATGGCTTGCTCCTTCGCGGCGTATCAAGTGGCATGGGCTTAATTCCAGGATTAAAGGGATTCACGGCCGCAGTCATTGGTGGAATCGGTTCAATTCCAGGCGCCATGTTTGGCGGCCTCCTACTCGGAGTAGTTGAAAGTTTGGCCCAAGGCTATCTCTCAACCAATTTCGCAGACACCATCACATTCTTGCTGCTGATTATCTTCATGCTCTTTAAACCGAATGGAATTTTGGGTCGTGCAACGGTGGTGAAAGCATGAGCAATCTTGGAATTGGAACTGATGAGTGGGTTGCCCAACACGAAGAACGACAAGCATCGCGCCACTGGTTTGAAAAACTCTTTGCCCGAACTCCTCTCTGGACCAAATGGGGCGCATTCTTCTTAATAGCTATTGCTTTTGGATTAGGTACTGACAATCAATATCTACTTCGAGTAGGTGTAAATCTCGCTCTCTTCATCATGCTCGCGTATGGGCTTAATGTGGTTGTCGGTTATGCCGGTTTGCTCGATTTAGGTTACGTCGCTTTTTATGGTGTTGGCGCGTATGGATATGCCCTTCTCTCTTCGGAGCAACTGGGTCATCATTGGCCCACATATTTAACAGTTCCAATCGTGACGCTCTTTACCGCCATTCTTGGCTACATCATTTCACTGCCATCACGTCGACTATTCGGAGATTACTTAGCAATCGTCACCCTCTTCTTTGGTCAAGTCTTTGTGCAGTTGGTCTTAGCTTCCGACAACATCACTTTTCCTTGGGCCGACGATTATGTTGATATAACAGCAGGATCAAACGGCATTCCTGGTCTTGATCCATTCGAACTCTTCGGTTGGAAATTCACCAACATTCGCGACTACTACTGGTTGCTCATCGCGATTGTGCTGATCTTGACGATCGGCCTGCACCGAGTAAATGCAACACGTATCGGGCGCGCTTGGCGCACCATTCGTGAGGATGCACTGGCATCCGAAGTAATGGGTGTAAGTGTGAATCGAATGAAGACATTGGCATTCATCACTGGCGCTGCAATTGCTGGTTTCGCCGGCACCATCTTTGCGGGAATGCAATCGGCGGTCTTTGTTAATGGTTTTGATATGCCGCTGATGACCATGATCTATGCGGCGATTATTTTGGGTGGAAGTGGAAGTCTTGCCGGAGCACTTCTTGGCGCTTCCGTCATGACAGTGCTGCCAGAGGTCTTACGAGTCCCGAACTACAGTGAGATTCTCTTTATCGCAGTGCTTTTACTCTCACTCTTAGCAGTCAGCAAAAAATTCGTCCGATTCCTAATCTACTTAGTAGCCACGGTTGCAGTCGGCTACATATTTTTGTTGATCATGAATGTGGCAAATACTAAACAAGCTGCAGATAAAGATTGGGCTGCTGGAGTAACCGGTGGAGTCTTGAAACATTGGCTCTTCGTTCCAGCCGACCGAATTATTTGGGGAAATGTCGCATTCATTCTTCTACTATCCCTGATCGCATACTTCTCGATCGCTACATCAACCGTGAAGAAAGTACTGCTGCCCTTCATTACCTTCGGTGCCGTCTTCTTATGGGAAGTACGACTCATTGCTGACGTTAGTACGACCCGACAACTCATCATTGGCGTTCTCTTAGTCGTCCTGATGATCATTCGCCCACAAGGTTTCCTTGGTAAGACCAGAGTTGAGGTGCTTTGATGCTAAAACTTTCGAATATCTCCATGGAGTTTGGCGCTCTCAAGACACTTAGTGACTTGGACATTGAAGTAAAAGAGAAAGAAATCGTTAGCGTTATTGGACCAAACGGAGCAGGGAAAACCACACTATTCAATATCGTCACCGGTCTTTACCGGCCGACCAGTGGAACTGTCCTACTTGGCGATCAAGAAATGACTGGCCTCTCCCCAGCTCAGATAAATCACGCTGGTATTGCTCGAACCTTCCAAAACGTTCGACTCTTCCTCAACATGTCAGTTCTCGAAAACGTCATGTCGGCAACATTTGGCCGAACTAATTCGGGTTTATTCTCCTCCGCACTTGGATTGCGTAAGAGTCGCAAAGAAGAAGCAGCCGTTAAGGAACGGGCACAAGAATTACTCTCCTTCTTTGGTACCCGATTAACCGGATACCGATGGGACCAACCCGCCTACTCCCTCTCTTACGCAAATCGACGTCGTTTAGAAATTGCGCGCGCGCTCGCTACTGAACCTAAGGTGCTCCTTCTTGATGAGCCTGCTGCCGGTATGAACCCGAAGGAGACTCAAGAGATCACCGAGGTTGTTGGAAGATTGCGAGCAGAACGTGGTCTAACAATTCTCATCATCGAACACGATATGCACGTGGTCGAAGGTGTGAGTGACCGAGTTATCGCTCTCGACCATGGCGTCAAGATTGCTGAAGGAAACTTCGATTACGTAGCCACACATCCTGATGTGGTTGAGGCTTATCTTGGCAAAGGGAGCGCTGCAACCAAATGAAAGAGACTCTGCTCAAAGTTGAAAACGTTGATACGTTCTATGGATCAATTCATATTCTGCAACAAGTGAATCTTGAAGTTGGAGTGGGAGAACTCGTCTGCCTATTGGGTGGAAATGCTTGCGGTAAGTCAACCACTCTTAAAACGATTCTTGGCATCGTTAAACCAAAAGCTGGTTCAATCACCTTTGCAGGGCAAGATGTCACCAACGTCGGTACGCCAGGTCGGGTTCGTTTGGGCATGGCAGTTGTTCCGGAAAATCGGAGATTGTTTGCACCAATGACCGTCTTAGAGAATTTGAAGATCGGTGCATTCGTCAGGGGCGAAGCAGATCCTGCCGATTTAGAGCGAGTCTTTGAACTCTTTCCTAAATTAAAAGATCGACAAGACCAATTGGCGGGAACCCTCTCCGGTGGTGAACAGCAAATGGTTGCTGTAGGTAGAGCACTCATGTCGCGTCCTAAATTAATTCTCATGGATGAACCATCGATGGGCTTGGCGCCGAAGTTAGTGGAGCAGAGTTTCGAAATGATTGCGAACCTGCATAAAAATGGTGTCTCTATGCTCGTGGTTGAGCAGAATGCCAATATGGCACTGGCAATTGCTGATCGTGGTTATGTTTTACAAACTGGTCGAGTAGTGCTCAACGGAAGTGCGGAAGAGTTATCAGGACACGAAGAACTACGAAAGGCATATCTTGGCCGCTAACGCTGATCTTGCAGCTATCTATCGCAAAGACTTTCCGGTATTTGAGCACGTCACTTATTTGAACTCATGTTCTCAAGGTGCCATCTCGACATCGGTGAAACAGAGTTTCGCTACCTACCTCGACTCTCTAGAACTGCACGGTTCAACGTGGGGTGATTGGGCTGGTCAGCAAGAGACAGTGCGAGCGCTCCTTGCAAAATTCTTTAATGTCTCAGCCGGTGAAATTTCAGTCACCACATCAACATCAGCAGCCGTTAGTGCGCTCGCATCCGCTCTTGACTTCACGGAGAAGCGCAATCGCATCGTTACGACAGATAACGAATTCCCTGCTATCGGCCAGATTTGGCACGCACAAGAGAGCAGAGGCGCGCGAGTCACTCACGTTGCTAGTCGAGCAGATAACACTGTCGACGTTGAAGCACTCGTCAAAGAAATTGATGAGCAAACCCTTTTAGTTTCCACAACTCTCGTATGTTTTCGAAACGGTGCGCTAACTGACATTGAACCAATCATCGCTGCTGCAAAACGAGTTGGCGCATTCGTGCTTGTTGATTCATATCAAGGCGCAGGAGCTATGCCACTTGATCTTGCTGCGATTGGTGCTGATTTCGTGGTCGGTGGCGTTCTTAAATACATGCTGGGTGCTCCCGGTGTGGGATACATGTATGCAAAGGAAGAGACTTCGAAGCATTTGATTCCAACTTCGACTGGTTGGTTCGCCGCTCGCGATATCTTCAAAATGGGAATTCACGAATACGATCCAGCAACTGATGGCCGCCGCTTCGAAAGTGGAACTCCACCTATTCCAGCCCTATATCCAGCGGCTGCTGGGTTGGAGTACTTGCTAAAAGTTGGTGTCGAGAATGTTGCCAACTACGTTAATCCGCTTCACGAGGCGTTGCGTGAGGGAGTTGAAGCACTGGGTGGAGCATTGGCCACACCTAAACATGCTCATGCTGCAATGATTGCAGTGAAATCCACCGACGAGCATGCGCATGTCGCAGCACTTGAAGCCGAAAAGGTTATTACTTCAAGTCGAGATGGCAATGTGCGAATCTCTCCTCACTTCTATAACAACATGGAAGATATTGAGAAGACGTTGAAGGCGCTCGCAAAACATAAAAACTTGTTGAGGTCGTAATGACTTCACCTATCACTCGACACTATTTGACGATTGGTAAGCGCCGAGTTCACTATCGCAAATGCGGTTCAGGACCAACCTTGCTCATGGTCCATCAATCTCCGCGTTCAGGTGCGGAGTATGAAAGATTAATGTCTGAGTGGGGGGAACATTTCACCTGTATCGCACCAGACTCCCCCGGCTACGGAAATTCCGATCCACTTGAGATAGCAGATCCTAAGTTGGCAGATTTTTCACAAGGTCTTGCCGATTTCATGGATGCACTTGGAGTTAAACAATCGCTGGTTTATGGATTCCACTCTGGCGGCGCTATCGCAATGAATTTGATGGTGCGTGAAAAGCAGCGATTTACTGCTTTCTTCTGTGGTGGCTATCCGATTTGGAACAAAGCTGAACAAGAGAGTTTCGCTGCCGGTTATTTACCAAGATTCATACCAACTGCTTATGGGGAACATATCACCTGGCTCTGGGCGCGCATCATGGAACAGAGTTGGTTCTTCCCTTGGTATGACGTGCGCAATGAGACTCGTTTAACTCTCGCTGGCGCGGATCCAATTCGTATCAATGCGATGGTGCACGAAGTTTTGGATGCTGGCGATAATTA
>CAYFKL010000032.1:0-12404 GCA_964343565.1 uncultured Actinomycetes bacterium
GCATTATTGGAAATGGCGCTGGCTTAGTCATGAGCACTCTCGATGTCGTTGCTTATGCAGGAGAAAAATTTGGTGGAGTAAAACCAGCAAACTTCCTGGATATTGGTGGTGGTGCTTCAGCACAAGTAATGGCTGATGGATTATCTATCATCCTCTCTGATCCAGATGTGAAGAGCGTATTTGTGAATGTGTTCGGGGGCATCACCGCATGTGATGCGGTTGCGAATGGAATTGTTCAAGCTCTTTCGATGTTGGGTGAGCAAGCAACTAAACCTCTGGTGGTCAGACTTGATGGGAATAACGTGCTCGAAGGTCGACGAATATTGAACGAAGCCAATCATCCACTTGTTGAACAACTCGACACTATGGATGGCGCCGCTGCTCGAGCGGCTGAACTTGCGGGAAAGGCGGGAAAATAAATGGCAATCTTTCTCGATGGTTCATCAAAAGTTTTGGTTCAAGGAATCACGGGCTCGGAGGGGACCAAACATACGAAGAGAATGTTGGCCTCTGGAACAAATGTGGTTGCTGGTGTAACTCCAGGAAAAGGCGGTCAGAGCGTTGATATCAACGGAACTGCCATTCCGGTTTTTAACTCTGTGAAAGAGGCTCGTGCTGCTACTAACGCAAATGTCAGCGTGGTTTTCGTACCACCAAAGTTTGCAAAAGGCGCAGTCGTTGAAGCAGTCGATGCAAAAATCGAATTAGTTGTGGTGATAACCGAGGGCATTCCAGTTCACGATACTGCGGAATTTTTTGCATATGCGGAAGCGAGTAATCACACTCGATTAATTGGACCAAATTGTCCTGGACTTATATCTCCTGGAAAATCAAATGCCGGAATCATCCCTGCCGATATTACTTCCGCGGGTTCAATCGGATTAGTTTCGAAATCCGGAACACTTACTTACCAAATGATGTATGAACTTCGCGATCTGGGTTTCTCCACCTGCATTGGAATTGGTGGCGATCCGATAATTGGAACAACTCATATTGATGCACTTCGCGCCTTTGAGGCAGATCCAGAGACGAAAGCCATCGTCATGATCGGAGAAATTGGTGGCGATGCTGAAGAGCGCGCTGCAGCATTCATCAAAGAGCATGTAACTAAACCTGTTGTTGGATATGTCGCCGGATTTACTGCACCCGAAGGAAAGACCATGGGACATGCAGGAGCGATTGTCTCGGGTTCCTCTGGAACTGCGGCAGCTAAGCAAACCGCCCTAGAGGCTGCAGGTGTGCGCGTGGGAAAGACTCCAAGTGAGACTGCTCGACTGCTTCGCGAGGTACTCTAACCAGCGTGAATACCCGCAATCGATATCTGATTGCGCTTATTGAAGCCTTGCGGGCTCTCGCGCTTACTTTGATTCCCACTCTGGGAGTAGGCGTTTTAGTCTGGTCGTTAGCCGGAAGTAGTACTGGTCGATTATCAGATGCGGTCCATGGTGGCGCATGGGTTTGGCTGGGCATGCATAAGGTGCTCTTGCACCTCTCCTTGCCGCCAGGAGATATCGCGGGATCATTATGGTTCACTCCAATCGGATTTTTGATTATTCCCATTGTGATTTTGCGAGGTGCGTTACGCCGCTTGACAACTTCGATCAAAAATCCACGCGGAGCAATTACATTATTGGCGCTGTCTTATGGCTTGGTTTTGAGTGGCGTTAGTTTAGTGATGTCCACTCACGCGGTCCGGCCTAATCCGCTGAGCGCTTTTTTTTCTGGCATTTTATTGACGGTAATTGCCGCGTTAAGTTTGCAAATTCCAAGGTTACGCAAGGCTCATAATGAAGCCTCTGATGTAATCAAGAGCGCTTTGCTTGCTTTGTTAATACTTCTTGGAATTTCAGTGGTTCTAACATTGGTTTCGTACGTAATGCACTTTCGAGAATTGGTGAATCTTTATACGGTTTTGCAGCCCGGGCTTATTGGCGGGCTTTTGCTTACGCTTATTGTGATAGCAACGTTGCCCAACGCATTCATTATGGGAATCGCATACCTGATTGGTGCAGGTTTTTCTGTTGGTGATGGATCGCTCTACTCATCACTCGCGGTTGAGAGTGTCAAAATTCCAGCGCTACCAATGTTGGCAGCGCTTCCATCGCATCATGCACGTTGGCAAATAAGTTTCCTGGTACTTGCTACGTTCGTTTCACTGATTGCGGGAGCAATTTCTGTTCGAGGATCGAAAAAATCAATTAACCATGCAATGTTGGACGGTCTCCTGGTTGGGGCAATTTTGTTGGGTTTGGTGATCGCGCTAAACATGATCGCAGGTGGGCCATTGATAGGTGGCTCGCTGAGTGCATTTGGTGCTTCGCCGATCAGGCTATTGATTTATGGCGCACCAACTTTGATCGCCGGCTCGATATTAGGAGCGCTTCTCTTTTCACAATTTCAATCTAGAAATTCTCGAGACGCTTAACCTTTTCATCAAGTTGATTTCTTAAGTCGAGTAAGCAGGCATCTTCTGCCGTTGAGGTATTGGCTCCTAATTGGCAATCATTAAAACGAGAGAGTTCCTGGTTTAGTACAGCCATTCCAATAGTTGAGATGATTGAAAGTGCCAGAACAATGGAAGCTAAAACTAAAGTTACGACTGACCGCTTTATGGAGAATGCGAGCGCCGTTGCGGATAATGCGACAGAAACCAGCGCTAAGGGCCAGTTTGGTATTGAAGAAAGTAATAGATAAAGAGCAGCTGCCACCATCAGCGGCGGTAATCGGCGCTTGAGCACTTGGGCTCGCGACACAGGTTCAGGCACCCCAATACCGTAGCGAGTAATCTCGACTTGTGTTAACTCGAGCCCTGATTAGTGTCCATGACAAGAGTGGAATTGTGGAGTTGGCTCAAGCGCTGCATAAAGCAGGAGTTGAAATCGTTTCGACTGGCTCAACTGCGAAAACGATTTTGGCCGCCGGGATACCAGTGACTTCGGTTTCTGACGTTACTGAATTTCCAGAAAGTCTCGATGGGCGAGTTAAAACGCTGCATCCCAAGATTCACGCCGGCATCTTGGCTAATCAAGACCTAGAAAAGCATCGTAGTGAACTCGACGAACTGGGGATAGCGCCCTTTCAACTAGTCGTGGTTAATCTCTATCCGTTTACGGACACAGTTCGAAGCGGTGCATCTGTCAAAGAGTGCATTGAGCAAATCGACATAGGTGGCGCGGCGTTGATTCGTGCAGCTGCAAAGAATCATGAGTCAGTGAACGTTGTAGTTTCGCCGTCACGTTACAACGAACTAATTGAATTATTGCCGAATGGATTCTCGCTCGAGAGCCGTCAAGAATTAGCAGTCGAGGCTTTTCGTTTGACTGCAGATTACGACATTGCCGTTGCTTCGTGGATGGGGAATGTACTTACCTCCACTCCGGAAGGTTTCCCAACGTGGATGGCTGCGTCATGGAATCGACGTGCGATGTTGCGTTATGGCGAGAATCCACACCAACCGGCCGCACTTTACGAATCGACCTGGGGCGGAATGGGAGTTGCGGGAGCAGAAAAAATTCATGGGAAGGAGATGTCCTTCAACAACTATCTCGATGCGGATGCTGCTTGGCGTGCTGCATGGGACCACCAAGAGCCCACGGTCGCGATAATCAAACACACCAATCCATGTGGCATAGCAAGTGGCTCTAATATTGAAGCGGCGTATTTGAAGGCGCTTAAATGTGATCCGCTCTCGGCCTACGGAGGAGTGATCGCTGCCAATTCTCAAATATCTGAGGCAATGGCCAAGCAGTGCATTAAAACTTTTGTTGAAGTGATTATTGCACCCTCTTATGAAGAGAGTGCGTTATCGGTTTTGAAAACAAAAAATGACATTCGAATTTTGAGATGCGAGCCAAGAGTTAAAGGAGGACTCGACGGTCGAGCGATTCTTGGTGGTGAGCTTCTACAGATTGCTGATGCGTATCAGGCTGATGGTGATGATGCGAAATCATGGCGCTGTGTATCAGGCCAACCGGTAGATCAACGAACTCTTGAGGATTTAAAGTTTGCCTGGCGAACTCTTCGATCAGTGAAAAGTAATGCGATTGTGTTAGCACGCGATCTGGCAACCACTGGCATTGGCATGGGACAAGTAAATCGAGTGGATTCGGCAAAATTGGCAATTGCAAGGGCAGGTGAAAACCTTGCAGGAAGCGTTGGCGCAAGTGATGGGTTTTTTCCTTTTGCCGATGGATTGAAAGTTTTAATTGATGCTGGAGTTTCTGCACTCGTACAACCTGGTGGCAGTATTCGTGATGAAGAAGTCATCGCCATGGCCGCAGAATTCGGTATCACCATGTATTTCACGGGTGCCCGACATTTCACTCACTAAACTGGGAATATGAAAAGAGCCATAGGCGCTGCGGTTGGCCTTGCCATCCTTGCTATGGCCACGGGTTGGGTACGCTCTGGATCCCTACTGCTAGCAGGGGCAGTCGGGGCGATCGCAGTGATTCGTCTTAAAGGCAGCAGCTGGTCCCGCTCAAAACTTGTAGATGTGGCAACCCTCACTTCAATTTGCGTGATCCTGATAGCGCTCGCAGTCGCTATCCCGCACGGGAAGTAATATCTTTACATCAAGATAATTTATCTCTGGAGGGCCCATGTCATCGCGTAAAGGAAAAGTCACAGTTGTTGGAGCAGGTTTCTATGGTTCCACCACCGCACAACGATTAGCGGAGTACGACGTATTTGAAACAGTCGTATTAACTGACATTGTTGAAGGCAAACCAGAAGGCTTGGCTCTTGATTTGAATCAATCGCGATCAATTGAAGGATTTGAAACCAAAGTTATTGGGGCAGCAACGGGTGCGGATGGTTCGGGGTATGAAGCCACCGCTAATTCAGATGTAGTGGTTATTACTGCGGGTCTACCTCGAAAGCCTGGCATGAGTCGGATGGATTTGTTAGAAACTAACGCAAAGATCGTTCGATCGGTGGCTGAAAATATTGCTAAGCACAGTCCGAATGCAGTCATCATCGTGGTTTCTAATCCACTCGATGAAATGACCGCATTGGCACAAATTGCCACGAAGTTTCCACACAACCGAGTCATGGGGCAGGCAGGAATGCTTGATACCGCACGATTCACTCACTTTGTCGCCGAAGAACTCAATGTTCCAGTGGGGAGTGTGCAAACACTTACTCTTGGATCGCATGGTGACACCATGGTTCCAGTCCCTAGTCGTTGCACAGTCAATGGAAAACCACTCTCGGAGATGATGTCTCCAGAAAAAATCGAGGAATTAGTAGTGCGCACTCGAAATGGCGGCGCCGAAGTTGTAGCCCTTCTTAAAACTGGTTCTGCTTACTACGCGCCATCAGCTGCTGCGGCTCGAATGGCAAAAGCTGTGATTGAAGATTCCGGGGCTGTGATGCCAGTTTGCGCATGGGTAGACGGAGAATATGGAATTGCTGGTGTTTATCTTGGAGTAGAAGCTGAAATTGGCCGTAATGGTGTTCGTAAAGTCGTGGAGACCAAATTAACTGCTGAAGAAATTGCCTCGCTTAAGGAAGCTGCAGAAGCAGTACGAAGCAAGCAAGCCGACGTTCAATCAATGTAGGGAGTTCTTATGTCAAAGATTAAGGTAATTGGCTCAGTCGTTGAGATGGACGGCGACGAGATGACTCGCATCATCTGGCAATTCATCAAGGACCAATTAATTCTTCCTTACCTTGACGTAAATCTTGAGTATTACGACCTATCTATTGAAAATCGCGATGCAACTAATGATCAAGTAACAATTGATAGTGCCAACGCAACGGCGAAGCATGGAGTTGCAGTCAAGTGCGCAACAATCACACCCGACGAGGCACGCGTTGAAGAATTTGGATTGAAAAAAATGTGGAAGTCTCCTAATGGAACTATTCGCAATATCCTGGGCGGGGTTATCTTTCGCGAACCAATCATTATCAGCAATATTCCCCGCTTAGTTCCGGGTTGGACGAAACCAATAGTTGTTGGACGTCATGCATTCGGAGATCAATATCGTGCAACAGATGTCAAAGTACCGGGTGCCGGCTCATTGACCTTGACCTTTACGCCAAAAGATGGCAGCGCTCCAATGGAATTGAATGTATTTGATTTTCCTGATGCTGGTGTTGCTATGGCAATGTATAACTTGGACGAATCAATCAGAGATTTTGCTAGAGCCTCGATGCGCTACGGTTTGGCACGAAATTATCCAGTTTACTTGAGTACAAAAAATACAATTCTGAAAGCTTATGACGGTCAATTCAAAGATATTTTCCAAGATGTCTATGAGAAGGAATTCAAAAAAGAATTTGAAGCTGCTGGTTTAACTTACGAGCATCGTCTGATCGATGACATGGTGGCATCCGCTCTCAAGTGGGAAGGCGGATACGTCTGGGCTTGTAAGAATTATGATGGAGATGTGCAATCTGACACGGTTGCACAAGGCTTTGGTTCACTAGGTTTAATGACATCGGTTCTCATGTCGCCTGATGGCAAGACTGTGGAAGCAGAGGCGGCGCATGGAACGGTTACGCGTCATTATCGAATGCATCAACAAGGCAAACCAACATCAACAAATCCAATTGCATCTATTTTTGCTTGGACTCGCGGGTTAGCTCATAGAGGAAAATTGGATAACACCCCAGAGGTCACTAAGTTTGCAGAGACTTTGGAGCGCGTCTGCATTGAAACTGTGGAATCCGGCAAAATGACCAAGGACCTGGCTCAGTTGATCGGTCCAGATGAGCCTTGGCTGACAACCCAAGATTTCTTGGCTGCGATTGATTCCAATCTACAGGCGGCGATGAAGTAAGCAATAGGCTGATCCCATGGGATCGCTGGGGGCAAACATTGCCTTAGTTTTAGCTTTCATTTTGGTGGCAGCCATCTTTGTTGCTGCCGAAATTTCGCTGATCTCCCTTCGTGATGGGCAGGTTAAGGCACTCGCAGAACGTGGCAAGCGGGGAGCAAAAGTTGCGCAATTGGCCAACAATCCAAATCGATTTTTGGCGGCGGCTCAGGTGGGGATCACGCTCTCAAGTCTGCTCTCGGCAGCGCTCGGTGCCGAAAGATTAGGTCGATTCTTAGAGCCTACTTTCCTGGGATGGGGAATGAGTTCCTCCATTGCAAATTTGGTTGCCTTGATTGTGGTAACTCTTGGAGTCGCCTATGTTTCACTCGTTATTGGCGAATTAGTACCTAAGCGATTAGCGATTGCCAAAACTGAAACAATTGCGCTCTACTCAGCAACAACGATAGATCGAATTGCGATTCTTTTTAAACCGATTATTTGGTTACTCTCTAAATCAACAAATGTCATTGTTCGATTATTTGGTGTGGATCCTCACGGATCAAAAGAATCGATGAGTGAAGAAGAACTTATTGGTTTGGTTAGTGGTCATGCCACTTTAGGTCAAACTGAACGCGAAATTGTTGAAGAAGTATTTAATGCCACAGATAGGCAAATCCACGAATTCATGGTGCCTCGAACTGAAGTTGAATTTTTAGACTTTGACATGACGATTTCTCAAGCCAGGAGAGTGGCTCTGCAAGTGGGACATTCAAGGTATCCAGTGCGCAGAGATTCCGCTGACGACATTATTGGCTTCATCAATGTCAGAGATCTGTTAGATCCAGAAAAGTCCGAGGCGTTAGTTCACAGTATGGTTCGCCCACCATTTTTCTTGCCCGGCACCAAACGATTGATTCCGGCTTTGAATGAGATGAAAGCGGGACGCCATCACATAGCAATTGTGTTAGATGAGTACGGTGGAACAGACGGAATCGTGACGCTTGAAGATTTAGTAGAACAGATTTTGGGTGAGATCCAAGATGAGTATGACAATGAAGAAGAGTTGCCCTCTCTTCCCAGTGGTGGTCAAGTTGAGGTGGATGGCTTGGTCTCGATTGAAGATCTCAACGAGGAGAGTGGAATTGCTATCGACGAAGGACCCTATGCCACGCTCGCAGGATTTATCATGCACGAATTGGGGCGATTACCTGAACTAAACGATCAACTTGAATTCAACGGATTAGTTTTTACTGTGCTCAAGATGGATGGCAAGCGCATTGAGCGGGTTCGCATTGCTCGATTAAATATGGACCCATCCCGCGACCAAGACATGGAAAGATAACCCTATGCCACGTGTGCTCTCTGGAATTCAGCCGACGAGCGACTCCTTCCACTTGGGTAACTATCTTGGGGCTATTCGACAATGGGTTGCTCTTCAAGATTCTCACGATGCTTTCTACTGCGTCGTAGATTTGCATGCGATCACGGTGGAACACGATCCTCGTTTACTTCATCAGCGAACCTTGCTGTCGATTGCTCAATTCATAGCAGCAGGATTAGATCCGCAACGGTGCACGCTCTTTGTGCAATCGCAAGTGCAAGAGCATGCGCAATTAGCCTGGGTCTTGGGATGCCTTACTGGATTTGGTGAAGCTTCACGGATGACTCAATTTAAAGATAAGAGCAACAAAGGTGGACTAGATCGCGCCACCGTTGGGCTTTTTACATATCCAATATTGCAAGCGGCAGATATATTGCTTTATCAAGCGGATGAAGTTCCAGTGGGTGAAGACCAACGTCAACACATTGAATTAACGCGAGATCTTGGAATTAGATTCAATTCTCGATTTGGCGATACTTTCGTTATTCCAAAACCACATATTGTTAAAGGCACAGCAAAAATAACTGATTTGCAAGAACCAACATCCAAGATGAGCAAATCTGCCTCAACTAATTCGGGCATTATTGATTTATTGGATGATCCAGCGTTAACCAGTAAGAAAATAAAGAGTGCCGTTACCGATACTGGTCGGGAAATAACATTTGATGAAATCAACAAGCCAGGTATTAGTAATTTGCTCACGATCCATTCGGCGCTTTCGGGTGAGAGCATTTCTAACTTGCAGGAGCGCTTTGTTGGTAAAGGCTATGGCGATTTCAAGCAGGAAGTAGCAGATGTCGTCCTTGCATTTGTGACGCCATTCAAAGCTAAAACTGAAGAAGTCTTATCCGACAGGGCTGAGATCGAAAGAATTATGAAGGTCGGCGCCACAAAGGCTAGCGAAGTGGCGAGTGATACCTTAAGAAAAGTTTATGACGCAATTGGATTCGTTCGCTGATATAGACCGCGACGTCGAGCTTTACGCCACATTAGGTAACGCACTCTTGCCCTCAAGCCGATCACGAGAAGTACTGGGAGTAGCAACCATTTCAGCGGGCCTAACGGCAACGACGGGAAAACTTCAGGAGATTTCTTTTCGGTTATTACTTTCGAAGCAGTAGGCGCTGGGGTGCTCACATTTTTTGGGTCGTTATAAGCAGCAGTAGCCTCGACTCGCGGTGATCCTGATTGTGGTTCCACTAAATTTCCCACAGGCTCTACTTTCCCAATTGCTTTAAATCCCCAATTGAAAAGTGAAGTTGCTAACGCATCCCGTCCGTATGGCAAATGCATCAAGGTGACAATCAAAGTGTGACCATTTCGGGTAGCGACACCAACATAAGTATTTCTACCCTGTGTTGTGTAACCGGTTTTCATGCCTATGGTCCCTGAGTAATTGAATAGCAGTTTATTTTGGTTGATAAATTCGACGCTCTTATTTGCTTTTCCACTTCCAGTAAAAGTGTAGGTTTTCGTTCCCATGTATTTTCTAAAATCATCGCGTTTTAAGGCCGCTCGAGCGATCAACGCTAAATCGTAAGCGCTCGAAACTTGTCCAGGACGATCAAGTCCATGTGGACTTTTTGGAACAGTATCAAGCGCTTGTAATCGAGTCGCTTCGGCTCGCATGTACTTAAGTGTCTGAGCCAAACCGCCAGCAGAGTTTGCTAATGCATTTGCTGCATCATTTCCTGAATAAAGAAATAGTGCATAAAACAGAGAGTCGACGGTATATGCCCGACCTGGATAGACACCGGCTCGTTGACCGTCAACTTTCCCATCGCTGGCTTGGCCAACATACGTGCTCGATTTATCCAATCGTGGAAGCAAAGAGAGTGCAGTTAAAGTTTTTAGCGTGCTCGCGGGTGGCAATTGTTGATGAGGGTTTTTGGCGGCTAGGACTTCGCCGGTCTGCGCATCTGCAATCAGGTAGGACTCTGCAGTAGTGCTCGGTAGTGCCGGAACGCCAGCGGCAGATTTCACGATGATCCCCTGGGTGAGAAGAGGGCCGCCCACAATTTCAGCATGCGCAGTAGCGGGGAAGAGCCCGATCAGTGCGATCGAAAGTAGCAGTCGGATCCGGCTCACGATGAGAGGTTAGGCATGGTTTATTTCCCAAAGGCGCAGGCTCACCGGGCGAGATTGAAAGTTAAAGTTGTGAACACGGCCACAGCCGAATTCTGCTTCGACCCACTACCGTTCTCCTGTGGCTGAGACTTCCCGTGCTGAATCCGGATTTCCAATTCAACCTGTATATCAAGATTTGGCTGGCTGGATTCCAGCAACCGCGATTGGGGAGCCGGGAAAGTATCCATTTACTCGAGGAATTCATGCGTCGATGTACGTTGGTCGCCCATGGACGATGCGCCAGTACGCCGGGTTTGGTTCGGCAAAAGAATCTAATCAGCGTTATCACGCTTTAGTTGCCGCGGGCACTGGTGGACTCTCAGTTGCATTCGATCTACCCACGCAAATGGGATTTGATTCTGATGCGCCACTGGCATCTGGTGAAGTTGGAAAAGTTGGCGTTGCCATTGACTCCATAGAAGATATGCGCGTCCTATTTGATGGCATTCCACTTGGCGAAGTTTCCACCAGCATGACCATTAATTCGACGGCTGCAACTCTACTTTTGCTGTATCAATTAGTAGCCGAAGAACAAGGCGTTGATCCGAAAGACCTTAAAGGCACAATTCAAAATGATGTCCTTAAGGAGTACATCGCCCGAGGAACCTATATTTACCCACCCAAAGAGTCACTTCGACTTATCACCGATATTTTTAAATACTGTAAAAGCGAATTGCCGCAATGGAACACCATTTCCATTTCCGGCTATCACATGGGTGAGGCGGGAGCAACGCCGGCACAGGAAGTTGCTTTCACGCTCGCAAATGGCATTGAGTACGCACGTGCTGCAGTAGCTGCTGGCTTAGACATCGACGAATTCGCGCCGCGGTTAGCCTTCTTTTTTGTTTCTCGAACAACCATTCTTGAAGAGATAGCGAAGTTTCGAGCTGCTCGAAGAATTTGGGCCAGAGTCATGAAAGAAGATTTCGGCGCAAAGAATGAACGTTCCATGATGTTGCGCTTTCACACGCAAACGGCGGGCGTGCAATTAACGGCTCAACAACCTGAGGTTAATTTAGTTCGAGTAGCAGTCCAAGCATTAGCTGCCATTTTTGGTGGTACTCAAAGTTTGCACACTAATTCTTTTGATGAAGCTATTGCACTTCCGACGGAGAAGGCAGCCCGACTTGCGCTTCGAACGCAGCAAGTGATCGCTTACGAATCTGATGTAACAAAGACGGTTGATCCGTTTGCTGGCTCTTACGCCATGGAAAAATTAACGGATGACATCGAAGTCGAGATCTGCAAACTTATGTCCAAGGTAGAAGAACTTGGTGGCGCTGCGGCAGCAATTGATCAATCATTTCAGAAGAATGAAATCGAACGTAGCGCATACCAAATTGCTCGTGAGATTGATTCTGGTGATCGAATTGTCGTGGGAGTTAACAAATATCAAATTGCGGAGGAGGAGCCATACTCTCCATTAGTAGTAAATCCGCAAATTGAAGTTGAGCAACGCGCACGATTGGCTGCCTTGAGAACCAAGCGTGATCAGAAAGCCTTAGATAAAGCTATGGCTGAAATCAAGGTTGCCGCAGTCGATCCAACAATCAATCTGCTTTATCCGATGAAGGAAGCACTCAAAGCGGGTGCCACGGTTGGTGAAGTAGCTGATCTGTTGCGAGGTGCCTGGGGCACCTATCGACCGTCGGAAAATTTTTAGTAGGTAGTGCTGTGACGCAACCAAATAACACTGATCAGAATGTTTCGATTCTCAATACGGTTGGAATTATTGCTGGGACTGGTTTTTACTCGCTACCAGCGCTTGCCGGTGCCTCTGCGCGTTCGGTGGAGACTGAGTTTGGTGCCGCAAAATTAACCAGTGGTTCATGGCGCGGGGTTCCTATTGAATTCGTTACTCGACATGGACACGATCATTCGGTCCCGCCGTCACGCGTGAATTATCGAGCCAATATTTCTGCGTTAAAGAAATTGGGTATCACTCGAGTCATCGCTGTGAATGTAGTTGGCGGGATAGATCCGACTTTGAAAGCAGGCGATCTCTCACTGATCGATGATTTTGTGGATTTCACTTCGGGTCGGGAATCAACATTTTTTGATGGAGTCCAGCCTGGCGGTGTTTCACATGTCGATATGACTGATGTCTACGATCCGCAATTGCGAGCTGAATT
>CAYFKL010000033.1:0-12150 GCA_964343565.1 uncultured Actinomycetes bacterium
GGTTTTCTTATCAGCATTTGGGAGGAAGAAGATTAGATTTGAACTTGAATGATTAGGTCCTAAGTATTTAATTTCGACATGAAGATTTGATTCACTTAGTTCAACATGATCGTGTATCACGGCATTTGGTGTTAAAACATCTAAATCATCTCTACGACTTATTTGATGATGTGCATTGATATGAGCAGAAATTCTCACACTTAAATCAGGAACTAATTCGGCACCACCAGCGATATGGTCACGATGATCGTGAGAGTAAATTAAATGTTGAATGGGTAAGTTCGTAACTTGCGCAATCGCTTTTCTATATTCTCGCGCTGTTTGAGTGTTGATCGGATCAACGACGTGGACTCCCTTTTCTCCAACGAAAAAAGGACTCACATACTGTTGCCAATGAAAGAGATAGGCGCCTCCTCCAAGATTCGTAATCATGATCTCACTTGAACCAGTAGTTTGCCGGAAGTTACTCGAGATTCCAGATCTATATGTGCTTGCTGAATATTTTCAAGGGAATAGACGCCACCCAAATGAACTCTCATGCGATCCTCTCGATACGCTTGAAAGACTTCAGCGGATCGCCACAGTAATTCTGTTCTGGTCGCTACGTGATCACCTAGCGATGGTCTGGAGAAGAAAATAGATTTAAGAAGTTGTTTCGGTTCGAAGGCTGGAATAGATCCGCTCGCGTTTCCGTAGGAGACCAAAGAGCCTCTTCTTCTTAATGCCGCAATAGAGTCAAGAAATGTTGCCGCACCAACACCATCGTAAACAGCGTCTGCGCCTATCCCACTCGTCATATCTCGCGCTGCCTTAACAAAAGAATCGTAATTTACGGCGTGAGCAGCCCCTTCCTGCAATGCCATCTCGCGCTTTGCGGCAGTTGAGCAAGTCGCCAAGACATTAGCTCCCAATGAAGCTGCGTATCTTGTGAGTAAGAGTCCCACGCCTCCTGCAGCTGAATGCACAACGACGGTGTCATTTCGAGAAATCTTGTAGGAATCTTTCGCCAAGTAATGAGCGGTCATCCCTTGAAGCAACAACGTCACTGCTGCATCATCGGCGATATCGGAAGGAATCGGGATGAGAGAGGCAGCCGGAATTGCTGCCACTTCTGCATAGCCACCTGTATGCATCACCCAACCGACTTTCATGCCAATTTTGAGATCTTGAGGCGAATTCGAACCTAATTTTCTGATCGTTCCAATTCCTTCGGCGCCAGGAATAAATGGTAGGGGCTTTGGATAACGTCCTTCACGGTGGTAAATATCAATGTAATTAATTCCGGCTAAGGAAATATCGATTAAGGCATCATCTTCGGACATGGATGGTTCGGCAATATCAAGTAAATCCAAAACCTCCGGACCGCCAGTATTGCGGATTTGTATTGCTCTCACGTATGCAGTCTACGCGAATACGGGCAGGACCTCTTTAGCGAAGAGTTCCATGGTATCCACAGCACCTAAGACGCGGGGGCCATGCGGACGAGCAACGGGAGAGCCACCCAGCAACGAAATATGTTGTAAACCAACGACCTCAACTAAATGTTTGATACGTTCGATGCAATATTCAGGTCCACCCACAATCGCAATCCAGCGAATAAATTCTTCATTAATTAACTTCAGGTGAGTTCCTTCTTCTTGCCCATGATGACTCATGTCATATTCTGATTTCAAAGTTTCAGCATAATTTTTTATCATCTCTGGAAGATGCTCAGTTGGAGAATGTTCCATTCCGGAAAAGTGAGCGACTAATCCCGCGCAGGTGTAGGCCAGTTTTACTGCTCGCTCATCATCGTTATCACAAATCAAATTTAAATATGCACCAACTGAAACGTCATCTCGGTTTCTTCCATTCACTGCCATTCGTGCATTAAATACTCCCATAGCCCACTCAATTCTTTCGGTGGCGCTACCAACTGCAAAAGTAACGCGATCTGCAATATCAGCAGCAAGTTCAATTGTTTTAGGGCCGGTGCAAGCAATGTCAATGGTTACTGGTTGGATATCTCCTGGTTCGATCCAACGCATTGACGATTCTTTTCCATCACGGTCGACAGTGCCACCTGCTAAATAAGTTCTAAGTTGGTGCACATAATCAATCATCTGTTTACTCGTTGCCTGTTTCTTTCCGATATAGGTTGCAGATGAATCTCCACGTCCGATTCCGCAGATTGCTCTTCCACCGGATTCCACTTGCAAAGTTGCGAGCGCACCAGCAGTCACCGCCGAATCACGGGTTATGGGATTGGTGACTCCGGTTCCTAAGCGAAGTGTTGTTGTCGACTTAGCAGCCAGTGAGAGTTGACCATACGGATCAGCACATAGATTCTGAGTATCAGGGGATAAGAAGTACCCAAATCCCATATCTTCCACGCGCTTAGCGCAGGTGGCCGTATATGTTGCTGAAGGCTCAATAACCAATCCGATATCAACCATCTGAGAAAGGTAGCGGCTTAACCTGGAAAAACAAATAGTTTGGAGCCAAACTTTCTCTTTATTTGAAAAGAAATGGGCCCTGAGTCTCCTCAGGGCCCACTCTCTCTTGTAACTGGATTAGAACTTGATGCGATCTGCTGCGTTGATGACTGGCTTTCCACTTGCAACAGAGTAAACATCGAATACTCCTGCTGCTGGATCACCTGCGCCATCAAATTTAGCTGCTGACCAAGCTCCAAAGTACGTGATCTTCTTTCCAGACGCAGCAGCCTTGACTGCGGCATCCATCTGCTTCCAGGTGTACTTCACTCCACCTTCAGCGCCCGAAACATTTCGAAGACCTTCTGCCAAATCGCGAGCGCGAACGCTGCCCTGATTGACCGATGCCAAACAAGCTAGCACTGCTGAATCAAATGCTGATCCCTCAAAGCCATTCCACTTTGCTTTTGGATAGGCCTTAGTGAACATTGCTTGGAATTCTGCAGGTGATGCGCCATCTTGTGCACCGGAAGTACCTCGGACGCCTTCCATGTATTGAGCACCAACATTCTTGATCGCACCCTCAGAGTTGAAGCCTTCAGTCATGAGTGACTTGTTGGACTTCCAAGTTCCGGTTCGAGAAAGAGCTGGAGCAATCTTGGCGAAAGTTCCGTCGAAGTCGATGATGACCCATCCATCTGGGCTTCCACCGGCGAGGGCTTGTGCTTCAGAATCATATGAAGCTGCTTCTGGCTCCCACTTAACTTCCTTGTTTACAGTTCCGCCATTGTCTTTCCATGTCTCAGTGAAAACTTCAGCAAGACCATTACCGAAGGCATCGTTACGATGACCGAGGTTGATCTTTGCAGTCTTTCCAAAAGCCTTTGCGGCAAGAAGAGCAAGTGCCTTTCCTTGCAAGTTATCTGATGGATACACACGGAAGACCGTGTCCTTATCCTTCAAAGTTGTGATGGCTGGTGATGAGGCAGTTGGTGGTAACAAAATTACGTTGTTTGGAATGGTTACCGAGTTTGCTACAGCCAAGGTAATTGAAGAAGCCATTGAGCCAACAATTGCGTTTGACTTATTTGACTTCACCAACTTGGTAGCAGCTTCAACACCAACAGATGGCTTGGTTTGATCATCTTCAGTTCCAGCAACCGTGCAAGAGCCCTTGAGCTTGTTCTTCTTAATTGAATCGTTGACCATCTTGACGCCGAGTTGTGCGGCATTTGCCAAGGAAGGTCCGTACGTGCCGAGGTCACCTGTGAGCGGCAACATGATGCCAACGCGCATATTTGCGCCAGCAGCAGCTTCGGCAGGAACAGAGGTGACCATCAATGAAGCGACAGCAACAGCCACTCCAGCGACGGTAACGGTTCCGCGCTTCTTCATATTTCTCCTCTAGGGGGTTGGGTAGGTACGGGTTGTACCTGGGTGAGAATTCTAAGCCGAGGACTTAGGTCCCCGTCTACCGAAATAGATGCCTACTACCGTGGGATCTTCGGTGAGTTCTCTGCCAGGACCCTCATGGCGGTTACGACCCATATCTAGGACATACCCATAATCAGATATCTCCAAAGCACGTCGGGCATTCTGTTCCACCATAAGTATCGATACTCCGGATTTATTGATCGCTACCAAATCATCAAAGAGTTGGTCGACCAGGGCTGGAGCAAGCCCTGCAGATGGTTCATCTAAAAGCAATAACTTTGGATCTGCCATGAGAACTCGAGCCATCGCAAGCATTTGCCGTTGTCCACCAGAGAGTGAACCGGCGCGATCTTTGTGTCGAGATTTTAAGTCGGGATACTTCTCATACATTTCAGCTCTTCGGTCACCTAAATGCGGGATTACGTTTCCCATATCTAAATTGTCATCAACGGTTAATGTTGGAAATATATTGTCAATCTGCGGAACATAACCAATACCGCGGGCAGCTAATTGATGAATTTTGATTTTTGTTAATTCAACTTCGCCCTCAGATGAATGAAAGAATGCTGAACCACCCATCGGTTTTGCTAAACCGTAAAGCGATTTGATCAATGTGGATTTTCCTGCACCATTTGGACCTACTACGGTTACGATCTTGCCTTCAGGAATGTTCATCGTGACTTCATGAATGATTTGAATGTCACCATATCCCGCTGACAAATTTTCTATTCTTAGCACATCGCTCATGATGCACTCCCGCGTCGCGATCCCAGATACGCTTCGATTACAGCTTCGTTTTCGTAGATGCTATTTGGGATACCTTCTGCAATTGGAGTTCCCTGAGCCATCACAACAACCTTGTCTGAAATTGCCATCACGGTTTCTAAATCATGCTCCACCAATAAAATTGTGAGTTCATGTTCTTTGCGAAGTTGCTGAAGCACCTCTACTAATGTCTCAACAAGTTTTGGATTTACCCCAGCAAATGGTTCATCTAATAAGAGCGCTTGCGGTTGAGCCATCATTGCGCGAGCTAAATCGAGCAGTTTTCGTTGTCCGCCAGAGAGTATCCCTGCGTAATCGTCAGCCAATTTAGTCAAACCAACTTGCTCTAATAAATCGAGTGAACGCTCTCTTGCTGCTGCTTCGAATCTCTTTCGCTTTCCCACAAAAGGAAGACTCCATAAATGATCGCCGGGATTACGTTGCGCAGCGAGCAACATATTTTCAACCACTGTCATTCTTTTGATTACTTTTGCTCCCTGAAAAGTGCGAATGAGACCCAGGTGCGCAATCTGGTGTGGGTGCAATTTATCTATCCGGACTCCACGATAGAAAATTTCACCACTATCGACTTTGGTCGCACCAGAAACCAAATTGAATAACGTGGTCTTTCCAGCGCCATTTGGACCGATAAGTGACGTTACTTGTTTTTCAGGAACATTAAATGATGCATGTTGAACGGCTTTGACTCCGCCAAAACTGACGGATACATCTCGGATTTCAATGAGATTACTCAAGGACCATCTCCGCTCTCTTGCCCAAGATTCCTTGGGGTCTGCGGAGCATGAGCCAAATGAGAACTAGACCAATAATGATCAGGCGCACATACGCTCGATGCGCTGCATCCAGCGTTGTGAATGGCCAAAATTCGAAGAAACGAGTTCCCGCGAATAAGAACGAGAAAACGAAGGCACCCATCACTACGCCGCGTACCCGAGTTGCTCCACCAAGAATGATGATCATCCAAGCAAAGAATGTCGTTAGCGTTTCAAAATCATCTGGAGCTAAAACGGCAAATTGAGTTGCCCAAAATATTCCGGCTATTCCAGCAATGACCGAGCCAAATATCAGAGCCTGTAATCGAAAGACGAACACATTCTTACCAAGCGCCGCTGGAACGTGGTCTTCTTCTCGCAATGCGCGCAACGTTCTTGCCCACGGCAACTTCTCAAATCTTGCGACAAGAATCAAAACAATTATGGCGACGGCCCAAACCAAAACCACCATTTGGGTATCGCGGTTATCAGCCCTATCTCCGATCAGAGGATAGAGACGATCAGAAACCCAAAGCATGACGTTATCGGGAGTTTCGTTATAAGTCCCAAGATCTCCCTGGCCAGGAATCGCAGATGACCCAAGGGATCCTCCGGTAACGCTTGCCCAATTTTTAATGATGTAACGGACAATTTCGGAGAAGGCAATCGACACAATCGCGAAATAATCACCACGCAATCGAAGCGTCGTGAGACCCAAGAAGGCTCCACCTAAACCAGCAACACAAACCCCAAGTGCCGATGCCCACCAGAAACTCCAATGGAAAGTAATGACGAAGATTGCCATCGTGTATCCAGAGAGGGCCATCATCGATACATGACCGAAATTCATTAGACCAGCAACCCCATAATGGACTTGTAGACCCAAGCTAAAAATTGTGTAAATCCCCGTGATAACGAGTACAAATATCCAGAAATCTAAAACAAATGGTGAATTCATTAGACAGACCTTGCCTTCACGCCTAGGAGGCCTTGTGGCTTAACCAAGAGCACCAGCGTCAAGATGATGAATGCAACCAGATATTTATATGCTCCAGAAACGCCGCCAAAAAATCCTGACCAAGTTGAGAGTTCCATAATTAATCCGATTGCTAAGCCGCCAAACAATGCTCCATACACATCGCCAATGGTGCCTAGCACCACTGCGGCAAAGATCGGGAGTAATAAAGACCATCCCATTTGAGATTCAAAGGAACCTTGCGTCATTCCTTGAAGTACACCTGCTAATCCACCCATTAATCCGTTAATAGTCCACGTTGCAATGACTATCACCGAGACATTAACGCCGGCAACCGATGCCAAAAGCGGATTATCAGAGTAAGCCCGCATCTGCTTACCTAAAGATGTGCGAGTAATAAGTACCGCAAAAATTATGATTGCACTTAGTGCGAAGACCAGCCCTGACATTTGGCCGATGCCAGCGCGAAGTCCCAAGAATTTAAAAGTCTTAGTTTGATCGATTGGAAATTTCTGTACACCTGCGCCGAATATAAATAATAAGACTTGCCGAAGAATGAGAGCAGTTCCAACTGCTGCCAAGAATTGGGAAAGTTGACCAGCCTGACGATTTCGAAGTTTGCTCCAAAGCAAGAAATCAAGTGTGATTCCTAGAATCACAACAACTAACATCGATAGCGGAACAGCGATGAACATCGACATGCCGCCTGAGATTGCCAACCAGGCAGCGACGTAGGCACCAGTAGTTAGAAAGTCTCCACCGGCAAAATTCACCAACTTTAAGACGCCATAAACCAATGTGATGCCAACAGCAGCACACGCGATGATTGATCCGGTGACCAAGCCGTTGAAGAACAACTGCATCAATTCCACTGGGGAAGGCTAGCGGGTCAGCGGCCGATCACGAAACAAGATTAGGCTTTGAAGTTCACCGATAATTCCTTAGGGTGACCGGGTGGCAAAAATCCTTTTGGTTGGGATCGATGGACTCAACCTCAATACGGCTTTGGAATCCGGTTTGGCGCCTAACCTTAAGTCGCTTCATAAGAAAGGGTTTTTTACCTGGTTAGAAACTGCGGTTCCCACATTATCTGGACCAAGTTGGAGCACTCTGCTCACTGGCGCAACATATTCTGAGCATCAAGTTTCAGATAACTTGTTTCTCAATCATGAATTAAATTCATTCCCAGACTTCTTAAGTTTGGCTGCCCATAAAAATAGTGAAATCAAAACTTTTGCTGCAGCTGGATGGCCACCATTAATCGATCCTGCAGGAATTGGTCCAGTAATTCGTCAGCGAGTAGAAGATCAACATAGAGGCCACCATCGATTAGTTGTTCGAGATGGCGAAACTTACGGTTACATCAAAATTGATGCTGAGATTGCGAACTTTTCTAATTACTACATAAATAGACATGGACCTCATGCCTCATTCGTCTACTTTTGTGATGTTGATGATGCAGGACATATTTATGGTTCAGAACATGAAGAGTACCTTTCAGCGATTGGACGAGTTGACTCGTATCTTGGCCGTCTCCTTATGTCAGTTAAAGAGAGAGTTGAGCAACATAACGAAGAGTGGATTGTTGCTGTTGTCACCGATCATGGACATAAACCTGAAGGAGGTCATGGGGGCGACACACCTGCCGAAAGACAATCATTTCTCATGGCTCGCGGATTAGGGCGAAAGAATCCAGAGTGGAATGAAAAAATTGAACCATTCCATGTTGCAAAACTTCTACTCCAAGAACTTAATTAAGTCTGGAGTAAGCCCAACTTAAATTTGCTGCTAAAGCCACCCAAATTTGATACGGAAGCAGTAGAAGTCCCCACTGCCACCCAGTGCGGAAAGCCAAATACAACATTGGGGCAGTAAATATTGCAACCAAACTCAAAGCTATAGATGCAATGACTAATTCATGCGGTCTATAAAACTGATACGCCCACGTCAACGCGGCTATCACGCTAAATAAAAAACAGAGTAAGAACCAGAAGTTAGTAGTAAGGCTCAACCGACGACTTAACTCGACTGAGACCACACCCAAAACTATGAAGTTATATGGCCAAATAACACCGAATACCCAATCTGGTGGTTGCCACCTTGGGGAATTCAATGATTGATACCAACCATCACCTGTATTAACCCATGCGCCAGAACCAATAGCGTAAATCAGCACCAAAACTATCCCCAGCGCTGCACACAGATTACGAGTGCTTAACACAGATATAGAGTAACGGGATGGCCACCATTTGGGAGAGCGATCGATACGTTCTACCGAGTATTACCGGAGATCACGAGTGCGATATTTGCGTCATTGGCTTGGGCGGGGCTGGTTTATCTGCAGTTATTGCAGCGCGGGAAAGCGGAAAGCAAGTCATTGGAATTGACGCTAAACAAATAGCAACTGCAGCCGCTGGACGAAATGGTGGATTCTTGCTCGCAGGTTTAGCGGATTTTTATCATGAAGCAAAAATTACGACAAAGGCAAAGAATTTATATCAAGCAACTATTGATCAAATTCAGATAATGAAAGAACAGACTCCAGAAAGTGTTGATCTGACTGGCTCGCTTCGCATTGCTCATAGCGAAGATGAAATTCGAGATATTGAAAACCATCGACAATCACTACTTAGTGATGGATTTGATTGTGATTGGTACGAGGGACCAGAAGGTACAGGTATTTTCATCCCCACTGATGGCGTTTTCCATCCAGTTAATAGAGCAAACCAACTAGCTAAACAAGCTATAGAGATTGGTGCCAACTTATTTGCTAATTCTCGAGTTACAAGAATTGGTGATTTTAGGATTCTCGGTGATCACTTCAGTGTCACGGCCGAGAAATTTATATTCGCAGTTGATGGAAATTTAATAGATATATTTCCTGAACTCTCTGAGGAAATATATCCAGTTAGATTACAAATGCTTTCAACATCTCCTTGCTTCGACCTAGCACTGGATAAACCGGTTTACACGCGGTGGGCTTATGACTACTGGCAACAACGTAAAGATGGGCGAATTGCTCTTGGTGGAGGTCGTGATGTTGGTGGAGTTGCGGAAAACACCAGTGATACAGCTGTTACAACTGAAGTACAAAATTATTTAGATTCTTTACTTACCTCCTTAACTTCAAGTGTCAAAGTTGAGCACCGTTGGGCAGCGACTGTGAGTTACACCCATTCTGGTTTACCAATAGTTAGAGAAGTGAGGCCAGGTATGTGGGCCGTCGGCGCTTACAACGGCACTGGAAACGTATTAGGACCATTGTTGGCTGCTGCAGTTGCAAGAGATGAAGACTTGACTACGCTTTTGTAGTGATGAAACGAAAACTGAGAATTGATAAATGCCACTTGCATTCATAACCGGTGGATCTCGCGGCTTAGGTTTTGAAACCGCTCGCCAACTGCGTGAACGTGGATTTGATTTAGTGCTATTCGCTAAAGATGCAGATCGATTGAGTCACGCGTCGAAGCAACTCAGCGCTAATTACGAACTTTTTGATGCAGAAGATGCAGCAAGCACACAAAATGCGTTTTCTACAGCATTGAAAAATCATGGAACACCAGATGTTTTAGTGATAGCACACGGCGTCATGAGTGCACGCGATGCAAAAACTATAAAAACAACGGAATCAGAATGGCGACGAGTCCTAAGTATTAATCTTGACTCGGTTTTCTATATCGTAAGTTTGATTGGTAAAGAGATGGTGGAACAAAGATCCGGGCGCATCATCATTTACTCTGCTTGCCTTGGACGAATGTCAGGTCCGGGTAACGCTGGTGGCTTAGCTCCCTATCGGATTTCTAAGGCCGGAGTAAATGCCTTAACCCGAAACTTTGCGCACGAGAGTAATCATGGTCAACGCGGGGTATTGATTGATGCGGTCTGCCCTAACCACACACAGACCGATATGGGTGGCCCCAATGCACCACGGACCGTACCGGAGGGTGCCGCCTGTGCAGTCTGGCTGGCAACTCGTGCTTTCGATCCCAGTCAGGATAAGACAGGGCTACTTTGGGAGGATAACGAAGTGATTCCATGGTGAATCACAAAGAATTCTAAATTTTTTATCCCCTCCTTTCGGTCCAACCAATAATAGATTTCTCGGATGATGACAATCTCGCGCAGATCCCTGCTCAAAGGTGCGATTGTCACTGCGCTCTCAACGACCATGATTGGTAGAGCAATTGGGGCAATCTATTTCAATGTAATTGTTGGTCGGCCAACTGCCACTTCTGCAGCGATCAGTTTGATGGCAGATGCCAAACTATTTGTTTATCTTGAATATGGATATTCCAAGACCACAATTGCTGGGAAAACTGCATTGATTGAACTTGCCTCAAATATTCCGCAAGAAGTAGAGCTTCAAAACTTAAAGAGCAATGCAAAAATCTTTTATCGAATTCGATATCGAGCAACTTCTTCCGGGACATTTGCAACTGGGAAACAATATTCTTTTCAAACTCAGCGAAATAAAGGTGGTGCATTTACTTTCACCGTACAAGGTGATACCCATCCGGAACGAGCCGGAAAAATGTTTAATGCCGAACTTTATAGCGTTGCCATGGCAAACGTTCTAGCCCAAAATCCAGATTTTCATATTCTGCTTGGAGATGATTTTAGTATTGATCCACTCATCAGCAAGGGTGCTGCAACTCTTGAGAATGTGGAGAAGATCTATCGCACGCATCGTCAATGGCTAGCGCTTTCAGGGACGCCAATTTTCTTAGTCAACGGTAATCACGAACAAGCTGCTCAATATTTATTAGATGGAACAGAAAGTAATCCAGCGATAAACGCTGGGAAATCCAGAATTAAGTATTTTCCACTTCCCACACCAAACGGTTTTTACACAGGAGATCAGGCTGAGATCGAATTTCTTGGAAACCCCCGGGATTACTTTGCTTGGCATTGGGGGGATGCACTCTTTATCACCCTAGATCCATACTGGCATTCAAAATATGCCGTTGATAACGTCGCTGGAGTATCTAATGAACAAGATCAACAAAATAAAAAGAATGGAGCCGGCGCCAGCAAGAATAAGGATTTATGGCAAGTTGGAATTGGCGATGAGCAATATCTTTGGCTGAAGAAGACACTGGAGACCAGCACCGCGAAGTACATCTTCGTCTTTGCTCATCACGTGATGGGGACAGGTAGAGGTGCCGTTGAAGTCTCTTATAACTATGAATGGGGTGGTAAAGACCCTCAGGGAGTCACCACTTTTGCTCAGCAACGTCCAACATGGGAATTACCCATTCATGATCTTTTGGTAAAGCATAAAGTTTCTATTTTCTTCCAAGGTCATGACCATATATTTGTAACACAAGAGCGAGATGGATTGATTTATCAATCTATGCCAAATCCTGCAGATGACACATTCTCATTATTTAATGACACCGCCTACAAAAGCGGAGTTAAAGCTCCGAATTCTGGCCATGTACGTGTTTCAGTCACTCCCACTGCTGCCAAAGTTGATTACTTCCTAGCAGCGCGTAAAGTGGATACAAAGCGAAAGAATCTTTCCATCGCTCACTCCTACAGTGTGAAACCAAGGGTTATCTAGAATGAATCTAAGTAGACGAAATTTTTTTGCAATCACGCTTGGTGTTGTGGGCCAATTTGTTTTTGGTTCTCAGGCAAAAGCCGCAAGCAAGGTTTCAATTAAGATTTCGAAAGTATTAACATCTTCAATCACTCTCACTGTGTCAGCTGCTTCAACTATCAAGTATCAAATTGAAAGTAGTGTTGATAATAAAACATTTTCTGCACAAACAAAGAGTAAAACTTT
>CAYFKL010000034.1:0-2416 GCA_964343565.1 uncultured Actinomycetes bacterium
CCTCTTCCCCGCAGCGGAATTTTTAACCATGACTGATCAGATGAAAGCCGCTCCAGTCACTGCAAAAGGCGCTCGCGATTACATGCGAGTCATGTTCGCCGGGGCACACGATGAGGTTCCTGATAAGCAGGGTCGAATCACGATCCCGGCTCAACTTCGAAAGTACGCCGGTTTAGATCGAGATTGCGTCGTCATCGGCGCTAATACGCGAGTTGAGATCTGGGATAGCTCTGCATGGAGCACTTACTTGGGTGAGCAAGAGCAGAACTTCGCCGAAGTTTCAACGGAGGTGTTTCCAGGAATCTTTTAATTCTCCTTCTCGATTGGCCGTTGCCCGCGTAGCGACGTCCCTTCCCCGGCGCCGCTCCGCGGCAGCGACCAATTCAGAAGGAAATCACATCACAACTAGCAGATAGAACGGGGGAGAGATGAAGTATCCGCACGATCCAGTCATGATCGATCGAGTACTCGACCTATTTTCTCCTGTGCTTTCAGTTGATAGTGCATGCGCGCTAGATATGACGTTGGGAATGGGTGGTCATTCTGAAGCATTACTTGAAAAATTTCCATTACTTCGATTAGTCGGAATTGATCGCGATGATGCGGCACTCGCCATAGCGAAAGACAGGCTCTCTCGTTTTGGTAATCGAGTTTCATACTTTCGAGCCACGTACGATCAAATTCCCGAAGTCTGTAAAGAAAAATCTGTGGTCAATTTTCAAGCCATTCTTGCTGACCTGGGAGTCTCATCGCTTCAACTTGATGATCAGAGCCGAGGCTTCTCGTATTCGAAAGAATCAAATCTTGATATGAGAATGGATACTAATTCAGATTTAACAGCATTTGAGATTGTTAACAATTATTCACGGACTCAATTAGTACAAATTTTGAGGACTTTTGGTGAGGAAAAATTTGCAGACCGAGTTGTTAATGCGATCCTTCGAGAGCGGCCAATAACTTCAAGTATTGCGCTAGCAGAAATTGTTAGAAATGCGATTCCAGCTGCTACTCGCAGAACTGGAGGTCACCCAGCTAAGAGAGCATTCCAAGCACTCCGAATTGCTGTAAATGATGAATTATCGATTTTGGATCGGGCAATTCCTCGTGCGCTTTCGGCTACTTCGATGGGAGGTCGGTGTGTAGTTCTCTCGTATCACTCGCTAGAAGATCGCATCGTGAAGAGATACTTCACTCAAGCTTGTACTAGCCAAACCCCACATCGACTGCCAATAGACATCGCACCCCCAAAATTTGCCATGGTGGCCCGCGGTGAAAAACCGACTAGTTCAGAAGTGACAAGAAATTCGCGCGCTAACTCTGCAATTCTGCGAGCAGTTGAACGGGTGGCCGCGTAATGGCTATTTTAAATCCGGTAAGAGCTGCTCACTCATTAGTTGTACTGCCTACTCAACAAGCGGTCCTGCGCTTAGTACCTGATCTCAAAGTTGCTCCTGGTCAGCGACTACACAGAGTTGCTTTTTTAAAGTTAATGATCTTGGTATTGACAGTTGGAATGGCATTTCTATTAGTCATAAACACACTTCTCACACAAGATGCATTTACACTTCGCCAACTCGAGCGCCAGGTAATTGATATTTCGGCACAAGAAGAGTCAATTACTCAGCAGGCTGCTCGTCAATCATCTCCGACTGAGTTAGCTGCCAAAGCGAATGCTCTTGGAATGCAAGCTCCAGACCCAAAACAAGATTCTCCACAATTCATAGATTTACAGAGTGGCAAAATTTTAGGAGGCGAGCAATTTGCCCCTAAAGGTCAGTAATCGCAGAATTCAAACACTTTTCATAATTTCTAGTTTGATTTTTGCATTCTTTTTTTGTTGGCTTGTTCGGATACAGGGTTTTGCCAGTGCAGCATACGCGGCACGCGCCAGTGCTGAGCTCTATCAGACCGCACCAGTTTCAGCCAAAAGAGGTGCCATTACTGATGTGAATGGAATTCCACTTGCCCGGAGTATTGCGTCATACAACATCACAGTTGACCAAACCCTGGTAAATGATCCCATGACTGCAGCCAAAGTCTTGGCACCTATTTTGGATCTATCCGTTGCCGATCTACAAAGTAAACTCACCGGGACGAAAAGATTTATCTATATTGCAAAGGATGTTTCTCCGGCAATATGGTCAAAGGTGAAGAATGCAATAGCAACTGAAAATTCAAATCGAAAATATTTTGATCGAATTGCTGGATTTTTTGTAGAGGACACTTTTCATCGAGATTATCCAAGTGGTCCTCTAGGTGCGAGTGTTCTGGGATTCGTAGATTCATCTGGTCATGGCGGCGGCGGTCTTGAGTATGCCCTCGATGGCACATTGGCTGGAAAAAATGGCTCTTATACCTTTGCAACGAACGGAGCAGGCCCAGCAATCCCGACGGCACACGACGTCCTTGCGCCAGC
>CAYFKL010000034.1:2516-11805 GCA_964343565.1 uncultured Actinomycetes bacterium
CGTGGAGTACGAGTAACGCCAACTCTCATAGATGGTTATGTCGATACCGATGGGCACTACACCAAGAATCCGAGTAGCAAATCGACTCGAGTGATTAGTTCGGAGACAGCAGATAAAGTGCGTTTGATGATGGAATCGGTACTTAGCGATGAAGGAACTGCCCCAGGTGCACGAATCCCTGGCTATCGAGTAGCGGGAAAGACTGGTACTGCCAACCGAGTAGTGAATGGAAAATATCAGGGGTATACCGCATCCTTTATCGGATTTGCTCCCGCCGAAAATCCAAAGTTTGTTATCAATGTGACCATCCAAGATCCACACGGAGTCCATTTTGGAAGTTTGCTTGGTGGTCCGGTATTCAAAGAGGTAATGTCATTCGCACTTAAGACCTACCAGATTCCACCTTCAACCTCGCCCGTTACATTACTACCGATGAATTCAAAAGAATTGGCAAAAAATAAAATTCAAAATTCGCAACCGACGAAGCCATGAGTAAAACGATTCGCACCTTTGCGGATGTGCAAGACTTCTTTAGTCAAGGTGATGTTGAAAATATTTCCATACAACTTTCAGGTTTGCAATTAGATTCGAGACTAGTTCAGCCCGGTGATATTTTCCTTGCAATTCAGGGATTGCATCAGCACGGCCTAACTTTTCTAGCTAGTGCAGTCCAAAATGGCGCTGCGTTAGTAATTGCAGATATGCCGGTGCACGATTCGCCAATTCCCTCACTTTTCGTGTCCGATCTCAAAAGCAAGATTGGCGAATTTTCATCTTGGTTCTATGGGCACCCGAGTCGCTCGATGACGATGTTAGGAATTACTGGTACTAATGGAAAAACAACGATTGCACATCTCATTCAATATTTATGGAGCTCGTTAGGTATACCGAGTGGAATGATTGGAACGTTAGGAGTGGCTTTCCAGGGAGAAAATGAAAGTTATGAGTATCCGGGAATCCGTACTACTCCGGAAGCACCCAATCTTCAGGCAGTCTTTAAGAAAATGCTCGATGCCCACGTACAGAACGTAGTGATGGAAGTATCAAGTCACGCGCTTTCACTCGGTCGAGTTAGCGGGATCAAATTTGATTATGCACTCTTCACAAATCTCTCTCAAGATCACCTCGACTTTCATTCCGATATGGAAGATTACTTCCGTGCAAAAAGTATGCTCTTCGATTCAAGTATTTCGAAAACGGCTATTGTCTGTATTGATGATAGATGGGGGCAGCGTTTAGTTTCAGATAGCAAAATCCCTGTTCTCACTGTTGGAAAATCTGATGCAGATTTTACCTACAGTTTATCGAATGGAATTTTTGAATTAAGATGGAAAGAGAGCACAGTTTCACTGGCCTCACCTTTGTTGGGTGATTTCAACGCGACTAACACCGCCATGGCTATGGCAGCGCTACTTCTGCAAGGTTTTGATCGTGACGAAATTGCGCAGGCACTCGCAAACTTTCCTGGAGTACCGGGGAGAATGGAAAAAGTCTCGAAATTGGGGCAGCCTCTCGTTTTGGTCGATTATGCACACACCCCAGATGCTGTTGCGAGAATTTTAATAACAGCTAAAACTTTAGGAAGAAAAGTAATTGCAGTATTGGGTTGTGGCGGAGATCGAGACAGTACAAAGAGAGTTTTGATGGGGAAAGCGCTACACCAAGGAAGCGATCTTGCCATCGCTACCAGTGACAATCCAAGATCGGAAGATCCGGAAGATATATTAGACCAAATGTGTGGAGGAGATTTTGTTGGTCGACGAATAAGCGATCGAGCAACTGCTATAGAATTTGCAATAGATTCAGCCTCTCTCGAAGATGTGGTTTTAATTCTCGGAAAAGGTCACGAAGTCGGTCAAGAAATAAAGGGAGTAATCCACCCGTTTGATGATCGTGATATCGCAAGATCCATTTTGAATCGGAAATGGGGCAATAATGATCCCATTGAGTAGTAATGCGCTGGCTAAAATTGTTGGAGGTTTGCACCACGGAGAACAAGTGGAAGTTACTGGAAATGGATTCTTTGATACCAGAAAGCCAGAGACTGGTGGAATCTTCTTTGCCTTTAAGGGTGAAAATACTGACGGACATCTTTTTCTTCGTGAAGCTAAGAATTCGGGTGCTGCAGTTGCGATCGTTGAAGAAATCAATGAGGAATTGGAATTTACCCAAATAAAAGTTGCAAACGTTAATGCTGCCCTTGATGCTATCGCTATTCATGTTCGTGCAAGTTTGCCCAATCTTACCGTGATCGGTATTACGGGATCCCAAGGCAAAACAACTGTAAAAGACATGTTAGGACAGGTATTGAGCGAATTTGGCCCAACCATCTCTCCGATTGGAAGTTTCAATAATGATCTTGGGGTTCCAATAACAATATTGCGCTGCAATTCGCAAACGAAATATTTAGTGCTTGAAATGGGAGCTAGACATAGAGGCGAAATTCGAAAACTTGCCTCAATGTCAAATCTGAACATAGCCATCGTTCTCTGTGTTGGTCAGGCTCATCTTGGAGAATTTGGAAGCGTTCAGCAAATTTTTGAAACCAAGCGTGAAATTGTGGAGTGCACACCTAAGTCTGGTGATGTGATTCTTGGTACATATGATCCATTAACACCCACGATGGCGGGAGCTACTGGGGCGAGAGTTCTTACCTTTGGTCCAGAAGGAATTATCCAAGCAAAACTACTTTCGATGTCGGAGGGTGCTGCGTCCATCGAGTACCGGGGCAAACAGGGAAGATTGGGATTCCTCGGAAAACACCAAATTTCAAATGCTGAGGCTGTCTTAGCCACGATTGAAGTCTTAGATCTGGATGAAAAACGAGGATTTGAAGCGTTAATTTCGGCAAAGCCACAAAGTCGTTGGAGAATGGAAAAGATTTTATTGGAATCTGGCGCCACTTTACTTTGCGATTTTTATAACGCGAATCCAGAGAGTATGGCTTCGGCGGTTCTCTCGTTATCAAATTTTTCAGATGGCTTAGAAACTTGGGCGGTTTTAGGAGAGATGAGAGAACTAGGAGAAGCATCGCTGGCCAGCCATCAAATGATTGGCAGATTAGTTTTTGAGCAACAGATTGATCATCTCGTCGGTGTGGGTACTTACGGAAAAGTGATAGTTGAAGCGGCACAAGAGCTTGGGCATCCGAGTGCGCATTGGTCGGAAACAAAGGTTGAAGCAGCAGATTATCTAAAACATCACCTTTCTAGAGAGTGTTGCGTCTTGCTGAAGGCTTCGCGTGGGGAAAAATTTGAAGAAATTGCCAAGGCTTTAGGAGTAGAAGTATGAAGGGCGTGCTAGCTGCAGCAGCAATAGGTTTCATACTTACTATTTTTGGAACTCCCGTTGCAATTAAATTGTTTACTCGAAAAGGATTTGGCCAATTTATTCGTGAGGATGGCCCTCAAGCACATCACACCAAACGTGGCACACCCACAATGGGTGGATCAGTATTTATATTGGCCGCCATTCTCGCCTATTTTGGTTCTCATCTACTCACCTCAAGACACATTACGGCATCGGGAATTCTGGTTCTTGGTTTGATGGCTGGACTTGGCCTCGTTGGATTTATAGATGATTGGCTCAAGATTTCAAAGCAGAGATCACTGGGTTTAACAGCGAAGACTAAGATTATCGGTCAATCCGTGATCGCGATTGCATTTGCGATATTGGGTTTGCAATTTCCGGATGAAGGTGGATTGACTCCAATTTCATCCCATTTATCGATCGTGCGCGACACTGCGCTTGTCTTGCCTGTTATTGGAGTCATAATTTGGGTTTTCTTTTTAATTACAGCCACGAGCAATGGTGTCAATTTAACGGATGGGCTAGATGGATTGGCAACCGGAGCCAGCGTCATGACATTCGCAGCATTCATATTGATTGGCGTCTGGGAATTTGGACAAGGATGTTCAGTCAATCCTGGGCCAAAGTGTTATGAAGTACGTGACCCACTCGATTTAGCCATTGTTGCAGCCGCTCTTATGGGTGCGTGCTTTGGGTTCCTTTGGTGGAATGCAAGTCCTGCCAAAATTTTCATGGGTGATACTGGTGCGCTTGCTCTTGGAGGAGCCTTGGCGGGTCTTGCAATTACTTCCAGGACTCAATTGCTTTTGGCTCTACTTGGAGGGCTCTTTTTAATCATTACGTTATCGGTCATCATTCAAGTTTCGTTCTTTAAAATCACGGGTGGAAAGAGAATATTTCGCATGGCACCACTGCATCATCATTTTGAATTGAGCGGTTGGGGCGATGTGACGATAGTGATTCGTTTTTGGATTATCGCTGGGCTCTGTGTGGCAAGCGGATTAGGACTTTTCTATGGCGTCTGGGTGGTTGCTTGATGCTGAATTTGATCGGTCATCGTGCCTTGGTTGCCGGTGCTGGTACTTCAGGTTTGGCCATGGCTCGAGCTCTAAAGGTGATTGGCGCAAAAGTCTTGGTTGTTAACGATGCAACCATCCCAGAGAGTTCTCTTAAGGTTCTTGAATCACTGAATATTGAATTTTATCTTACCGCGGATATCTCTCTTCAAAATCATATTTTTGATGCAGTTTACGCATCCCAGGGTTGGAAACTCGAACACCCATTATTTGTTGCTGCAAAGTTACAGGGAATTCCGGTTATTGGAGAAGTTGACCTGGCTTGGAGAATAAACACTTCCAAACCAAATCCCTCACTATGGTTTGGAATCACAGGAACAAACGGAAAAACCACCACCACTGAAATGTTGAATTCGATATTTTTAGCAGCGGGGATGAACTCGGTCGCTTGCGGGAATGTAGGTTTTTCGCTTATTGATGCCGTCATGGATAAGAGTAACTACACGCACCTTGCTGTTGAATTAGCTTCATTTCAAACCACAAGAATTCGAGAAGCCCAATTTTGGGGATCTACACTGCTTAACTTGGCTGAAGATCACTTGGACTGGCATAAGGATTTTACTGACTACGCAGCGAGCAAATTCAATCTCTTCAACTATTCAAAATATTCGATTTTCAATGCCGACGATGAAAAAATTATCAGCTTCGCCGACAAGATTGATGATTTAAAAAGTTTTACTCTGAACACTCCACGCAAAGGTCAACTCGGAGTCGTGGAAGACTTATTAGTGGATCGAGCCTTTATTCCAAATTCTGAAGCGGAAGCAATCGAGATTGCTACGTTGAAAGACCTAAACAATGCAGCTCCTCACACTGTGAGCAATGCTCTTGCTGCTGGAGGCGTTGCACGTTCTGCGGGCATTTCAGCGGAATCTATCGCAGCTGGTTTGCGAAGCTTTGAGCCTGGGTTGCATCGAATTTCAGTGGTCATGGAGCGGGATGGAGTTACTTGGATCAATGATTCAAAAGCTACTAATCCTCACGCGGCTGGAGCGGCGTTAAAATCATTTCAACGAGTTATCTGGATCGCAGGCGGACTTGCTAAAGGTGCCACTATGGATGATCTGGTGATGATGAACCGTGATCGCATAAGAGTTGCACTCTTGATAGGGCAAGATCGCGAATTGATTGCCAGCTCTCTAGATAAATATGCACCCGAAACCATCATTGAAAGAATTGATGGTTTAACCGGAAAAGATGCAATGAATAATGCGGTTAATAGAGCGAAGCAATTATGTGAGGCGGGTGATGTCGTGCTGTTAGCCCCCGCTTGCGCATCCATGGATCAATTTGAGAATTATGCTGAACGCGGAGAAATTTTCACTGAATTAGTCTTGAGGTTGGAATGAGTCATGATGCTAAAGGCGAATAAGACCTTTCCCTTACTTCTGGGGACCGCAATAGCTCTAGTCATCATTGGCTTAACAATGGTTTTTTCAGCTTCATCTATCCAGGCAATCCAAACTTCGGGATCCTTCTATACAATTTTTTTGAGGCAATTTATCTTTTTGATTATCGGAGTTTCAGCTGCATTGATTGCCTTCAAAATTCCAACATCACATTTGCGCAAGTTAAGTTTGCCAATTTTGTTAACGGCTTGCTTGTTCAATCTTTTGACTTTTTCGCCACTCGGATATTCAGTAAACGGGAATACAAATTGGATTAAAGTTGGTCCAATTACGCTGCAGCCGAGTGAATTTTCTAAGGTTGCATTAATTATTTGGATCGCTGACAAATTGAGTCGCAATCAACTTTCTACCATTGAGAAAATTAGAACCGTAGTTTACGGGGCATTACCGATTTTGGGCTTTATAGTCTTGGGAAGAGATTTGGGTACTGCAATAATTGTTACAGCGATAGCTCTGGGTATGCTATTTGTCGCTGGCATAAATGGAAAATTTCTCACAATATCAACTTTCTTTGTGGGAATTGGAGCCAGTTTGTTGATTCTTACTCAATCCCATCGTTTGAAAAGATTTTCTGCACTCTTTGATCCATTTTCTCAGGCAAATTACCACGGTGCTGGATGGCAACCTGCTCACGGAATCATGGCTTTAGCGACTGGTGGAATTTTTGGAGTTGGGCTTGGGGGGAGTAGGCAAAAATGGGGAAATTTAGGTCCTGAAGCTCATACTGATTTTATTTTTGCAGTTATCGGAGAAGAATTGGGGTTGCTTGGAACCACTTTAGTGGTAGTTCTTTTCCTCATATTTTTGTGGAAAGGTTTTTCAGTTGCCATCAAAACTAGGGATGGATTGAGTCGGCTCATCGTTTCAGGTGTGACCATCTGGATTGCAGTTCAAGCCATGGTAAATATGGGTTCCGCAATTGGTGTTTTCCCAGTGGTCGGAGTTCCGCTTCCATTAGTCTCATATGGTGGTTCTTCACTTATTTCCACGTTGGTTGCGGTGGCGTTGATGTTGAGAGTCGTGGATAAGAGTTCGCGATGAAAGTTTTATTCGCTGCTGGTGGCAGTGCCGGTCACGTAGATCCTGCATTAGCTACTGCGCGCCAATTGGATGCAGAAATTTTGTTTGCCGGCAATCAAAGTGGAATTGAATCGAAACTTGTTCAAAGGGCGAACTTTAAATTCGAACACATTCCAAAACTTGCCTTTCCAAGATCCTTTTCACTGAGTAACTTTCTTTGGCCGATAAAAGCACTTAGTGTTCTGGTGAGAGCAATTAGAATTTCATCGAAAGTTGATGCGATCGTAGGATTTGGTGGCTACGTATCTGCATATTTTTACCTCGCTGGTTTCCTGCTTCGAAAACCCGTAATTGCTCATGAAGCAAATGCCTTGCCTGGTATTTCCACCAAACTTGCACGCAAACTTGGAGCAGATATTTATACCTTGTATCCCTTAGGCTTTGGCGAGCAGAGTGCTTTGCCAGTGATGGGTGATTTCATAAATACGAAAATTGGCGTCACCGAAGTTACCAACAGATTTGGGCTTGATCACTCTCGTCCCACCATTTTGGTTTTAGGTGGATCTCTCGGAGCAGTTCGGTTAAACAGAGCAATTATTGACTTGATCAAAGATAATTCATTTTCCAATTGGAATGTCCTTCATTCGATTGGGAGTCACGGTTTTGGCGAGATTGAAAACCCTCCATCTTCTACCAATAACTATCACTGGATTTCATATATTGAGGATATGTCCAAAGTACTTCCTGCTGTCGATCTAGTTATTACACGTGCGGGTGCTGGTATGTGTGTTCAATGCACCCTCTCTGAAGTTCCAGTTATATTCGTACCGCTCCCAGTTGGTAATGGAGAGCAGGGCAAGAATGCAGACCCTATTGTTAGGGCAGGTGCCGCTTTGATGGTTCAGGATGACAGTAATCTGAATCAAAATTTACGACGTGCCTTAAATGAAATTGACTTAGTTGCTATGAAAAATAGTTTCAATAATGTCCCAGATTTTTTGAAGAAGAGCGATGGTGCAGTCCACTTAGCAAAAATCATCCGAGATAAATTGGGTGCAAATGAAGGAATTTGAGTTTGGAGGATCCCCAGTTCATTTGGTTGGGATTGGTGGTTCAGGTATGAGTGGAATCGCTCGGATTCTGTTATCGCGAGGAATTCGAGTCAGTGGATCAGATCTCAAGGAGAGTCAGGAAACCAGATCTCTTAAGGTTCTGGGTTGTCAGATTGCTATTGGGCATGAAACTTCAAATATATATATGTGTGGAGAACCGCCTGGAGCAATCATTGTCTCCACGGCAGTTAACTCATCAAATACGGAATTGGTTGAAGCCAACCGTTTGGGAATACCAATTATTCACCGTTCGCAAGCGCTTGCCGCACTTATGAAGCATCGAATTGGTATTGCCGTATGTGGTACTCACGGAAAGACCACCACGACGTCCATGATGGCTATCACGTTACAAGGTCTTGGTGCAGATCCTTCTTATGCGATCGGTAGTGGCCTGGGAGCTTCTGGGAGCAATGCGCATGACGGGAAAGGCCAATATTTTGTAATTGAGGCAGATGAATCCGATAAATCGTTTTTGGCTTATGACCCCAACTTTCTGATCATCACAAATATTGAAATCGATCACGTAGATCAGTTCGATAGTATTGAGGAAATCGATCTCCTTTTTGAAGAATTTGCCAAAAAAACTTCTAATCTCAATGTTGTGTGTGGCGATGATCCTGGTGTTCAGCGGCTGCTCAAAACCGGGTTGTCGGCTGATACGTATGGCATGGGCCTTCAAAATAATTTGGTAATTAGCGAGATTAATCATCTTCGGGACGGAATAGGTTTTAACGTCAGTATCGATGGAAAACGCTATGGAGATTTTCGGCTTAAAGTTCCAGGTACTCATAATGCGTTAAATGCAGGTGCAGTGGTACTTACTGCACACCGATTAGGATTTTCAATTTCCGATATTAAAAACGCACTAGAGCAATTCAGGGGAGCGCGAAGAAGGTTTGATATCCGTGGGGAGAGAAACTCCATACGTGTGATTGATGATTACGCCCATCATCCAACCGAAATTTCGGCAACATTGGCAGCAGCTCGTGGATTTGCACCGAAGGCAAAAGTGATTGTCATTTTTCAGCCACACCGCTATTCACGTTTAAAAGCGTTTCTGTCGGAATTTGCCTCTGAGCTTTCCAAAGCGGATGCGGTTGCTGTTATGGAAGTTTATGCCGCAGGTGAACAACCCATTCCTGCAGTTAGTGGAAAGCGATTGGCAGAATTAATTCCGAATGCAAAATTCCTTCCTTCGTTTTTGGATGTTAGTGAATGGGCGAGTACGGTTGCTGATCCAGGTGATTTAATTTTCACGATGGGAGCCGGGGACATTACTTTGCTCGGTCCGGCTATTCTGGAAGCGCTTTCCGATCGCTGATGCAACTTAGAACTTTGAAATTGCGAAGAATCAAAATTCTTG
>CAYFKL010000035.1:0-4549 GCA_964343565.1 uncultured Actinomycetes bacterium
ATCCACGACTCTTTGCAGAACCATGAAACCAATGTGTTAAATAATCAATCTGATCTGGTTTGCCAAGAGCGCGGCGCACTTCGTCTGCTTCTGCCAGGGAAATACCTGCGATAATTGCAATTACTCGCATAACTTGCTCATGAAAAACTACAACCCCAGCAGTTTCTCTCAATACTTCTTCTAGATCTGGATGAATTAGTTGCGGCATATCCCAGCCATGTCGCGCTCGAAGAAATGGATTGATCATGTCGCTTTTCACTGGACCGGGACGAAATAATGAAATATCGATCATTAAATCAACAAAATTTTGTGGGCCAAACTTACCGACTAATTCACGTTGCCCCGGGCTTTCAACCTGAAAGATACCGAGCGTCTTAGTCGATTGAATTAATGAGTATGTTTGAGGATCATCTAAAGGAAGTTCATCTAAATCAATTTGTCTTGCTTGTGAGCGCTCAATTTCACCGACCGCGTGAGACATTGCAGATTGCATCCGCACACCTAAAATATCTAACTTAAGTAACCCTAAAGCCTCTACGTCATCTTTATCGAATAGCACCATGGGATAGCCTTGTGCACTCACTTCTGTTGGAGCCCGATCAAGAAGCGATCCATCAGAGAGCACAACCGCACACGGATGCAGGGCAAGATTTCTTGGAAGCCGATCTAATCTCTGAGCTAAATCTAACCAAAGTTTTAGTCGATGTTGACCTATAACTTTGGGTAAGTTTCGTTCTCGCAACTCCGGAAGTTCATTCATGGCATGATTAATATTTCTGGCACTAATGCGAGGAAAAGATTTAGCAACGTAATCAATTTCATTTGGTGAATGACCTAAAGCAGCACCAACATCTCGGATTGCGTGACGGGCACGATACTTTTCTACCATTGCAACTGCGGCAGTTCGCGCTCCGCCCATTGGCCAGGAATTTCCAGGAGCATATCGCGCAAATACTGCATCATAAATTTCTAATCTCCGTGCTGATTCTACGTCGATATCTATATCTGGTAATTCTTTACGCAATGGAGAACAGAATCGCTCCATTAATAAACCATTATCAATCGGATCAATTCCAGCAATACCTAATAAATAGCAAACCAATGAACCGGCACCACTGCCACGAGCCGCTACTCTGATACCTCTAGACCTCGCCATATCAGCGATATCAGCAACAGTAAGAAAGTAAGTGACATAACCTAACTGATGAATTACAGCGAGTTCTTCTTCTAATCGAAATTTTGCACGTGCTAATTTTGATTCACTGCTATATCTCCAGTTAAGTCCACTTTCACATCTTTGCCGCAATATTCGCTCTGCATCGAATTGGTTTTCTGCCCCAACAATCGGAGGTTCTGGTAAATATATTCCGCCAAGATAATCTCGAGGATTTAATATGTGATTTTCAGCAAAATCTCGTGTTCTACTTAAGAGTGAACGCGATTCCATTCGATCAATCTCGTCAGCTAAAACTTCCATATCCCTAGTGCTTTTAAAATAAGCTTCAGCATTTCTGCGTTCAACATGGCGATGATGCAATGGAACTAATTGTCGGGCAGCATCAAGCACATCTGAAACTGGAGCATCGACTGGTTCTAGCATTCGAACTCGATTACTTAAAATTGAATTAATATTATTTTCTTGCGCAAAGGCTAGTAACCGTGCTGCTCCATCAGTGGAATAAATTCCATCTTGATGGAGATGATTTGTTATTTCAAATGTAATATCTGAAGAGACTTCTTGCCATCGACGTAATCGAGTAAGCGCTACATCTGGTTGCTGCGCCAACAAAGCTCGCCCAACATCTGAATCGCCGCCTAAAAGCAGCGAGATACGATCAGGATACGCCCCTGAAATTTCACAAAGTACTTCATGGGTTACTGCTGGAATTCTTCGTGGCGAAACCATTAAGCCTCGAGCATAAATTGTGGAGAGAAGTCGTGATAAACCGCTCCAGTCATGGCGAGCAAGCAATGTAATGCGTGGCCAGTTAGGTAGTAGGGCTGTACCTGCTTTCATTGGAGTACTCTTCTTTTCGCTACTCTCCTGGTGTACTAAAAGTGATGTGCCAACAACTGGAGCAACGCCTGCGCTCTGACATGCTTGTAAGAAACGTACGCCACCAGCAAAGCCATCACGATCGCTCACTCCCAGAATTGGCATACGCATTTCACTAGCTTCTGGTGTGGCTATGCCATATTGAAATGAGTAACTGCTAACAGTTGAGATATGGACAAAACTCATAATTAACGAACCGTTACTCGCCAGAGTCCAGAAGCATCATCTCGTTCCAAATCGAAAACAGTCAGACTTCCTTCTGGTGCGGCTTCAACTCTCCACGCCGAACATGAGCCATCGTTGATCTCTGAATTGGTGATCCGCTGCCACCACTCTCCAGCTTTACGCCAACGCGTCAAAATAGAGTGAACTTGATAGCAACGTCCCCGCCAAGTGAAAAAAAGCGGTTGTTCTGTATCAGCAGATAGCGTTACCTCAAGCGCAAATCCACGTTCCATCTCGCGGCATCCTCTCTAAATCCCGACTAGATCCAATCCAGCCCGCGAGATGGCGCATACCTCAAGGCTTTCCGGCTTGAGGTATGCATGTCTCTACGGGGCTAGCTGGTGGCTCAACCTGCAAAGCGCAGGGGAAAGCGAGCCATTACCAACCGTATTCGAACATTTGTTCGAAAGAGTAGTACCCGCCGGTGACAGACGCAAGAAGGGTTAAAACGCAGCGTTTCCGCTGATCAGAAGCGGGCGTAGCTCAGAGACTGTCAGAGGCGCCCCTGCCAAAGTCAGTTCAAATCCGGCTGGTTGCTCCGGGTGCAAACCTGAGACCACCGCACCGGATTCCTGAGCTATCAGGGCTCCAGCCGCGTAATCCCAGAGATGTAATCCACGTTCAAAGTAAGCATCGAGATTGCCACTAGCGACATAACAGAGATCAAGAGCCGCAGCACCGGCACGGCGAATATCACGAACCTCCCCCAAAATTGAGGCAACCAAAACGCCTTGCCGCATCCGAGAATTCTGGTCGTAATTAAATCCAGTACCGATCAAGCTATGAGCTAAGGACGTTGGTTTGCTACAACGAATCAACTGCTTATTTAAGGTGGCACCGCCACCAAGATGTGCACTGTAAAGACGTTGCACGGTGGGCGCATGAACAGCACCGGCAACCGTAACCCATTCACCATCTCGCTCTTGCTGAACCGCAATGCTGATACACCAGCCAGGTAAACCGTATAAGTAATTAACAGTTCCATCCAGCGGATCGATCACCCAACGAAAACCGCTACTACCAATGCGATCTGCGCCCTCTTCACCAACCAGGCCATCAGAAGACCGATAAGAAAGAATCTGCTCAACAATGTGCTGCTCTGATCTCTTATCCATGATGGTAACAACATCTGTAGGTGTGCTCTTGCTATTAACACCTAAATCATGCGGTCGCTCCATGAGCAACTCTCCAGCAGACTCTGCGATCGAAATAGCCAGGGCGCGCAACTGAGCAAATGACATATTGAAGAGCCTAGTGCCAGACTAATCAGATGCGACGAGTACTCACGCCCTATAAAGAGATCTTCGCCAATCAAGGAGCTTGGGGGTTCTCGCTTGCAGGAGTTCTAACTCGAATGCCAATGTCGATGACTGCTCTATCAATTGTGTTATTAATTTATGGAGTTACAGGGTCATACGGCACCGCAGGCTCTCTCGTTGCAACCTATGGCGTAACTATTGCCATCGTGGCACCGCGATGGTCGAGAAGAGCTGACCGAATAGGACAAACACGAGTTATTCGTTCTGCACTAATTTTTCATGTAGCGGGTTTGCTGGCCATCGTTACTTTGGTATCGATAAAGAGCCCATCAATCTTCTGGTACTTCGCCACATTACTAGCAGCCATATTTGCAGTTCAGACTGGATCCTTTGTCAGACGTAGATGGCACTTCCTACTGGCAAATCAGATCAATGATCCAATTAAAGAACGGGCGTTGATCAATACTGCTTGGTCTTTTGAGTCCTTGATGGATGAAGTTATTTATATAGTCGGACCGATTGTCGCAACGGTGCTCTGCACTCAGGTGGCACCAAGTGCAGGATTACTGGCAGCGATTGGATTTGTCTTATTTGGATCACTGTTTTTGCTCACGCAAAAAATGTCTGAACCCATCGTTAATTCAACAGAAGAAATTAATGAGAAGCCGAAAGTTTCTATGTGGCGTAATAGCACCGCCATTAACATCGCACTCCTTAATTTGATGTTGGGGATGTACTTTGGTGCAGTTGAAATTTCAACAGTGGCTTTTTGCACAGAACGCGGAGCAAAATCAACTTCTGGAGTACTTCTCGCACTCTGGGCGGCATCAAGTGGAATATCGGCGATCATTAATGGCGTCTTTGCTACAAAAATGTCTGCAAAAAGAATTTTCTTGATTGGATACATAGTCCTCATGTTGTCTGCTCCACTACTGCTGTTGCCAAATTCTGTGTTTCAAATGGGTATGGCACTCTTTTGCTGTGGCTTTGCGATCTCACCAGTACTTAT
>CAYFKL010000035.1:4559-11582 GCA_964343565.1 uncultured Actinomycetes bacterium
CACCCGTTCTTATTTCAGCACCGCAAATCACGGCAGCAGCCTTCAACGAGGATCAAATGACTGAAGCGATTTCATTCATCAGCGTCGGCTTCCCCATAGGAATGTCTGTGGGCGCGATGGTGACAGGCCACTACATCGATCTCGAGGGCGTTGAAGCTGCCTTAATTCTGCCATTCTTGTTTATGGGCATAGGGGTTGCCTTTATGTTGATAAGAGTACGAGGCTGGTTCGGTCGATCTTAAGTAGAAATCTGAGCGTGGCTATGCCATTTCTATGCCATTAAATCCGCCACCTGTGGCAGAGTGTGCGAGTGACTTCCTTGCGAATTGTCGGCCGTAGCCAAGATGGATCAACCCTCTTTCTGGTCGATAGAGATGGTGAAAAGTACGAACTGGCTAACGATTCAACACTGCGATCGGCTCTGGGGTTAGAAAATGCCGGAAGTTCAGTAAGTTCTCTCCAGCAATCAACGCAAGAGGAACCTCGAACCGCACACCTAAAACTTGCCACTCTTAACGAAGCTCCTACTCCCCGAGAAATTCAATCGTTGGTTAGAGGTGGAGTTTCAATTGCCGAGATCGCAGCACAGTCTGGTCTTAGTGAAGAGAAGATTCAACGCTATGCCGATCCGATACTTCGTGAAAGATTCCATATTGCACAACAAGCATTAGCAACGGTAGTCAAACGCCCCTCAACTACTGGAGATAGCAGCGAACTTGGAACCCTAGTAGCTTCCCGCTTGAGCGCCAGAGGTGTAAGTCGAGAAGACTTGGATTGGGATTCTTGGCGCCGAGAAGATAACAAGTGGACCATTGTGCTGACCTATCCAGTAACGCATGGCACCCAAACTGCTACATGGGTTCTTGACCCCATTCGAAGAACTTTAACTGCTGAAGATGATAATGCGCGTTGGCTTACTGGCGATGATCGAACACCAGCTGACAAAGTAAGTTCTGGGATTGCTCAAGTTGCGGCAAAACTTACGCCTAAGGAAGCCCCAAGATTAATTCCAGTTAGATCTGATGATCGCGACGAAGGCGCTCAAAAAGATGGAGTGAAGTCTCGAGCGTCGGTTCCTGCATGGGATGACATTATGTTCGGCGGCCGTAAAGATCAGGATGAATAAAAGGAAATAAGCGGGACTTGGCGCTCTTCATTTGAAATGCCACCATGATGACCGATCATTCCCGCCTCTTCTTTGACTCTTGCTGGATCAACCAAAATCAAATTTTGATGTGCGATCACTACCAAATCACCAATTCGTTCATATGCAATATCTGACGAATTAGTGTCAAAATATCCAAGTAAAATCGATTCATCCCTTGTCAAAACTGTTACTCGTTCACCTAAAAATTCTTTCCAGCGAAAAGCGACTTCTTCAATATTCTGCTTTGCCATATAAAGATGTCTAGCTCTTGGTTCACCGCCGATTAAATCAATTCCTTGAGCAAGTTGGTCATCAATCAAAATATGTTCATCCGCGTTGATCATGCCATGATCTCCGGTAATCCTGAGCACAGAATCCTTAGGTAAGACCTCGCATATCGATTTAACAAAATTGTCAATGGACGTTAGCGCGGCACACCACTCTGGCGAACCAACACCTTTGGTATGCCCGGCAACATCTAAATTATTGACATACATATAAACAAAAATTGGAGAGGAATTAAGGATCTGTGAAAGTTGGAAAACTTGTTCCTCAAAAGTGTCAGCTCGATAAAACTGCGCACCTCTCAGAGCAGCTTCGCTAAATCCCGTGTGCTCGTATCTCGCGGAGGCAATGTGTGCAACCGAAATTCCAGCAGCAGATGCTTGCTCGAATAACGTGGGTTTAGGTTGCCAATAAAGCGGATCCACCCGTTCATCCCATTTCAATCCATTGAGCAATCGACCAGGATTTCCGCTACTGGGCACTTTCACCGTATAGCCAACCATGCCATGTTGTCCTGGAACCAAGCCCGTTCCGATTGATGTAAGACTCGCGACGGTTGTTGAGGGAAAGCCAGCGGTCAAATCACGCAACTCCCCCGTCATCAAATGTTGAGCAAGGTACTCAAATTCCCTTAATTGATGCACCCCTAAACCATCAACCATGAGCAGAATTTCATGCTTTTTAGCTTCCAGATTGAGATGGTTTTCTAGCGGCAGCCCCAAATTAGCGAACATACTGGGAGTTAGCAGATGCAAATTGCCTGGAACTAGCCTCACTCTGCAATTGTGCCAGAGTTAATTTTCGGCGGTAACACTCGAACCAGCATGAGCGCCAGCAGCGTCGCAAACATTGACCCCCCAGTCACGACCAAAATCCAAGACGTACCTGTGCCGTGTCCAAGAAGTGAACCTGCAATCACTGGTCCGAGTATTAAACCCGTCTGCCATGTGGCACCAAAGAAAGAGTTATACCTTCCCCGAAGATGATCCGGCGCGAGTGAGTTGATCAATGTCGGTTGAATTGGAGACCAGACCATTTCGCCGATTGCAAAAATCATTTGAGCAAAGATAAGAATCCATATCGAGGGCCAAAACTTTGCCGAACCAGTGATAATCCATGATACGGCCCACAAACTCGTTGCAAGCGCTAGCGCATGTGAGCGCTTCATCGGTCTAACCCAAGAAACAAATTTCATCTGGAAGATGGCAATCAGCAATGTATTCCCGGTGTATGCAAGAGCTAAATCGCGTGTTGGCACCTTGGCTACGAATGCCGAGAACGAAGTAAAGCCTGCTTCCAGCTGACTATAACCAAAAAGAACAGCGATTAGAGCAAATACCCATACTCTCAACGCTACTCGATCAGTTAAGACATCCTTCCAACTACCTTCAGATTTAGTTGAATGCTTTTCGCTACCGTCTGGATTTTTGGGAACTCTAATATTCCAAGCAATGACAAGATTTAATAGAAAAGTTAGAGCGTCTCCAACATAGAGTAAATGAAATGAATTTTCAGTTGGAGTCCCGATTGTGAGCGCAGCAATAATTCCACCGATTCCAATGCCCAAGTTTAGAAAGGCAAATTGCATACCGAAAGTGCGTTCACGATCCTGGCTTATAAATGCGAGCATGGCATTTTGAGCTGGCCATAGTGCGCTACCCGAACTTGCTGCAACGAAAAGGCAGAGCAGGATCAGTGGCGGCTCAACCGCGTAAGTGAGTGCGCCATACCCAAGTGCACTTCCTAACATTCCCAAAAGCATGACCGGACGAGCACCAACACGATCTATTGCACTTCCCATAAATGGTGAAGTCAAAATCGAACTCAACCCCATAAATGCCATGAAGAATCCAGCAGTCGAGATGGAATAACCCCTTATGGTGTGTAGATAAACCATCATGAATGGCAGAACTAATCCATTTCCAATCGCCGAAATGGCAATACCAAGAATCAGTCGCCGTAGAGGTGAGAGCACTGCTATCCGTTCGTAGAATATTTCGTCTGGTAGCGTAGCAGAGTGAAATTTTCTGACGAAGTGCAGAAAGCATTGGACGACAGAATCGGAGTAGTCGCTCTTGAATCGACCATCATCAGCCACGGTCTTCCTCGCCCGACAAATTTAGAAGTTGCTCGACAAATCGAAGACTCTGTGCGTGAACATGGAGCCGTGCCAGCAACTATTGCACTCATTAATGGTGAAGTCTGCGTTGGACTATCTGATGCAGAGTTAGTAGAGATAGCCAATTCTTCAGAAGTAAGTAAAGCTTCCGTGCGCGATCTTCCAATTCTGGCAGCGCAAGGTCGCCATGCTGCCACAACGGTTGCAGCCACTTCGGTGATCGCGGCCCGTGCAGGAATTTCCATTTTTGCTACCGGCGGCTTAGGCGGCGTTCACAAAGATGCGCGAGAAACCTGGGATGAATCTGCTGACTTATTTACGCTTGCGCAAACCAGCATGACAGTTATTTCTGCCGGTGTGAAATCGATTCTTGATGTTCCAGCGACATTAGAGCGATTAGAAAGCCTTAGCGTCGGCATCGTTGGGTATCAAACTAAGAAATTTCCCGGTTTCTATCTTAAAGAGAGCGGGTTTGAAGTGGAGTATTCCAGCGACTCCCCTCATGAAATTGCAAAAATGATTAAAGAACGCAAGCAACTTCAACTCAATACGTCGATGATCGTGGTCAATCCAATTCATAACCCTGTACCCACTGAATTACACGATCAAGTGCTCTCCGAAGGCTTACAGCGGGCGAAGGCGCTTGGTATTAGTGGAAAGAAAGTCACGCCATTTCTACTTGATTATTTTCATAACAATTCGCAAGGCGAATCTCTACGTGCAAATATAGAGATAATTCTTTCTAATGCAAAACTCGCTGCCGAAATTGCAGCACAGCTTGCGAAATTGAAATAGCTATGACGATTTATGTCGTCGGAGAAATCATGACAGATATTGTCGCTTTGACCGATACACAAGATTTTGCGTTTGCGAGCGATACTTTGGCGAAGATAACTTTTCACGGTGGTGGAGCTGGAGCGAACGTAGCAAGTTGGTTAGGAACTTTGGGAATGTCTCCTGTTTTTATTGGGGCTTGCGGCAACGATGAACAGGGAAAAGTTTTAACCGAAGAACTTGAAAGTTTTGAAGTTATCACTCATATGAGGAAAAGCAGCAAGTCAACTGGAACACTGATTTCGATTGTTAATGCAAGTGGAGAACGGACGATGTTTCCGGATAAAGGAGCTAACTCGGACTTACAAGCAAGTTGGTTACCACAAGTTCAGAAAGATGATCTTGTATACGTCTCCGGGTATTCACTTCTTTCCACTGAAACTGGCGATGAAGCGTTAAAAATTCTGCAAGTTTCACACTCGCAAGGAGCAAGGGTCGCTATTGATTTAGCTTCGCATGCGTTAATCCAGCAGAGTGGGAGTTCCAAGGTTTTATCGTGGTTAAATTACTGCGATTTGCTTTTTCTTAACGTCGATGAGGGTGAAGCACTTTTTGGAACCCGAGAAATTAATGAAATATTGTCGCGTTTACCTTGCCTGACCATTCTTAAAGCAGGTAGCGCCGGCTCTTTTGCAACTGGAGGAGTTCATCAACCCGCAGTATCGGCACATGTCGTCGATACGACCGGCGCTGGGGATGCGTATGCCGCTGGGTTTCTCTCACGGTGGGCAGTTGACCAGGGGCTGCAATCGGCGATGGAAAAAGGTAGCCAATGCGCAGCGGAAGGGATTTAAATCTCGGGAGCGCGCCCTCACCACCCCTAAGGGAACTTTTCGCCAGAATGTGCACATGGCACGTTCCGCTCAAACCCCTGCGCCTGATATTGGTCATGTCGTTGATATTGATGTCTCAGCTGAAATGCAAGGCTCTTTCTTGGAGTACGCATACTCGGTGATTTATTCACGTGCACTTCCAGATGCGCGTGACGGACTCAAACCAGTGCAACGTCGAATTCTCTTCCAAATGGCGGAAATGGGGCTACGACCTGACAAAGGTCACGTTAAGAGTGCCCGGGTTGTCGGTGAAGTAATGGGAAAGTTGCACCCCCATGGAGATGGGGCAATCTACGATGCCATGGTTCGCTTGGCACAAGATTTTTCTATGCGCCTACCGCTGATCGATGGACACGGAAACTTTGGCTCTCTGGATTCAGGCCCTGCAGCAATGCGTTATTCAGAAGCCAGACTTGCGCAGTCCGCAATGTCGATGGTGGATGAAACTGATGAAGATACCGTTAACTTTGGTGCAAATTATGATGGTCAACTACTTGAACCAACGGTCCTACCGGCCGCTTACCCAAATTTATTAGTTAATGGCGCTACTGGAATCGCAGTCGGTATGGCGACCAATATGGCGCCACATAATCTTGGGGAAGTTATCGCAGCAACTCGACATCTCATCTCGCACCCGAAGGCAAGCACATCAGATTTAATGCAATTTATTCCAGGTCCCGACCTACCTTGTGGCGGAAAAATTGTTGGGCTTGAAGGCATTAACGAAGCATACGAAACTGGTCGTGGCTCATTTCGAACGAGGGCAACCGCACGAATTGAAAATGTGACATCAAAGCGTCGGGGAATCGTCATTACTGAAATGCCGTATTTGGTCGGTCCTGAGAAAATTGTTGATCGAATTGCAGAGATTGTAAAAGCAAAAAAGATTCAGGGCATTTCTGATGTTACCGATCTTACTGATGGAAAAAATGGAACAAAAGTAGTCGTTGAAATTAAGAATGGATTCAATCCCGAGGCGGTACTTGAAGAGTTGTACCGATTGACTCCACTTGAAGAATCATTTTCAATAAACGCTGTAGCTGTGGTCAATGGCAAGCCTGAAACCCTTGGCTTAAAAGAGATGCTTGAGGTCTACATAAATCACCGCTTAGAAGTAGTCAAACGGCGGAGTACTTTCAGACGCAATAAGGCACTTGAGCGGCTTCATCTTGTCGAGGGATTGCTTATCGCAATTTTAGATATCGATGAAGTCATACAACTGATTAGAAGCAGCGATGACACATCTGCTGCTCGCTCTAACTTGATTCGAGTATTTGAGCTTAGTGAAATTCAAGCTAATTACATTTTGGAAATGCCACTACGTCGCTTGACCAAATTTTCTCGAATCGAACTCGAATCCGAAAAAACAGAATTAGATAAAACCATAAAACTACTTCAGGAAATACTTGATGATGAAAAGAAATTACGAAAAGTAGTATCAAACGAACTTGAAGAAGTTGCAAAAAAATTTGCAACGCCAAGAAGGACTGTTCTGCTTGAGTCCAGTGGCGTTGTTTCTACGCCAATGAGCCTTGAAGTGGAGGAACACCCTTGCTATGTGGCTCTTTCGGGAACCGGATTAATAGCTCGCACTTCTGACGACACAGCTATCACGCCATCTAATCGAGTTAGGCACGATGTCCTCACCCACCAGGTCAGTACGACAAGTCATGGCGAATACGCAGCAATCACGTCCTTGGGCCGAATCCACCGACTAAAAACGATGGATCTGCCTGCACTACCAAAGCGTGCAACAAATATGGCAGGTGGAGCCCCTGCTTCCGAGATCGTGCGGTTGGAAAAAC
>CAYFKL010000036.1:0-11062 GCA_964343565.1 uncultured Actinomycetes bacterium
ACCAGGCAAGATCTTTTCGAACTGTAACAACACTTTTGGTACCGGTGAAAAATTCTGGACGAGTGAGAAGTGGATTCATTTTTCGAAGTGTTGTTAATAGAGCAGTAGTCTCCAACAATTCTCGGGCAGCATCGTCCAAGGTCCAACTCAGTGCCCATCCACCATCAAAGTCAGCCTCCCCAGGATTACTGCTCACGTAATCGAAATCCCATGGCAGCGAGTAAGCGTTATTAGAACCAGCTTGGCTTCTACCTTGTTCATCGCCCATCGTGATCATAGGAACACCTGCAGAGAGCAGGAGCGTTGCCATCAATGAGCGGTGTAATCGTTCACGTAATGAGGTGATGTTTGAATCAGCAGTCGGCCCTTCAACACCGATATTCCAAGATCGATTCTGATCAGAGCCATCTCGATTTTGTTCCTGGTTTGCTTCATTATGTTTTGATTCATAATGCACTAAATCTTTCATGGTGAAGCCGTCGTGTGCAGTGATGAAATTAATGGAGGCTGATGGACCACGTGTTGGAAAGTAATCGCTAGAGCCCGAAATACGTGATGCTAGTTCACGGACGCCAGAGGTGGATTTTCTTGCGTTATCTTCTAGCCAAAATGTGCGGATAGTGTCGCGGTAGCGATCATTCCATTCACGCCATGGTGAGTGGAATCCGCCTAGTGCGTAACCACCTGGCGCTGCATCCCACGGTTCAGCAATTAATTTCAATTCTCTCAAAGTTGGATCACTAGTTATTGCTGACATGAGAGCTGCTGAAGTTTTCACCTTTCTCGATTGCCTAGCAAGTGCGGTTGCTAAGTCAAATCGAAAACCGTCAACACCGATTACTTCACTCCACCAGCGTAGAGAATCTGTGATCATTCTGACGGTATAAGGATTTCTTGCTTCGACAGTATTTCCACATCCAGTGAAGTCTTCATATTTTCCATCAGCAGTTAATCGGTAGTAAGCGCGATTATCAATGCCTTTGAAAGAAAGCGATGGTCCGTGTTCGCCACCTTCTGCAGTATGGTTGAAAACCACGTCTAGGATCACTTCAATACCTGCTTCATGCAATGCGTCGATTGCATTTTGCAACTCAAGAATTGGATTAGATGTAGCAGCGTATGCTCGATGTGGTTGCGAGAATGCGATTGGGTTATATCCCCAGTGATTAATTCGACCACGAGATTGGATGGCAGGCTCGGTTATAAATTCATGAATAGGTAGTAGTTCAATAGTAGTTATACCAAGCCGTGTGAAATGATCGATCACACTTTTATGACCTAGAGCTTTGTAGGTACCTCGTTCGTTTTCAGGAATTGCCAAATTCTTGGCTGTTAAGCCTCGTACATGCGCTTCATAAATCACAGTCTCTGACCAAGGAATTTTTGGTCGAGCGAAATCTCTAAATCCAATATTGCTCACAACACTTTTTGCAACGAAAGGTGCAGAATCTAATTCACTTATTAAGTTTGTTTCCCCGCCACCAAACTGCGAATTAGTTTGATACGCGAAGAGTGAAGGATGGTATTCAAAGTTGTTAGTTAGCGAATGTGTATTCGGATCGAGTAACAATTTGTTGTGGTTAAACCAAAGTCCTGCAGAAGGGTTCCAGGGGCCGTGCATGCGGTATCCGTAAGCAGTTCCACTTCCGATCCCAGCTAAATAGCCATGCCAGACGTACCCTTCGGCACGTTGAAGGGCGAATCTTGATTCGTTACCTAGTTTGTCGAAAATGCAGAGATCAACTGCTTCGGCGCCACTGGACCAAATGGCAAAGCTGGTTCCAGCATTATCCGAGCATGCACCAAGGTTATTTGGGTCTCCAGATCGCACTCGGATATCCAACCACTCCAAAGAGAGTCTAGGGTTAAACCATGTACGAATTAGTCGAGATTGTTCGTGAATCTGGAATTGCCACTTTAAAGTTAAATCGTCCCCCTGTGAATGCACTCAATTTTCAATTACAGGCGGAAATAGCGCGAGCTAGCGAAGAACTTGGAAACGATATTGGGGTAGCAGCGGTCGTTTTGTACGGGGGAGAGAAGGCGTTTGCTGCTGGAGCCGATATTAAAGAGATGGAGAAACTTTCGCATGAAGAGATGCTCGCCAGATCCGCAGGCCTCAAATCTGCTTTTGATGCGGTCGCTCGGATTCCAAAACCGGTGATCGCTGCCATAACGGGATATGCGCTTGGTGGCGGCTTGGAGTTGGCAATGTGTGCGGATGTCAGACTCGCCTCAGAGTCAGTCAAAGTTGGTCAACCGGAAATTTTGCTCGGAATAATTCCTGGTGCAGGTGGCACGCAGCGATTAACTCGACTGGTCGGCCCGTCGATTGCTAAAGAGTTGGTTTTCACCGGAAAGGTGATCTCCGCCACCGAGGCGTATCAGTTGGGCATTATTAATAAGGTCGTAGCCGATGGTGAGGTGTACGCCAAAGCATGTGAATGGGCGAGGCAATTCGTTGGTGGTCCGGCAGTTGCGCTAGCGACAGCGAAAGCTGCAATCGATCAAGGTTTAGATGTTTCTATGGATGAAGGTTTGGAAATTGAAAGGCAAGGCTTTGTGAAATTGTTTGCCACCGAAGATCGAGCCATCGGAATGGCCTCCTTCCTTGAGCATGGACCGGGGAAAGCCAAATTTGTAGGTCGCTAGTAAGATTGCCCAAAAGGAGAATGGTGTGAAATTTTTAGTGTGCGTAAAACAAGTCCCAGACTCTTGGGCTGAAAAAAAATTAGCAGAGGACACCCGGCTGGACCGAGCCGGTGTTGACGCTGTGTTGAATGATCTCGATGAATATGCAATTGAAGAAACTTTGAGAATCGCTGAAGCCAGTGGTGGAAATGGCGAAGGTGGCGCACACACCATCACACTCCTTTCTATGGGTCCAGATCGAGCTGCCGAAGCTATTCGAAAAGGTCTATCCATGGGCGCCGACGACGCCATACATATTTCTGATCCAGCCATATCAGGTTCTGATGCGCTCGCGACTTCTCTGGTACTCGCCAAAGCGATTGAAAAGCAAGTAGCAACAACAGGTGTGGACGTGGTGTTCTGTGGCACCGAATCCACTGATGCGCGCATGAGCGTGGTTCCTGCGATGTTGGCGGAGCGACTCGGATGGCCGCAATTAACTTTTGCGCTCGAAGTAAAAATTGAAAATGGCAAGGCACGAATTAAGCGATCAACAGATGACGGCATCGAGGAATTTGAAGCTCCACTTCCTTGCGTGATTTCAGTGAATGAAAAAATAAATGAGCCGCGCTATCCATCATTCAAAGGAATCATGGCTGCAAAAAAGAAGACGGTAGTGAATCAAAACCTGGCTGATCTTGGTATTGCAACTTCAGAGGTTGGAGAGGCCGCTGCTTGGACCAAAGTAAATGACTTTGCATTGCGTCCGGCTCGTTCTGCAGGTATCAAAATTGTTGATGAGGGAAATGGCGGAAACGAGTTAGTTTCATTCCTCGCTGAAAAGAAGTTGGTGTGAGAATGGCTGAATTCGTAGTGCTTATTGATCACAATGATGGAGTTGCTTCTCGAGCTACAACAGAACTCTTAACGATGGCTCGAAATCTTGGTGAAGTTCATGCGGTATTTGTTGGACTTGCTGGAACAGAAGGTAAGTCCCAAGAGATTGCTGCTGAATTTGGTGCAGCCAAATTTTCTGCATTCATAACCAGCGATCATCATCCAGTTGCCCCAAGCGTTTCTGCACTTTCTCGAATAGCAGAAGAGAATCCGACGGCAATACTTTTCACCAGTAGTGCCAAAGGAAAAGAAATTGCTGGTCGTTTAGCGGTTCGCATCGGTGCAGGTGTCATTACTGATGCCATCGATTTCGATGCGGATCTAGTAGCGACTCAATCAATTTTTGGCGGTTCAACTGTGGTTCACTCGAAGGTCGTTCGAAATATTCCATTGGTGACAATTCGGCCAAATGCCTGCGAACCCATTCCTTCACCAGCATCACCGCAGAGTAAGTCAATCGAACTAGCAAATGACAGTGGCATTACGTTTATCGCAAAGCAACCGCCAGTCAAGGGTGGCCGCCCAGAACTAACTGAGGCATCGATTATCGTTTCCGGTGGACGTGGGACTAACGGTGATTTCACTCCAGTTGAATCTTTCGCAGACGTGTTAGGTGCAGCGGTTGGAGCCTCTCGAGCAGCAACCGATGCTGGTTGGTATCCACACACCAATCAAGTCGGACAAACTGGCAAGACCGTGAGTCCTCAACTTTACGTGGCATGTGGAATTTCCGGTGCTATTCAACATAGAGCCGGAATGCAGACTAGCAAGACGATTGTTGCAATAAATAAGGATGCTGAAGCACCGATTTTTGAATTGGCAGATTTCGGAGTGGTAGGAGACCTATTCAATGTGCTGCCTCAAGCAACTGCGGGCGTAACTTCCCGAAAAGGTTAAGGCTTTGGTTTATCTCGATCACGCCGCAACCACTCCCATCTCGGAAGTTGCTCTCGCCGCACTGATCGAAGCCTCGCAGTTGCTCGGAAATGCGTCTAGTTTGCACACTTCTGGGCGAAGAGCCCGACGAGTTGTCGAAGAGTCTCGCGAAGAAATTGCAATCGCGATAGATGCCGAACCTAGCGATGTAATTTTTACCTCCTCCGGGACTGAAGCGAATAATTTGGCTTTGAAAGGCTTGTATTGGCAGCGACCTAACAAACGAATTTTGAGTAGCGCTATTGAGCACCATGCAGTGCTGGATCCAATTAATTGGTTGGTTCAACATGAAGATGCGAAAGTAACTTGGGCAAAGGTGGATCAATCTGCGCGAATTGATAGTCAATCAGTTATCGATGATATTGAGCGAAATCCAGATATCTCATTTATCAGTTTGATGGCAGCGAATAACGAAGTTGGAACCATCCAACCCATCAGTGAAATAGTCGAAGTCGCTCATAAATTTGGAATTCCAGTACACGTGGATGCCGTTCAAGCGTTTGGAAAAATCCCATTATCTTTTGCTGAACTAAATGTTGATGCCATGACCATAAGTGCTCACAAAATTGGCGGACCCCTTGGAGTTGGTGCTCTGATAGCAAAGAAAACACTTGCCTTGACCCCAGTCCTTCATGGTGGAGGCCAAGAGCGAGATGTTCGAAGCGGAACGTTGAATATGCCTTCTATCCGAGCGTTTGCGGTAGCTGCCTCTGAATCGATCGCGAATCTTCAAGAACGCCACTTGCGAGTAAGCGCATTGAGACAGAATTTAATAAATCGCATTATTAACGAAGTGCCACAATCCCGTTGTAATGGCAGTGATGATCAACTCGACATGCTGCCGGGTATTGCTCACTTTACTTTTCCGGGTGCTGAGGGAGATGCGCTCTTGCTCTTGCTCGATGCACAAGGGGTGGAAGCATCCACCGGTTCGGCATGTTCAGCTGGCGTGCCTCGCCCGAGTCATGTCTTGCTTGCTATGGGAATGAGTGAATCAGAGGCGAGGGCATCGCTGAGATTCTCCCTCGGGGCAACATCAACGGCAGCAGACGTCGATAAATTGGTTGCGGTACTTCCCGGAGTCGTTGAGCGTGCGCGTCAGGCAGGTCATATAAGTAGGAGATAATTCTCCCTATGCGAGTGATTGCAGCTATGAGCGGCGGAGTTGATTCTGCAGTGGCTGCCGCTCGACTCCATGATGCCGGTCATGAGGTAGTTGGAATTCATTTAGCGCTATCAGCAAATCCGCAAACCTATCGATCAGGTGCTCGCGGATGTTGCACGTTGGAAGATTCAAGAGATGCCCGCAGGGCCGCCGATGTCATTGGAATTCCTTTTTACATATGGGATATGGCAGAAGAGTTTCGTCAGGATGTCGTTGAAAATTTCATGAGCGAATACTCGGCTGGCAAAACTCCTAACCCGTGTCTTCGATGCAACGAGAAAATTAAATTTGAGGCGGTACTCAATCGGGCAATTGCCATGGGATTTGATGCAGTTGGTACTGGGCATTACGCCCAACTAAAAAGTGAGGGTGGAAAAGTAACTCTCCATCGTGCGGTTGATCAAGGCAAAGATCAATCCTATGTGCTTGCAGTATTAACTCAAGATCAATTGCAACATTCTCTTTTTCCTTTGGGAGATACGACTAAAGAAGAGATTAGAGCGGAAGCTGCACAACGAGGTTTAAGCGTTGCACAAAAACCCGATAGCCACGACATTTGTTTTATACCTACTGGTGATAATGCAGGTTGGTTGCGAGAAAGATTGGGTTCAAGTTCAGGTGAGATAGTGGATGAGGCGGGTGTAAAACTCGGTACGCACAGTGGTGCGTTTACTTACACGATTGGCCAACGAAAAGGTTTAGGGATCAGTCAACCCACTGCAGATGGTCAGCCGCGGTATGTATTGAAAATTGATCCAGTAGCCAACAAGGTGGTTGTTGGTGCAAAAGAATCATTAGCAATAGATGTAATCATTGGTGATCGAGTTCGAATAACTTCAACCAAACCCGAAGGCGAACATCGTGGATTTGCTCAAATTAGGGCTCACGGTGAAGCGTTGCCCTGTACCTATGAATTTCAAGATCAAGAACTTAATGTTCATCTTGATTCGCCACTTCATGGTTTGGCTGCGGGTCAAGCAGTAGTCATTTATGACGAAAGCAAGGTGGTTGGATCAGCAACGATCACGGCCACTCGGTTGCGAGTACCTCGGTGATTGTCACCGGAATCGGCTCGCTATCAGGAAAGAATCCTCGTGAGGCAGCAAAATTCGTCGCTGGTACATACGAAGAATTGCCTTATGTGCCCGAACTGCCGACGGCAGGAGTAGGAAGAGATTTCACCGGACGTGGATGCGCATTTTTGTATGACTTACATTTTGACTTGCAACCTTCTGGTTGGAGAATGGTCGATCGCGCGGGCCGCGATGAGATTCGTGCAAGAAGTGCATTACGCGAAGATCTTGACTCAGCTGAAGAGGCTTTTGCTGGTTGGAATGGCAAGTTAAAGATTCAAGTTCCTGGCGCATGGACGCTCTGTTCCTTGGTTGAAAGAACTTTTGGCGGCCTGATGCTGGCAGATCAAGGTGCATGTCGAGATCTAAGTGAGAGCCTTTTGGTTGGAGTCTCTGAATATGTGCGTGAACTTCACAGGAGAATTCCGAATCTGGCTCAGGTGGTCATTCAATGGGATGAACCAATGTTGGGTTCTGTTATCTCAGGTGGGTTGGTTTCTCCTTCCGGTTTAAATCGGATAAGAGTTCCCGAGAAAGAGGAGATACTCACCTTTCTCAATTCTGCTTCAAGTATTCCTGGTGTGGAGACGGTGCTGCATTCTTGTGCCAGAGATTTACCGATCTCGTTACTCGCTTCGTCTTCACTGAATCGAATTGCACTGGATATTGACTTAATCAAAGTCGATGACATTGGTCTGTTAGTCGATGCTGGTAAACAGATCGGTTTCGGAACTGAAATCACTGATCACAAGGCGTTGGTCTCACGGATTCTTGAAGTGAAAAAAGAGAGTGGATTAGACGTTGAATCTGCCTGGCTCACGTCAACTTGCGGTAACCCTAAGTCTAGTTTTGAGGAAGTTTATAAACGAGTGAGATATTTTAAGAATGTGGTTGATTCAGTGAAGGAGATGGTTGCGTGAGCACCATTTCTGATCGACTTCTCATGCTTCGAGAAGAGGTTCGTGAACATCAATTCCGATATTACGTATTGGATGATCCACAAATTTCTGATGGCGAATACGACGCTCTCTGGAACGAAATGCTTCGAATCGAGGCTGAGCATCCCGAGTTAGTGACAGCAGATTCACCATCACAACTTGTTGGCGGAGGTTTTTCAACGAGTTTTGCCAGCGTAGATCATCTCGAACGCATGATGTCATTGGATAACGTATTTTCAGAAGAAGAATTGAATCAATGGATAACTCGAGTGCGGAAAGATCTCGGGCAAGAATCAATCGAGTGGCTACTCGAATTAAAAATCGACGGGCTTGCAATAAATATTCTTTATGAGAATGGAAAATTAGTGCGCGCACTCACGCGCGGTAATGGTACAACTGGCGAGGATGTCACTCTCAATGTAAAAACGCTTAAATCAGTCCCGCATTCGTTAATCGGGAAGAGTATTCCATCGATTGTTGAAGTCCGAGGTGAAATATTTTTTCCGATCAAGGACTTCGAAAAATTGAATGAATCATTGGTTAAGTCGGGCAAGAATCCATTTGCAAATCCCAGAAACGCAGCGGCTGGTTCCTTGCGGCAAAAAGATCCGAAAGTAACTTCTAGCAGGCCACTTCACATGTTGGTTCATGGAGTTGGGGCACATAAAGGTGCTGAATTTAATAAACAGAGCGAGGCTTATTCATTGCTTGCTTCATGGGGTTTGTCCACGAGTACCCGTTATCAAGTCACATCGGATATCAATCAGATTCTTGAATTTATCCAAAGCTATGAAAATCATCGACATGATCTTGAACACGAAATCGATGGTGTCGTCATTAAAGTTAATGATCGAAAGTTGCAGGATCAACTCGGCTCCACTTCTCGTGCTCCTCGATGGGCAATTGCATATAAGTATCCGCCCGAGGAAGTAACCACTAAATTGCTAGATATTCATGTCAATGTAGGTCGAACTGGTCGAGTCACACCCTTTGCACGATTGGAACCCGTAAAAGTTGCGGGGAGCACGATTTCTTCAGCTACTTTGCATAACGCGGATGAAGTCAAACGCAAAGGCGTATTGATAGGAGATATCGTCACTTTGCGAAAAGCCGGTGATGTGATTCCAGAAATTATTGGACCAGTTGCAAGCGCTCGCTCTGGGAAAGAAAAAGAATTTCTCATGCCAAGCACATGTCCTGAATGCGGAACCGGATTGAAGGCTATGAGTGATGGAGATGTTGACTTGCGGTGTCCGAATAACCGCTCGTGTCCTGCTCAATTAAGAGAGCGTCTTTATTACATTGGTTCGCGTTCCGCTCTTGATATCGATGTTTTGGGATACGAAGCAGCACAGGCATTACTCCATGCGAAACTGCTAACCGATGAAGGCGGTTTATTTTCAATTACTGAGAAGTCCTTGGCGAAGTGTGATTTTTTCTTAAAGAAAGACGGATCACTCTCAGTCATTGCAGATCGCTTCTTGGTCGGACTGGATACCGCGAAGACCAGGCCACTATGGAGATTGTTGGTGGCTCTATCTATTCGACATGTTGGACCGACTGCTGCTCAATCATTAGCAAAAACATTTCGCAGCATAGAAGCCATTGCGCAGGCTGATATTGATGAATTGGCTTCGATCGATGGCGTAGGCCAAGTAATTGCGGAATCTATAGTGGAATGGTTTAGCGAAAAGTGGCATCGAGAAATTATTCGAAAGTGGCAGGAGGCGGGTGTTATTTTCCAAGAAGCAGAAAGAGAAGAAGCACCTCAAACGCTAGCCGGATTGACAATTGTTGCCACAGGCTCGCTCACGCGATTTACTCGAGACGAGATTAGTGAAGTTATCTCATCTCATGGTGGCAAAGTGAGTTCTTCGGTTTCCAAGAAAACTTCCTATGTTCTGGCTGGAGATGCTGCCGGTTCAAAACTTGATAAGGCCATCGAACTTGGGGTTCCAGTAATAAACGAAGAGGAATTCCTGGCGTTGTTAGAAGGTCGCGACGCCTAGATTTTCGCTGGTGAAAAGGTCGCAGGTAGGCTGACGCTCATGATTTCCCGGGACGAGGTCACCCACTTAGCGGGATTAGCCCGCATCGCCTTAAATGCAGATGAGATCGATCATTTGGCGACACAACTTGATGTGATTCTGGGTGCGGTTGCAAAGGTGCAGGAAGTTGCTGGTGCCGATGTCTCTCCGACGTCACACCCATTGCCTCTGGTCAATGTGTTCCGACCGGATGTCAATCGTCCAAGTTTGTCTAACGCGGATGCATTGGATTCGGCGCCCGCGTCAGAAGAGGAAAGATTTCGTGTACCGCAGATTTTAGGTGAAGAGTAGTGATCAGACGTAGTGCTCATGAGATGGCAGAAGCCATCAAGCGGCGAGAAGTTTCATCGGTCGAATTGACCAACGCTCATTTAGAGCGAATTGATTCGGTAGATGCTGATGTGCATGCATTTCTCCACGTTGACCGCGCTGGAGCAATTGAACAAGCTACGAAAATTGATAAGGCAATTGCGGCTGGTGAAAAACTCTCCCCGCTTGCTGGGGTTCCACTTGCACTAAAAGATGTCATGACGCAAAAAGGGATTCCAACTACGTGTGGTTCCAAAATTTTAGAGGGTTGGCGTCCGCCATACGATTCCACTGTTGTCACAAAGTTGAAGCGAGCCGGAGTTGTCATCCTTGGTAAAACCAACATGGATGAATTTGCGATGGGATCTTCAACCGAGAATTCTGCATTTGGTCCATCGCACAACCCATGGGATCTCTCTCGCATTCCAGGCGGTTCTGGTGGAGGCTCTTCTGCATCGCTTGCTGCCTTTGAAGCACCGCTTGCAATCGGAACTGATACCGGTGGCTCAATTCGCCAACCCGCGGCAGTCACCGGAACCGTTGGAGTTAAGCCAACGTATGGCGGTGTCTCTCGCTACGGGCTTGTGGCATTCTCATCCTCGCTAGATCAAGCAGGTCCATGCGCTCGAACAGTGCTTGATGCTGCGCTATTGCACGAAGTAATTGCCGGACATGACCCAATGGATGCCACAAGTATTAATCAGCCGGTTCCACCCGTAGTTGCTGCCGCCATGCAGCGAGATGTAAAAGGTATGCGCATTGGTGTGGTGAAGGAATTAAGTGGTGAAGGTTATCAACCTGGAGTTATGGAGCGATTCCAAGAGTCGATCGAATTACTACGTGAGTTAGGTGCGACCGTAGTTGAAGTTGAGTGCCCACACTTTGTTTACGCTTTGCCGGCCTACTATCTGATCGCACCGAGTGAGTGCTCATCAAATCTGGCTCGATTTGATGCAATGCGGTTTGGCTTACGTGTTGGTGATGACGGTTCGCGAAGCGCTGAAGAGGTTATGAACCTCACTCGGGATGCTGGATTTGGGGCAGAGGTAAAGCGAAGAATTATTT
>CAYFKL010000036.1:11072-11416 GCA_964343565.1 uncultured Actinomycetes bacterium
GGTTACTACGATGCATATTACGGAAGCGCTCAAAAAGTTAGAACACTCATTATTGATGATTTCACAAAAGCATTTACTCAAGCCGATGTTTTGGTTTCGCCCACTTCACCAACTACTGCATTTAAAATTGGTGAAAAAGTGAATGACCCGTTGGCAATGTACTTAAACGATATTGCTACCATTCCAGTCAATTTAGCTGGCAATGCCGGCATGAGCGTGCCATGTGGCTTGGCTTCAGAAGATAATTTGCCAGTTGGATTTCAAATCATTGCCCCAGCAATGCAAGACGATCGACTTTATCGTGTTGGTGGCGCGCTGGAAATGGCACTTGAAGATCGATGGGG
>CAYFKL010000037.1:0-11269 GCA_964343565.1 uncultured Actinomycetes bacterium
GATGTTGTTACTCAAGCTGAAACTATTCATTCCTACGGGGATGCACTTTCAGCCGATTACTCAAAATGGACCATCGTCAATGCTATTTTGGAAACGGCACAACGTTTTACCGCATTAGTTGAAGAGCCAGCGCTCCAACAATTTCTACTCGTGGTTGGAGCATTGCGAACTCTGGCCGAATCTGATTTAGAACCTGCGTTAGTTCTAGATTCCTATTTGATTCGATCTTTATCTGTAGGTGGATATGCACCTTCATTCTCTGATTGCTCGCGATGTGGGGAACCAGGACCGCATCGATGGTTTTCACTTTCCGGTGGTGGCAGCGTCTGCGCAGAGTGTCGACCACCTGCTAGTGCTACTCCAGCAGAGCAAACATTGAGTCTACTTTCCGCTCTTCTTTCTGGAGATTGGCAGATCGCCACTCAAAGCGAGAGCAAGTATCGCAAAGAGGCGCATGGATTGGTTGCGGCTTATCTCTCGTGGCACTTAGAGAACGGTTTACGCAGTCTTCCTCTTGTGGAGAGAGCATGAAGAAATCCGAATCAATCAAACCGAGTCCGCACCCAAGCGGGGAGAAGGCACCAAAATTTTCAGCGCTTCCTCGGCACATTGCAGTGGTGATGGATGGAAATGGGAGATGGGCTCAGGAGAGAGGTTTGCCCCGCACTAAAGGCCATGAGGCTGGTGAGGCAGCACTCTTCGACATGGTTGAAGGTGCGTTGGAGTTGGGAATTCCATATCTATCTGCGTATGCATTTTCTACCGAGAATTGGAAACGATCGCCTGAAGAGGTGAGATTTCTGATGAACTTTAATCGGGAGGTTATTCGTCGTCGCCGAGATGAAATGAATGCCCGCGGGGTACGAATACGTTGGGCAGGACGTGAACCCAAACTCTGGAAGTCAGTATTGAATGAATTGCTGGAAGCCGAAGAATTAACGAAGCACAATCGCAAATTAACTCTAACTATGTGCGTCAATTATGGAGGGCGAGCTGAAATCGTTGATGCTGCTCAGGCACTTGCGCAAGATGTGCGTCGAAAGAGAGTTGACCCAGAAAAGATCACGGAGAAAATTTTTGCTCGCTATTTAGATGAGCCCGATATGCCAGATGTGGATCTTTTTCTTCGCTCGTCAGGTGAAATGCGAACTAGTAATTTCTTGCTTTGGCAATCCGCATACGCTGAATTAGTTTTCTTGGATACCTTGTGGCCAGATGTCGATAGGCGCACTTTGTGGAAGGCTTTGGAGATTTATTCAGCGCGGCAACGCCGCTTTGGAAAGGCATAATTTTCCACAGCCTGAGATTCTCATATTGGGTTTTTCGCTGAGTAGATCCACGATGTCATCGTGATGAAACAACTATTACGCGATGAGACCGGAAGCGCCATAGTTGAAGTTTTTCTCTTCGCTATTCCAGCATTTCTCACTCTGATTCTTATAGCAACCTCACTTCTCTCCTACGCCGAGGCGAGAGTCTTAGCGGAAAATGCGGCGCGAGAGGCAGTTCGGGCAGTAAGGGTTTCGGAAAATGAAACGGTAGGAAGGCAGCGGGCAGAGCTCCTTATTGATTCTGCGCTATCAAAGTATCTAAATAAATTAGAAGCCCACATCACGTGTGATCGAAGTAATTGTCAGGACCCGGGGACGCGGATAACGGTAACGATCGAGGGTGAAGTTACTAACCAACTCTTTTCTAAAGGACTATTCATTTCAAAGAGTGAATCGATGCCACAGTGGAACGGTTAAAAGATGAATCAGGTTCACTCCTACCCGTTATCTTGGGATTTCTTGCAATCCTTTCTTCAGTATTGGTCTTGATTGTTTCCGTAGCTCAGTTCAACATTGCCAAGAATGACTTACGATCTCTAGCCGAGGAATGTGCGCTCATTGCGAGTTCGCGAATTGATGAAAATTGGTATTACCAACAGCAAGGAGATTTATCAGTCCAATTCGATACCAACTCCATGTTCCTGCATGTAGATGACCAGATTAAACATCACTCATCACTCTTTCTCCACGATACAAAAATTGTAGATTTAACTTTTTTACCCGGTTCAGTTCAGATCAAACTAGAGGCGCAAGTTCCCCTGATGGCGGGGATAACAAAAGTTGTTAGCGCGCAGGCCCGTGCTATAACGACTGTCGACACCCGATAAGGTAGGGGTGTGGCTGATCGAGAATTACGTGCTGAACTGACGCAGTTGAGCCAGACATTAGCTTCAATTGAGACGGTTCTTAACGTTGAGGCCCTCGCGGTAAAGATCAAAGAGTTAGAAGCAGCGGCCGGGGCTCCTGATCTTTGGGACGATGTTGCAAAGGCTCAGAAAGTTACCAGTGAACTTTCATATGCTCAGCGAGAACTTGAACAACTTCGAGGATTGCGCTCTCGTATTGACGATCTAGAAATTCTTTTAGACATGGCGCTTTCGGATGAGGATGCCGTTGCAGTCAAAGATTGTGAATCTGAACTCGATCGATTAATACCTCTTATTGACGAATTAGAAATTCGAACTCTGCTCAATGGTGAGTACGACGCTCGACAGGCCTTAATCACTATCCGTTCGGAGGCGGGCGGTGTTGAGGCAGCTGATTGGGCACAAATGATTCTGCGCATGTATTTGCGCTATACCGAACGGCATGGATTTAAAACTGAAATTCTTGATACCTCTTATGCGGAAGAGGCCGGAATTAAATCTGCAACTTTTCAAGTATCTGCTCCATATGCGTACGGCACGCTTTCGGTGGAACAAGGAACTCACCGATTGGTTCGCATCTCTCCATTTGATAGCCAGAGTAGAAGACATACATCCTTTGCGGGAGTTGAAGTTGTTCCCGTTGTTGAACAGAGTGATTTCGTTGAGATTGATGAAAAAGATTTACGAATAGATGTTTACCGTTCTTCAGGACCAGGCGGACAAGGTGTGAACACCACTGATTCAGCGGTCCGCATTACACACATTCCTACCGGGATCGTGGTCTCCTGCCAAAATGAGCGGTCCCAACTTCAAAATAGAGCGACTGCCATGACCGTGTTACAAGCCAAACTCTTAGAGCGTCGACGCCAAGAGGAATCAGCCAAGATCGATGCGCTTCGAGGTGATTCAACGGGTTCATGGGGAAATCAAATTCGATCGTACGTGCTGGCTCCGTATCAGATGGTTAAAGACCATAGAACTGAGTATGAAACTGGGAATACTGGGGCAGTGCTCGATGGCGAAATTGATGAATTCATTCAAGCCGGAATTAAGTGGCGGCGTGCCACCGGCCACTAGCCTGCGTCAGCCTCCTAGACTCTTGCCAGTGATGCCCAGATGATTCGTTGTGAGAACGTCACCAAGACCTATCCAAAACAGGAAAAACCTGCGTTGGATGATGTCACGCTGGAAATTGCTAAAGGTGAATTTGTCTTCCTCGTCGGTCAGTCGGGCTCTGGAAAATCCACTTTCTTAAGATTGGTACTGAGAGAAGAACGTATCTCGAGTGGTCGCATGTATGTAGCTGGTAAGGATTTAAGCCAGTTATCTCAATGGAAAGTTCCAGAATTTCGGCGAGGTATCGGAACCGTGTTTCAGGACTACCGATTGCTTCCCAACAAAACAGTTTTTGAAAATATTGCATTTGCCATGCAAATCGTGGGTGCTGATCCAAAAGAGATTACTCGACAGGTTCCAGAAATTCTTGAACTCATCGGTCTTGAAGGATATGACAAGCGCATGCCATCAGAGTTATCAGGTGGTGAACAACAGCGCGTAGCAATCGCTCGTGCATTCATCAACAAACCACAGATTTTGATAGCCGATGAGCCCACAGGAAATTTAGATCCAAATATGAGCGTTGGCATCATGAAATTGCTCGATCGAATTAACCGCACTGGCACTACTGTGGTCATGGCTACGCATGATGACAAAATTGTTGATCAGATGCGCAAACGTGTTATCGAACTTGAGAATGGCGTCATAGTTCGGGATCAAGTTCGCGGTATCTACGGATATAGCGGGTGATGTTATGAGAGCTAGTTTTGTTGCGCGAGAAGTCGCCATTGGACTTCGCAGAAATTTAACGCTCACCATTGCAGTTGTTATCACAGTTGCAATATCGCTCTCGCTGCTGGGGGTAGGGCTGTTGGCTAATAGCCAAGTAAGAGTTATGAAAGATTATTGGTACGACAAAATTGAAGTCTCAATTTTCCTATGCGGATCATTATCAGATAACCCTTCATGTGTTGGCGGCCCAATCACCGTGGAGCAGAAAGTTCAACTCGAAGCGGACTTGAAGGCAATTCCAGTTGTGCAAGAGGTGTACTACGAATCTCAATCAGAGGCTTACGTTAGATTCAAAGAGCGGTTCAAGGGAACTGCGCTAGTCGATAACGTAACTGCAGATCAATTGCCTGAGTCGTATCGAGTGAAATTGCGGGATCCGAAGAAATTCGCAGTCGTTCAGAGTGCAGTTGCCGGAAGGCCTGGCGTTGACACTGTTCAGGATCAGCGAGAGATATTAGATAAATTCTTCAAACTTCTTGGTGTCTTGCGTGACGGAGCGCTCGCGATTGGACTGATCAGTGTCCTAACCGCAGCACTCTTAATTTCAAATACATTGAGAATTGCGGCATTTAATCGTCGCCGAGAAACTGGCGTCATGCGCTTGGTTGGGGCATCCAACTTTTCTATTCAGTTGCCATTCCTGCTTGAGGGATTGATATCGGCGTTAGTTGGCTGGGGCATTGCAACTGGACTATTGGCTGCATTTAAGAACTTGGTTGATACTCGGATAGTTCCTCTCCTAACATTCACCAATTTCTTCGGTTGGAGTGATGTGTGGAATGCATCTTTGCTCCTTCTGGCGACCGGAGTCATTGTTTCCGCACTAGCCTCCTTCTTTACGCTGCGCAAATACCTCAAGGTCTAAGACCTTTAGACTAGGCGCATGGCTAGCCGGCGCCGTCTTGCGATAACTACTGTGACAGTAGGTGTTGTTGTCGCATCTTTTTTCATCGGCCGAGCCTCACAACATCACGGTGGCGTGTTGGATGAAGCGAGAATTTCAATTCAATCCCATGATGCTGCCCAGACTCCAACCGAGTTACTTCAGCAAGCAGCTATTGAAGGGATGTTAAGAGCAACCGGAGATAGATGGTCCTCTTATGGCGCGACTAAGTCTGATAACCAAAATGAACTGGAAGCACGATATAGCGGCATTGGAATCTGGTTGACATTGGGACAGGCTGGCGGAACGGAAGTATCGAGCGTGGAGAAAGGTTCGCCAGCCGCTATCGCCGGAATCTTGCCAGGAGATGCCATCACTGTTGTTGACGGTACCGATGTGAGCAGTCTTTCAGTTGCTGTTGTTGCAGATGAATTACGCGGAGCAGTTGATTCTGTAATTTCGATGACGGTAATTCGAAAAGGTGAGCCGCTTGACTTTAAAGTTGCTCGAACAGAAATAACAACTACGAATTTAGACGTAAGCGTTTTGAAAGATGGAATTCTGGTCATTCGCATCGCTGCATTTGAACGCGGTGTAAGCAACGAGATTGCGAAATCCTTGAAAAAACATCCGCATAAACGTGGAATCATTTTGGATTTACAAGGGAACCCAGGCGGATTGGTTGATGAAGCAGTTGCAACAGTAGGGCTTTTCGTAAATGGTGGACGAGTTGTCTCTTATGAACGAGCAGGAGATGATCCAGTCAGTCTTGACGCTCCTGTTGGTTCCAAAGAGCGGGCCAAAATTGTGGTGCTAGTTGATGCTCACTCTGCCAGCGCAGCAGAGATAGTGGCTGCTGCGCTACAAGAGCGCAATCGTGCCATCATTGTTGGAACGAAGACTTTTGGTAAGGGCTCAGTTCAGGAACCACAAACACTCTCTGATGGATCAATCATCCAACTCACAGTTGGTAAGTATCGAACTCCTTCGGGACGCTATATCGATGGCATTGGAGTTTCACCAGACGTGGTGGCAAGTACCGATATTTTGAAACGTGGTGCGGCTGTTCTGCGTACACTCAACACTGTGGCTGGTTCGGGGGTGCGTGGGTGATGAAGGAGAAGGGTCGAAAACTTATTGCCCAGAATAAGAAAGCGCGCCACGACTACTTTATTGATGATGTGATCGAATGTGGATTGGTGTTATTGGGAACTGAAGTGAAATCACTTCGTGCCGGTCGAGCATCTTTAGTTGATGGATTTGCCATGGTCAGTGATGGTGAGGTCTATCTGCATGGCGTACATATTCCTGAATACACTGAAGGTTCTTGGACAAATCATGAACCTCGACGCGTTCGCAAATTATTGATGCACCGTGGGGAAATTTTGAAATTAATTGGCAAGACCAAAGAAACTGGCGTCACGTTAATCCCGCTATCTCTCTACTTTAAGGACGGGAAAGCGAAGGTTGAAATTGCGCTCGCCCGAGGTCGCAAGGCCCACGACAAACGGGCTGCCCTCATGGAAAAACAGGCAAATCGGGAGATTAACCGTGCACTCTCCAGGGATCGAAGCGGAAAACGAGCCTACGATTAGGTCTAGGCGGCTTTAAACGCGTACCCTTGTGCCACGTGCGATTCTTACACGAAGCCCCCACATACGATCTGACCTACGACGATGTATTCATGGTTCCTTCCTCCTCGGAACTACTCAGTCGGCTAGATGTCGATCTTGCTAGTCACGACGGAACTGGAACCACTATCCCGCTAGTAGTTTCAAATATGACTGCGATCTCTGGTCGCCGAATGGCAGAAACGATTGCACGACGTGGTGGTATTTCTGTAATTCCTCAAGACATTCCCTTGGATGTGGTTCAAGATGTCATTAAGTGGGTTAAGAGCCGTCATTTAATTTTTGATACTCCAGTTACCCTCACACCTCAAGATACGGTTGCAGACGCGCTCGATTTAATTTCAAAACGAGCTCACGGTGCACTTGTGGTTGTTGATCAGGGAAAACCAGTTGGAATCATTACTGAGGCCGACTGTTCCGGGGTTGATCGATTCACTCAACTCTCCCGAGTCATGAGTTCGGATTTAGTGACCTTGCCGCAAAACATTGATCCTCGAAGTGCATTTGAATCACTGAATAATGAGCGACGACGCCTAGCCCCGGTGGTTGATTCGCAAGGAAAGTTGATAGGTATTCTCACTCGTACCGGTGCATTACGCGCAACGTTGTATGAACCCGCTGTCGATGATAATTCCAAACTTCGAATCGCTGCTGCGATTGGAATTAATGGTGATGTCGCAGGCAAAGCAGCAACCTTCATTGAATCTGGTGTTGATGTACTCGTTGTAGATACTGCTCACGGTCATCAGCGCAAAATGTTTGATGCACTCTCTGCAGTAAAAACACTTAATCCCAAGATTCCAATTGTTGCTGGAAATGTTGTCACTGCTAGTGCAGTGAAAGATTTAGTTAATGCTGGCGCAGATATCTTGAAAGTTGGTGTTGGACCAGGTGCCATGTGCACTACACGTATGCAAACTGGTGTTGGTCGCCCACAATTCTCTGCAGTACTTGAGTGTGCAGAGCAAGCAAAATCGATGGGCAAGCATGTTTGGGCAGATGGTGGTGTTCGACACCCACGCGATGTTGCGCTCGCGCTGGCAGCAGGTGCATCAAACGTGATGATCGGATCCTGGTTTGCCGGAACGCTTGAATCGCCTGGAGATTTACATACAGATGCGCAGGGTCGCCAGTACAAAGAGTCATATGGAATGGCCTCTTCTCGTGCGGTTGCAGCTCGTACTTCAACTGAAGGTGCATTTGATCGCGCTCGCAAGGCACTCTTTGAAGAGGGGATTTCAACTTCTCGAATGTACATCGATCCAGAACGACCAGGTGTTGAAGACTTAGTTGATTCGATCGTTGCCGGAGTTAGATCTGCTTGCACGTACGCAGGTGCTGCCTCCTTAGCTGAATTGCACGAACGTGCAGTTGTTGGAGTCCAGTCAGCGGCAGGCTATGCCGAAGGGCGCCCGTTACACGCCTCTTGGTGATTATTAACTAACGAGTTGGGTGCAAATTTGATCGAGCATTGCATCGTTTTGTTTGATCAATTCTCTGGCTAATCCCACTAACTTCGCCATGGTTTCTGGACGAGCATCATCTAGTGGAGTTCTGCCTTCTGCGAGAGATGGAGTCAAACGGAAGTACTTGTTCTGCTTCAAGATATGACTTAGTTGCCAATCAATTGCGTGGTTACTTGCATGAGCACTAATTTCAAAAACAGGTCGCGCCCAGTGCGCTAATCCCCAATCCTTCACAGTTTCATACTCAAGCGGTGTGGATACTGCACCTGTGCCGAGGGAAAGAATCAGCATGTCATCTTCATCAAAACCAAGTGCTTGCGCATGAGCAAAAGCACACATGGTTGGGTTATTAGCAAAGACACCGCCATCAATAAACGTTAGGCGATCTGATGAATGCAATGTGGCAGCAGGTTCGAAATATGTTGGGGCAGCGCTCGTGGCTCGGGCAACGAAGCGGGTGAGGTGATCATGTTTAGGATCTTGACGTGCATCATGCCGTGTAAAGAAATGTGGCATGGCGTTTTCGACTTCGTAGGCAGTTATTAAGACTTCGCATAGTGAAGTGGAGAGTCGGGCATCTCCAAAAATTTCTAGTAGCACTGAATCAATTCCGGCCGCTTCATATTTTTGGTGTGTGATGCCTTTGATGACATCTAAGAGTCCGAAGTCAGAGCTAGGAAAGATAGATTCAAGCGAGGATAGGTATTTTTCCGAAAGTTGCTGTGCACTCCAGCGCGGTTTTCCAGATTCATTCGGGACCGTGAGGCCAAGTGCGATGTGGCCACCTATCGAAGTCCCAGCGATGATGTCGCACATATCAACGATCGATTTGTTGGTTCGTGATTCGATCTCAGCCAGAATCATGACGGGAATGATGCCTCGGACTCCGCCGCCGTCGATTGAAATCATTTTCATAATGTTTTCACGCCGACTAACTTTATCGAGAAGGTTTGTACGAGTGAGGGATTCTCTGGAGTGAGTTGAATAAAGGCTTCTAACTCCCCGTTTTGACACTTCTCTCGCCATCGCATCTGTGCGGGAGTTGATCCCGCGAGGATTTCGGGTTCATCTGTAACAAATGAACCGGCAGTTGCCTTCAGGTCGGCAATCTCTTTCTCTCGGCGCGCATATGACTCATCCATTTCAACATTTAATGAAAACCATGAACTTGCCAAATTTGCATCCCACTCTCGCAAGAGTGATCGCATTGCTTTAAAGGCGTCAAGAGTTCTTGGCCAGGTAGGCATGGAGAAGTTTCCGGCACCCACTTCTTCAAGAAATGCTCGATGTGCATTTCGTGCAACTGGATATGACGGCGCATAGGTGGAATTTGATAGGAGAATAAATCCATAACCTGAATCAATATGCCATCGCATGTGAGTCCCATAACCTGGGTATCCACCGGAATGCCCAACAGAACTGCCCCAAGTTCGGTCGTACTCATGAACTAGCCCAAAACCGTAAGCACGGAAATCAAAATCAGGTTTAAGAGGATCAGTATTGGTTCCAGGTGGAATAACGCGCGCTCCTTGTTGCATCTCTCTACGGCTTGTGCGAGATATGGGGTGTAAGAACTTCTCTTCGTGTGGGTCAAATGCGCTGACCATTCCGCTTACCCATATGGTGAGATCTTTTACCGAACTAAAGAGTCCGCCAAGTGCGGCAAATTCGCCAGTGGGGGAGAAGTCCTCAGCTAACCATTCATCATTGCGTTTGCGATGTCCGCGAGTTAGGTAATCTTGATTTAATTCTTGCATCGTAAAACGAGTGCTCGTCATTTTCAGAGGATTAAGAATATTTTCGGTTATATAGGTTTGAAATTGCACTCCAGAACAATTGGTGATGATGCGACCTAGCAGTACATAAGACAGATTTGAGTATTCAAACCGGATTCCGGGTGGGTAAATGAAATTAAAGCCACGAGAAATAAGTTGATTGAATTCTTCAGGAGTCATGGGCTCGCATCGATCACCCCAAGGATCATCGGTAGGGAAACCTGCACTCATCGTTAAGAGATGTCGGATCGTTAATTCAGGCGAATCTGGTGTTGGAAGTTTGATCGCCTTCATCTGGGGAATGTGAGTGATGACCGAGTCATCTAAATTTAGTTTGCCTTCATCTCTTAATTTCAAGATTGCCGCAGCCACAAAACTTTTGGTCATTGAGGCAATGCGAAAGATACTTGATGTGTCGGGCTCGGGTCCGTCGGCGTACATCATTCCTCGGCCGCCTGAGTAAATTATTTCATTGTTGCGCACGAGAGCGAATGAAAGACCAGGTGTCATTCCACTTTCAAAATACTGATCGATAACCCGATCAATGCATTGAAACGAATGGGTCATCGAGGCTTGAGTTCTGAATTAAAGAAATCGATAGTTCTGGTCCAAGCAAGGTCAGCATCCTTTTGGCTGAACACTTCAGGTCGATCGCTATTGAAAAATGCGTGATCAGTGCCTGGGTAGTCGTAAGCAGTAACTTTGCCGCCTGCGCTACCGATTGCATTCACGGCCATTTGTATTCCGGGAGCTGCCGAGGTTCCGTCATGTTCGCTGCAATGAATGATTGCTGATTTACCTTGATAGTTCTGCCATTGCGGCATTACTCGGTCCCAAGGAATTCCGGGATAGAAACCAACGGTTGCGGTAATTGATGGAGAGAGCGTTGCACTCCAAAGTGCGAGCGAACCACCGAGGCAGAATCCCACAGCACCGATCGAATTTGAGCCGGCATTAATTCGACTTGCTAATTCATTTGCTGCCCCGGCGATATCAAGTGATGCACGATCCATGGCTAAGCCCATCATCAATCTCATTGCATCATCTGGTTCAGTGGTTTTAGTGCCGTGATAGAGATCGGGAGCCAGAGCAGTAAAACCTGCTTGGGCAAAGCGGTCGGCAACATCGGTGATGTGACCCACGAGTCCCCACCACTCTTGGATCACGATTACTCCCAAACCATTGGAATTTTCCGGCAGCGCGAGATAGCCGGTGCATGAGCCCCCGTTGCTTGGAAAGGTAATCAGCTCTCCCATGTTTAACTCCTTTTGGATCAATTTTGGCTTTCCAATCCTCAAGGTTTAACTCAAAAATAGGAAGTGGGTCAGCGACAGGGTGTCGGGACTTTACAAGTTCTGGTAGGGGACTTACTTTCCCATCATCAGAGCCCCAAGGGCTCCTCTCGAGGAGGAATGATGTCTGAGACGACACCAGAGGCTAATAAGCCTGCAGACGAAGCACCGGTAGCC
>CAYFKL010000038.1:0-3329 GCA_964343565.1 uncultured Actinomycetes bacterium
CTCCAAATTCCTGTATTACTTCTTTGGTCCATTCAGGTTTTTCGATCGCCGCCGTGCCAAGATTCACCCTGGCGCAGCCGGTTTCGAGAGCACGCGTTAACGATTGGTCGTCTCTAATCCCACCCGTGAGTTCAACTTTTAAGGATGTCTCGGAAATAACTTCTGCCATAAGCGCAGCATTTGATCCCCGGCCGAAGGCTGCATCCAAGTCAACGAAGTGCAACCACTGCGCTCCAAGTTGGGCAAAATCTTGGGCAACTGTTACAGGGTTTCCATAAACAGTTTTTTGAGAAAGGTCTCCCTGTGTTAATCGCACTGCTTGACCTGACACAACGTCGATTGCTGGGAGAATCGTGAAATCGACCATCAATTCTCCTCAACTAATATCTTCTTAATGACAGGAAAGAAGATGAGTGAAAGTGCAAATCCAAAAAATCGAGCATAACCGGAATCAAATAGTAACCAAATGAAAATGTTCAACATAAACAAAAAGAAGATGGATAACACAAATCTTCTTCTGCGGCGCCGAGCAAGTGCCCCTGGCTGAACCTTGATCGAAAATTTTTTCGCAATAGCCTCTCGGCGCTGGGCTTTCTCTAGCAACTTCCGTTGCTTCTCTTTGGCAAGTGCAATTTTTTCCAATCTTTCATTTTCTCGAATCGCACGTCGTCTTGCTCGCTCCTTAGCCATTCTTTAAACCTGAAATCCAATTGCGTAACAACCTAATTCCAGCTTCTCCAGATTTTTCCGGGTGAAACTGCGTTGCCGTGAGCGGACCATTTTCTACTGCTGCGATAAAAGGCTTTCCATGGGTCGTCCATGCAAGGATTGGCGGGTCCTGAGAATTAGATGTTGACATCACCCAATTTTGAACGCCATATGAATGCACAAAATAGAAACGTTCGTTCCCAATACCTCGAAACAATTTACTCGAATCTGAAACCTGCACTGTATTCCAGCCCATGTGCGGAATAACATCTGCTTCCAGCAAATCAACCTGTCCAGGCCACTGTGATAATCCTTGGGTCATGACTGCGTGTTCAAGACCGGTTGAAAACATAATTTGCATTCCTACGCATATGGCTAGAACCGGTCTGCCCCCAGCAAGTCTCTTATCGACGATTTCATCACCGCGATGTGCCAATATGCCCTTCATGCATGCCTGAAATGAGCCAACTCCTGGAATCAGAATTCCATCAGCTTCCAGCAACGTACTTTTGCCATTGGTAATCGAGACTTCGGCTCCGCACTTAATAAGAGCTCGCTCTGCGGAGCGAAGATTTCCTGAGCCATAATCGAATATGGCAACACGAGTCACTTAAAGCGAGCCTTTAGTTGAGGGAATTCCTACAACTCTATGATCAAGCGCAACCGCGTCTCGTAATGCTTGGGCTACCGCCTTGAATTGTGCCTCAATGACATGGTGAGCATTTCGACCTTCGAGGACTCTTATGTGTAAACATATTTTTGCTTCAGCAACTATCGATTCCCAAATATGTCTGGTTAATGTTGTGTCAAAAGTTCCAACTAACTCAACTATCTCCGGTTCTCGGTGGACGCCGTACCGTCTTCCGGAAAGATCAACGGCAACTTGCACTAAACATTCATCCAGAGGAACAAGAGAATTTCCGAAACGACGAATGCCACTCTTCTCTCCCAAGGCTTCTCGTAAGGCTTGACCGAAAGCAAGTGAAGTATCTTCAACGGTGTGATGGGCATCAACTTCCACATCACCCTGAGTGGTAACTTTCAAATCAAAACCAGCATGCTTACCCAATTGGCTCAACATGTGATCAAAGAAAGGAACGCCTGTTTGGATATCAATCTGACCAGAGCCATCAATACTAAGGTCAACGCGTACCTTTGATTCCTTGGTAACGCGTTCCACACTTGCACTTCTCATTGTTGACCCTCTTTCAAATAATCCGCGATGGCTTCAAGGAAGATCGTAGTCTCCTCCGGAGTTCCAGCGGTAACTCGGAGCATCCCATCCAGACCGACATCTCTAATAAGTACTCCTCGATTTAGCAGGAAGTTCCAAGCTGCCCGAGCATCATCCAGCCCGCCGAATAACACAAAATTTGCATCACTCGGGAATGGAGCAAGACCTAACTTGGTCAACTCGCTGATAATTCGTTCTCGTTGCTGCTTCAAGACTTCGATATTCAATAACAATTCTTCTGAATGTTCCAAGCAAGCTTTTGCTATTTCTTGAGTATGAGCACCTAAGTGATATGGCAATCGCACCAACATAAGCGCTTGCACAATCTTTGGGTGAGCAACCAAATAGCCAACTCTCGCGCCTGCCAACCCAAAAGCTTTACTCATTGTTCGAATAACAATCACGTTCTTAAAATTTCCTACACAATTGATTGCGCTCTCTGACGGTGTCCGCAAAAACTCAGCATACGCTTCATCTACAACTACGAGTTTGCTCGGAAATTCTGCAGCGATTTGTTCAATTTCGTTTCGTGAAGTAGTTGTACCTGTCGGATTATTTGGAGATGTTAAAAAAATGATTTCGGCACCCGAATCCTTAATTTGTTGACTGGCTGAACTCACTTCAAATTTGGAGTTTCGGAATCCGGCAATCCATGGAGTTTGGGTAGTGCGAGCAATGATTGGGTGCATCGAATAACTGGGAGTAAAACCGATAGCCTTTCGAGAACTTCCACCGAATGCTTGAAAAATTTGTTGAATGATTTCATTACTTCCATTGGCAGCCCAGACATTTTCCCACGTGAAAGATGTGCCATTGTGATTGATGTATGTGGCAAGTTTTTCTCTAAGTTCGACAGCATCACGATCTGGGTAGCGATTCAAATTTGGGATAATTTCAAGTATCCGCCTAGCGATCGCTTTTGAAATTTCTGGTGAAAGCGGAAATGGATTTTCGTTAGTGTTTAGTCGTATTGGTACGTCAATTTGTGGTGCTCCATACGCAACTTCTGATCTCAGTTCATCCCTAAGCGGCAACCAATCAGGCCAGTTGTTCACAAGAGATCATCTCCGGTCCTCGCGAGAATTGCCTCCCCATGCGCTGGCAGATCCTCTGCTCTCGCGAGCGTTACGACCGTGCTTGCAATCTCATTCAATGCTAACTCTGAGTAATCGATCAAATGAACAGCTTTGAGAAAAGTGTGTACCGATAGTCCGCTGCTATGACACGCACACCCTCCGGTGGGTAACACGTGATTGCTACCTGCAGCATAATCTCCTAGAGATACTGGCGAAAATGGTCCGATAAATACGGCACCGGCATTTCGTACTAACTCAGCATCTGCTCGAGCATTTGTAGTGTGAATCTCTAAATGCTCCGCAGCATAAGC